>NZ_LZKK01000368.1 GCF_001672815.1 Mycobacterium sp. E796 | reverse complement strand
TCCGGACGCTGCACCGGCTGCACCTGGCGCGGCACGCGGTGACGATCGTCCCGACCCACGACCACCAGGCGGCGCAGCAGCTGCCGGCCTAGCACCTTTCGCGCGAGGGCGTCTTTGCAACTACGCGTTTCGCTCCAGTAGGACCTGCGCCGCCTGGTGGTCGTGGGTCGGGACGATCGTCACCGCGTGCCGCGCCAGGTGCAGCCGGTGCAGCGTCCGGAAGGTCTGATCGCGGTCCACGTCGACCAAAGCCCCTGGGTAGCTGGACTTTTGGCGGACCTTCTCGATCTGCAGTCGGTGCCAGGCGGCGTCACCGGCGATCAAGATCCATCCGCGGGCGGTGTGGGTGAGCACCCCGACGCTGCCCGGGGTGTGCCCGGCCAGGTCCACCAGCAGGACGGAGCCGTCGCCGAAGAGGTCGTGGCTCGCGGTGAAGGTCAGCACCGCCGGACCGTCCAGGTCGTATTCGGTGAGGCGCCGATCGCGCAGGGAATCGCGGACACCGCCCACCGGCGCCACCGGGCCGGCACCGATCCACTCGTTTTCCTTGCGGTGCAAGAGCACTGGCAGCTCGGGCAGGTCCAGCAGCCCCGACACGTGATCCCAGTGCGCGTGGGTGGGCAGTGCGAAATCCAACCGCGGCGTTTCCGGCAGCCGTGCCAACGCCGCGACGGTGGGGATGGTGTCCGCGGGGGGCCGGACCACGCCACGCAGCGCGGCGGGTAGTTGGGCGATCGCCCGCCGATCGACGTCCGTGCACACGGCGGGGTCGACGATGAACGTGGCCTCCGGGTGCGTGACGATGAACGACGTCAGCGAGTTCTCCACGCGCGCAGGTTTGAACGTGCCCTCGACGATGGCGGCCGTCGGCACCGAGCGGGGCACCTGCGGCAGCGCGGTCACCGCGACGGTGCCGCGGGGATCGGGCAGTCCCGCGTCGGCGATGCTACGGATGAGCCGCCCGTCCAGCCGCCGGGGCCACACCAGACCGCGAACGAGTCCGGTTGCCGCGCCGCAACATTCGAGGACGGTGGGGGAGCGGACGGGGTCGGGCAGTCCGGCCTTGGTGGCGGTCATGGCAGCTCCACCCGCACGATCGCGCTGTCGGCCCAGACGCGACGGTCTCGGGCGCGCCGCAGCCTTTCGCGGACGCACAGGTCCCCGTGGACGTTGGTCACGCCCGGGACTTTGATCAGCGGGACGATGTTCCACTGCCAGCCATAGCGCCGGTGCAGCAGGCGGTTGGCCCGCTCGGCGTCGGCGCCGGACAGGATCGTCGCTCGGCCGGCCAGCGTCGTGGCGCCGGGGCGCACCCGACCCCGGTAGTCGCAGGCGGCCAGTTCGACGTCGCGACGTGCCGCCAGCCGCCTGGTCTTCGGCCCCACCTTGGTTCGGAACACCAGCGCGTCGCCGTCGAGGCCGAACCAGATCGGGGTGTCGACCGGGGTGCCGTCGCGGCGGAAGGACCGGAGCAGGGCGTAGCGGGCGCGGCTCAGCTCGTCGAGCGTGGGAGTATCCATGCTCCCAGTCAACGACTTAGAGTTAGCTCTAAGTCAAGCATCGAGGTTTTCGGAGGCACCATGGCTCCAACCCTGACGATCGGGGAGGTGGCGCGCCGGGCCGGGGTGGCGGCCACCACGCTGCGCTACTACGAGCAGATCGGGTTGGTGTCGGCGCCGGCGCGGCTGGGCGGGCAGCGCCGCTACGACGATTCGGTGCTCGCCCGCCTCGAGGTGATCCGCCTGTGCAAGTCCGCCGGCTTCGCGCTGGAGGAGATCCAGCTGCTGTTCGCCGACGACGCGCCCGGACGTCCCGCCAGCCGGGCCCTGGCCGAGACAAAGCTGGCCGAGATCGACGCGCAGCTGGAGTCGCTGGCCCGGGCGCGTGCGGTCATCGAGTGGGGCATGCGGTGCACGTGTCCGTCGATTGACGCCTGCACCTGTGGGATTCACACCGCGCCAGCGGTCCCGTACGCGATCTAGAAATCGAGGAGCAGCAATGAGCGAACCCCAGCCGATCGCCGTGCAGAACTTCTCCCACGTCTGCATCGGCGTCTCCGACATCGAGGCCGCCGTGGTGTTCTACACCTCGGTGCTCGGCATGGATGTCGTGTTCGACGTCGAATTGGCCGGGGCCGGACTGGACTCGGTGACCGGCGGGGCCGCGCAACAGGGCCGCATGGTCGGCGGGCTGATCGGCGCCGCCATGGTCGAGCTGCTGTCGTTGGGGGAGGTGACGGCGTCCCCGAGCGGCCCGCATCTGGGCTACACGAACGTGTCGTTCCGGGTCGACGATCTCGACGCCACCTACGACGTCGTCCGGCGCCACCACCCCGGCGTGCGGGCCGAGGCGCCCGTCGACATCGGCGGCGTGCGGATGTTCTTCATCTACGATCCCGACGGCACCCCCATCGAACTCCTCGAATTGCCCGGCGGTGCGTCGACCACGGTGCAGCTGTGGCGCCCCGATGCCGGGTGATGTGTTCCGCGCCACAACCCACGGACGTACGCTCACGAGGGGCTGTGCTGATCCGGCGGCAAGGAGAACGAGGAATGACGACAACCGAACGTCCGGTCACGTTGTGCGAGGCGTTCCAGCGCACCGCGTCGATCGAGCCGGACGCCATCGCGCTGCGGACTCCGGGCGGGACCCAGACGCTGACGTGGCGCGAGCTCGCCGAGCAGGTGCGCAAGGTCGCCGCCGGCCTGTCGGGGCTCGGAGTGGGACGCGGCGACACGGTGTCACTGATGATGGCCAACCGGATCGAGTTCTACCCGTTGGAGATCGGCGCCCAACACGTTGGTGCCATTTCGTTTTCGGTTTACAACACGCTGCCCGCCGAGCAGCTGACCTACCTGTTCGAGAACGCCGGCACCAAGGTGGCGATCTGCGAGGAGCAGTACGTCGACCGCATTCGCGCGAGCGGCGCACCCATCGAGCACATCGTGTGCATCGACGGCTCGCCGCCGGGCACCATCTCGGTCGACGACCTTTATGCCGCCGCACGCGACGACTTCGACTTCGAATCCACCTGGCGGGCGGTGCAACCCGACGACGTGGTCACGCTCATCTACACGTCCGGGACCACCGGAAACCCCAAGGGCGTGGAGATGACCCACGCCAACCTGCTGTTCGAGGCGTTCGCCCTCGACTCCGTGCTCCCGGCCAAGTTCGGTGACCGGGTCACGTCGTTCCTCCCGACGGCGCACATCGCCGACCGGGTGCAGGGTCTCTACAGCCTGGAGGTGTTCGGCTCCCAGGTGACCACCGTCTCGGACGCGCGCGCCATCGCCGCCGCGCTGCCCGACGTGCGGCCCAACGTGTGGGGCGCGGTGCCCCGGGTGTGGGAAAAGCTGAAGGCCGCAATCGAATTCGCGGTGAGCCACGAGACGGACGAAGTCAAGCGGCAGGCGCTGCAGTGGGCGATGTCGGTGGCCGCCCGGCGGGCCGCCGCCCTGGTGGCCGGCGAGGAGATGTCGGACGAGCTGGCCGCCGAGTGGGCAAAGGCCGACGAACTGGTGTTGTCGAAGCTGCGGGAGCGGCTCGGCTTCGGCGAACTGCGGTGGGCGGTATCCGGTGCGGCGCCGATTCCCATCGAGACGCTGGCTTTCTTCCTTAGCATCGGCATCCCGATCGCCGAGGTCTGGGGCATGTCGGAGCTGAGTTGCGTGGCTACCGTGAGCAATCCGCGCGACGCCCGCCTCGGCACCGTCGGCAAGTTGCTGCCCGGTCTCGAGGGAAAGATCGCCGACGACGGCGAGTTGCTGGTCCGCGGTCCGCTGGTGATGAAGGGCTACCGCAAGGAACCCGCCAAGACCGCCGAGGCGATCGACGAGGACGGCTGGCTGCACACCGGCGACATCTTCGAGGCCGACGCCGAGGGTTATCTGCGGGTGGTGGACCGCAAGAAGGAGCTGATCATCAACGCGGCCGGAAAGAACATGTCGCCGGCCAACATTGAGAACACCGTGCTGGCCGCCTGCCCGATGGTCGGCGTGATGATCACGATCGGCGACGGCCGGCCGTACAACGCCGCCCTGATGGTCTTCGACGCCGACTCGGTCGGCCCCTACGCGGCACGGCACGGGCTGGCGGATGCTTCTCCGTCCGCGTTGGCGAACCACCCGGACGTCATCGCGCAGATCGCCGCGGGTGTCGCCGAGGGCAACGCGAAACTGTCTCGGGTGGAGCAGATCAAGCGGTTCCGGGTGTTGCCCACGCTGTGGGAGCCGGGCGGGGACGAGATCACGCTCACGATGAAGCTCAAGCGCAAGCCGATCATGGCGAAGTACGCGGGGGAGATCGAGGAACTGTATTCCAGCGACCTTCATCCCGACGTCCACGAACCTGCCGAAGCCGCGACGGCGCAGCCGGCGTGAGCGGGGGGCCGGTGGTGTCGGCGCGCGAAATCGGTCGCGCTGGGGTGCGAAAGCTGCTGCAGCGCAGTGGGATTGTCGACGAGTCGACGACGCCGTTGCCGACCGATCCCGACGAGGTGGTCGAGCTGTTGGCGGCCCCGTGGTACAACGAGCGGCTGGCCAAGCTGGCCGAAGAGCTCGGGCGCGATCGCGACGACGTGCGCGCCGAGGCCGCCGGCTACCTGCGCGAGATGGCGCCGTCGCTCGATGAGCGGGCGGTCAGGGCGTGGCGCAGCTTCAGTTGCTGGCTGATGCGGGCCTACGACATCCTCGTCGACGAGGATCAGATCGCCCAGCTGCGCAAGCTGGACCGCAAGGCGACTCTGGCGTTTGCCTTTTCGCATCGCTCCTACCTGGACGGGCTGCTGCTGCCCGAGTCGCTCCAGGCCAACCGGCTCTCGCCCGCGCTCACCTTCGGCGGCGCAAACCTGAACTTCTTCCCGATGGGCGCCTGGGCCAAGCGCACGGGCACGATCTTCATCCGCCGTCAGACCAAGGACATTCCGGTGTACCGGTTCGTGTTGCGCGCCTACGCCGCCCAGCTGGTGCAAAACCACGCCAACCTCACCTGGTCGATCGAAGGGGGCCGCACCCGGACCGGCAAGCTGCGCCCACCTGTGTACGGCATCCTGCGCTACATCAGCGACGCCGTCGACGAAATCGACGGCCCCGAGGTCTATTTGGTGCCGACCTCGATCGTCTACGACCAGTTGCACGAGGTGGAGGCGATGACCGCCGAAGCCTACGGTGCGGCGAAACGGCCGGAGGACTTCCGGTTCCTGGTCCGGCTGGCGCGACAGCAGGGCGAGCGGCTCGGTCGTGCCTACCTGGACTTCGGCGAACCGCTGCCGCTGCGCAAGCGCCTGGAGGAGTTGCGCGCCTTGGACACCTCGGCGTCGGGTACCGGGACGGAAATCGAGCGCATCGCACTGGATGTCGAGCACCGGATCAACCGCGCGACCCCGGTCACCCCCACCGCGGTGGTCAGCCTCGCGCTGCTGGGCGCGGACCGCTCGTTGTCGATCAGCGAGGTGCTGGCCACGGTGCGTCCGCTGGCGAGCTATATCGCGGCGCGCAACTGGACGGTGGCCGGCGCCGCCGACCTGACGAACCGCTCGACGATCCGCTGGACGCTGCACCAGCTCGTCGCCTCGGGCGTGGTTAGCGTCTACGACGCCGGCACCGAACCCGTCTGGGGCATCGGAGCCGACCAGCACCTGGTCGCGGCGTTTTACCGCAACACCGCCATCCACATCTTGGTCGACCGCGCGATCGCCGAGACCGCGTTGCTGGCCGCCATCGAAGCCGCCGAGAACTCAGTGGACCGGCTGGTGTCACCGGCGGCCGTTCGCGACGAGGCCTTGGCCCTGCGCGAATTGCTGAAGTTCGAGTTCCTGTTCTCCGCGCGGGCCCAGTTCGAGAAGGAACTGGCCGACGAGGTCCGCCTGATCGGGCGGGTGGAGGACACCAGCAAGGCCGTCCCCGCGGCCGACGTGCGCGGGCTGCTGGAAAAGGCCGACCTGCTGCTGGCGCACCTGGTGCTGCGCCCGTTCCTGGACGCCTACCACATCGTCGCCGACCGGCTGGCCGCCTACGACGACGAATCTTTCGACGAGGACGTCTTTCTGACCGAATGCCTCGAGGTGGGCAAGCAGTGGGAGCTGCAGCGCCGGATCGCCAACGCTGAGTCGCGGTCGATGGAGCTGTTCAAGACCGCGCTGCGGCTGGCGCGGCACCGGGAGCTGGTGGACGCGTTCGAGGACCCGCAACTCGCCCAGCGACGCCGCGAGTTCGCCGACGAGATCGCCACCGCCATCGGGCGCGTCAACACGATCGCGGAGCTGGCCCGGACGGCGGCGACCTAGCCGCGGTGACTGCGGGAGAGCTAGCCCGGAAGATCGCACCCCAGTTGCCTCAGTAGGCAGGAGTGCCCGCCGCGCTCGCCTGCCGAACGGGTGCCTCGGCCGACGGCCCCGCCCAGGCGATGTACCCGTCGGGACGCACCAACACGGCCGGACCCTGGTCGGCCCGCTCGGCCTGCAGCATCCGGGGTGCCTCGACCGGCGCGGTACCGTGTTCGCGCACCAAGACAAATCCCCCGGTGCGTTGCAGCTCGGTCAACCGTCCCTCGACCAGGGGTATCTGGGTGGCGCGCGTGCCGACCAGCCCGCGCCGGCCGTAACGCAGCGTCGTGCCGGCAAAACTGCCCGCCACCAGGTCTCGCACCGCAGGGATCCGAAGCAGACTGGGCGCCAATAGGTTACGCAGCAACCGGGCCGGCCGCGGATGCAGCGTGGCGGCGCGGGCCATCAATCCGGACTGGAACAGCACGCGTTTGCCGATCGGGTGCCGCTCGTCGTGGTAGGAGTCCAGCAATCGGTCGTCGGCGCCACCGAGCACGGCATCCAACTTCCAGGCAAGATTGGCGGCGTCCTGGATGCCGGTGTTCATGCCCTGGCCGCCCATCGGGGAGTGCACGTGCGCGGCGTCACCGGCGAGGAATACTCGGCCGTGCCGGTACTGCTCGACTTGTCTTTCGTCGCAATGGAATCGGGACCTCCAGCTGATATCGATCACACCGAAATCGGTGCGCATGGCCCGGGTAAGGATGTCAACGATCTCGCCGTCGTCGACGGGTTCACGGTCGGGCACCTGGTGGTCGCGGTCCCACACCATGGCCCGATACCACGAGCCGTCCGCGTCGTGGCGGTCGTAGGGCGCCAGGAACCCCAGGACGTCCCCGGTGGCTCCCACGGTCAACCCGCCGTCGGAGGGTCCGTCGGCGAGCTTGACGTCGGCCAGCACGATCGACATCAGCACCGTCTTGCCGGGAAACTCGGCGCCCAGCAACGCTCGAACGCTGCTGTGGGCGCCGTCGGCGCCGACCACATACCGCGACCGCCAGGTCTGCTGATGCGCGGGATCGCCGTCGTCCTTGGGTCGGGCGGTGACGGTGACGCCATCGGCATCCTGGCCGAGCGCGATCACCTCGATGCCGCGGTGGATGTCGGCGCCCTCGCCGGCCGCATAGCGGTGCAGCGCCGCGTCGACGTTGGTCTGCGGGGTCACCAACACGAACGGGTACGGAGAGTCGAGGTGGGTCAGGTCGATGCGGGCCCCGGCGAACAGTTTCACGCCCGGTGCGCGGTGCCCGAGCGCCAACAGGTCGTCGGCCAGCCCCCGGGCGTCGAGGACCTCGAGGGTGCGGGCCATGGTGGCGAACGCGCGACTCGACGGGTTTTCGGTGGGCCAGCGTTCCAGCACCGCGACCGATCGCCCGGCGCGGGCCAGGTCGCCGGCGGCGGTCAGGCCCGTTGGGCCCGCGCCAACCACCAGGACGTCGACGGTGTGCACGGTGCTCATCGGGCCGCTCCCTCCGGCTCGGGGAACCAGCGGCGAATGTCGCCGGGCGTGGACACCGCCGCGCGGTTGAAGACGAAGCGACAGCCGGGCTGTGTCGCGTGCGCGGCGTTGACGATCGACTCGAACAGCAGGGTGTTGCCGGGGACGAGGCGAATCCCGGCTCCGACCAGCACCGCGTCGTAGCGCTTGGCCTCCAGCCATTGGCGGGCGTTGTCGGCGCCCGCCGTTCCGAAGTCGATCAGGCAGTTGTCCACGTCATAGCCGGCGGCGCGCAGGCCCGCGACGTTGTCGTCGTTGGCCGCCCGCAGCGACTCCCTGGACAGCCCCGGGAATTGGGCGAAATCCGGTGACGAGCAGTCGATCACCTCGGGATCGAGTCCGATCTGGATGACGGTCACGGTCATGGCGGGGCCTCCTCGATGATTTCAACAGTTGTTGAACTCGACGGTAGGCGCCCGGTGCTGGCCGTGTCAACAGTTGTTGAATATAATTTCGCCCATGCCTGCCAAGACTCGCGACGGGAAGGCCACCCGCGCGACGATCCAGCGCGTCGCGCGCGGCCAGTTCTCCGCCCACGGCTTCGAGCGGACCACCATCCGCTCGATCGCGTCGGAGGCCGGCGTCGATCCCGCCCTGGTCATGCATTACTTCGGCAGCAAGGCGGACCTGTTCGCCGCCGTTTCCCGGCTCGAAGTCACTTTTCCCGATCTCTCGGGCCTCGCGCCCGAGCAAATGGCGGACGTCCTGGTGCCGCTGTTCGTAAGGGTGTGGGACCCGCACGGGTCTTTCCTGCCGCTGCTGCGCGCTGCCGCGACCAACCGGGCCGCCGCCGACGCGCTGCTCGAGGTGTTCGTCGAGCAGGTGGCTCCGGCGCTGGCGGTCGTCACCCCCGACCGCGCCGCCGAGCGGGCCGCGCTGGTGGGCTCCCAGGTGCTGGGAATTGCGATGGCCCGCAACGTCGTTGGGGTGCCGGCGCTGGCGGATATGGACGACGCGACGCTTACCGAGTGGGTGCGCCCGGTGCTCGCGCGCTATCTCACGGGCCCGGCGCCCTAGCCGGGAACGCCGCCTAGAGTTGGTGACATGCCACTTTCAGGTGAATACGCACCCAGCCCGCTCGATTGGTCCCGCGAACAAGCCGACAAATACGCCGAATCCGGCGGGACCGAAGGCACCGAGCTCAAGGGCAAGCCCGTCATCCTGCTGACCACCGTGGGGGCCAAGACCGGCAAGATCCGCAAAACCCCGCTGATGCGCGTCGAGCACGACGGCGAGTACGCCGTCGTCGCCTCGCTCGGCGGGGCGCCGAAGCACCCCGTCTGGTACTACAACATCAAGAAGAACCCGCGCGTCGAGCTGCAGGACGGCGCCGTCACCCGCGATTACGACGCCCGCGAGGTGTTCGGCGACGAGAAGGCCACCTGGTGGGAGCGCGCCGTGCAGGCATGGCCGGACTACGCCGAGTACCAGAAGAAGACCGACCGCCAGATCCCGGTCTTCGTGCTCAGCCCGGTCGGCTGAAGGCGGCATGGGACCATTGATCGGTGTCCGCTGAACTGAGCCAAACGCCGAGCAGGTCGCCGCTTAGCGCGGCCGACATTGAAGCTGCCGCTCAGCGGATCGCCCCCGTGGTCACGCCCACCCCGCTGCAGCTGAGCGATCGGCTGTCGGCCATCACCGGCGCGCAGGTCTTCCTCAAGCGCGAAGACCTGCAGGTGGTGCGCTCCTACAAGCTGCGCGGCGCGTACAACCTGCTGGTGCAGCTCTCCCAGGAGGAGCTGGCCGCGGGCGTCGTGTGCTCCTCGGCGGGCAACCACGCGCAGGGCTTCGCCTACGCCTGCCGCGCGCTCGGCGTGCACGGCCGCGTCTACGTGCCGGCCAAGACGCCCAAACAAAAGCGCGACCGGATTCGCTACCACGGCGGGGACTTCATCGAGCTGATCGTGGGCGGGTCGACCTACGACCTCGCCGCCGAGGCGGCGCTCGACGACGTCCAACGCACCGGCGCCACGCTGGTGCCGCCGTACGACGACCTGCGCACCATGGCCGGGCAGGGCACCATCGCGCTGGAGCTGCTCGACCAACTCGAAGCGGAGCCCGACCTGGTCGTCGTCCCGGTGGGCGGCGGCGGCTGCATCTCCGGCATCACCACCTACCTGGCCGAACGGACGACGAACACCGCGGTGCTCGGCGTCGAGCCCGCCGGTGCTGCGGCCATGATGGCGGCGCTGGCCGCCGGCGAGCCGGTGACGCTCGACCACGTCGACCAGTTCGTCGACGGCGCCGCGGTGAAACGGGCCGGGACGCTGACCTACGCGGCGCTGGCCGCCGCCGGCGACATGGTGTCGATCACCACGGTCGACGAGGGGGCGGTGTGCACCGCGATGCTGGACCTGTATCAGAACGAGGGCATCATCGCCGAGCCGGCGGGTGCGCTGGCGGTCGCCGGGCTGCTGGAGGCGAACGTGGAGCCGGGGTCCACGGTGGTCTGCCTCATCTCGGGCGGCAACAACGACGTGTCGCGCTACGGCGAGGTGCTGGAGCGCTCGCTGGTGCACCTCGGTCTCAAGCACTACTTCCTGGTGGACTTCCCGCAGGAGCCGGGCGCCCTGCGCCGGTTCCTCGACGAGGTGCTCGGGCCCAACGACGACATCACCCTGTTCGAGTACGTGAAGCGCAACAACCGGGAAACCGGTGAGGCGCTGGTCGGGATCGAGCTGGGATCGGCCGCGGGCTTAGACGGGCTGATGGCACGGATGCGGGCGACGGAAATCCACGTCGAGGCCCTCGAACCCGGTTCGCCGGCCTACCGCTACCTCCTGTAGCCGGGACATGGGTCAACACGGTTTCGGGCCGGTCAGCGCCGGCACCGTGGTGTCGCTCGCACTGCTGGCCGCGGTCGCGATCTGGATCGCTCGGCACGAGCGCCTGGCGCGCCGGGTATGGGCGAGGGTGCGCGACGTCGCGGTGCCGCGCCGCGCGGTGGCGTGGGCGCGCGAGCGCGCCATGGGCTGGCCGCTGCTCCGGCGGTTGCCGCCCTACGAGGTCGCCGGTGCCGCGCTGCTCGCCGGGGCGGCAGTGGTCGCGGCGCTGGCGGCCGGCTTTACGGCCGTGCTCGAGGACGTGCTCGAGGGTGACGGCATTGCCGGGGTCGATCAACCGACGACCGGGTGGGTTGCCGCCCACCGTGACCTGTGGTTGACCAGGGCGATGCGGGTGATTACCGCGATGGGCGATCCCGTCCCGCTGGCGGCGCTCGCCGCCCTGTGCTGCGCCGTGGTGGTTTGGCGGTACAGATCGTGGCTACCCGCGGCGCTCGCGCTGGCCGGCGTCGGCGGGATCGGGCTGGTGATCGTCGTCGCCAAAGCCCTGGTCGTCCGGGACCGTCCGCACACCTCTTATGCCCTGCTCACCGAGGACGGATATTCCTTTCCCTCCGGGCACGCGGCCGGCACGGCCGCGATCGCCTCGATCTTCGCCTGGATGCTGACCCGCTGGCTGATCGCGTCATGGACGGGGCGGGTGATCGTGTGGGCGCTGGCTATCGGGCTGGCGGCCGTGGTCGGGTTCTCGCGTGTCTATCTAGGGGTGCACTACCTCAGCGACGTGGTCGCCGGCTGGCTGCTGGGCGCGGCCTGGGCCGGTGTCGTCATGCTGGTCGGATCGTGGTGGGACAACACCCGCCGGGCGCCCCGGGCTAAGGCGCTAGGTACGACGGCACCGGCGTAGCGGGGTCCAGGTCGTCGGCCGGCACCGCGGTTCCGGCCGTCAGGCGCAGCGGCACCACGCCGGCCCAATGCGGCAACGCGCTGTCCTCCGGATCGTCGACCGGGCCGCCGGCGCGCACCTTGGCCGAGACCTCCGCCAGGTCCAGCGCCAGCACCCCGGTCGCGGCGAGTTCGCGCGCGTTGGGATTGCGGCAGTCGTCCGCGCGGCCGGGCCGGATGTGGTCGAGCAGGCCGCGCAGCGCGCGCAGCTTCTCCGCGCCATCGTCGACCACCCGAGCCGCGCCCAGCACGACCACCGAGCGGAAGTTCACCGAATGATGCATGGCCGATCGGGCCAGCACCAGGCCGTCGACGAGCGTGACGGTGACGCAGATCCGCAGGCCATCGGGTGCCGCCTTGGCGGCCAGCAGCGGGCCGCCGCCGGTGGACCCGTGCAGGTAGAGGGTCTCGCCGAGGCGGGCGTGCGTCGTCGGCAACACCACCGGCCCGCCGGCGCCCTGGTAGCCGAGGTGGCAGATCAGGGCCTCGTCGAGGATCGCGTGGACGGTGGGCCGGTCGTAGCGCGCGCGTTCGCGGTAGCGGGTGGGCGTGGTTCGGGCGGTCGGGCGGTAAGCGGTGTCCACTGGATTGCCTTTAACTTCGTACTAGTACATAATTACACACGTGCCAGTACAATATACGGGGACGGGCGCCGAATCCATAGCCGCCAACGTCGAGGAAGCCATCTCCCACGGCGCGCTGGCGCCCGGGGACGCGCTCCCGCCGATCCGCGACCTGGCGGGCCGGCTCGGCGTGAACGCCAATACCGTGGCCGCGGCCTACCGCCTGTTGCGTGATCGCGGTGCCATCGAGACCGCGGGGCGGCGCGGCACCCGGGTGCGGCACCGCCCCGCGACGACGCCCCGTTCGCTGCTGGGGCTCGACGTGCCCGCCGGCGTGCGCGACTTGTCGAGCGGGAACCCCGACCCGGCGCTGCTGCCGATCGCCTCCGCGCGGGTCCCGCGCCCCCGGCCTCTGGTCTATGGCGAGCCGGCGATGTCGCCGGCGTTGGTCGATCACGCCCGCGCGGCGTTCGCCGCGGACGGCGTCCCGGCCGATCACCTGGCGGTGACGAGCGGCGCGCTGGACGGCATCGAGCGCGCGTTGACCGCGCACCTGCGTCCGGGTGACCGGGTGGCCGTGGAGGACCCGGGATGGGCCAACCTGTTGGATTTGCTTGCCGCCCTTGGTCTTTCGGCGGAGCCGGTGCGGGTCGACGACGACGGCCCGCTGGTCGCGGACCTGGCCCGGGCGCTCGGGCAGGGCGTGCGGGCGGTGGTCGTCACCACCCGCGCGCACAACCCGACCGGTGCGGCGCTGTCCGCGGACCGCGCGGACGCGCTGCGCGGGGTGCTGGCCGGCCGCGCCGACGAGGTGTTGCTCGTCGAGGACGACCACTGCGCGGGCATCGCCGGGGCGCCCCTGCACACGCTGGCCGGATCGACCGGCCACTGGGCGTTCGTGCGGTCGGCGTCCAAGGCCTACGGCCCCGACCTGCGCGTCGCGGTCCTGGCCGGGGATCGCCGCACCGTCGAGCGCGTGCACGGCCGCCTGCGTCTCGGCCCGGGCTGGGTGAGCCACCTGTTGCAGGATCTTGCCGTCGGCCTGTGGTCCGATGACGCGGCGGCGCGCCTCGTCGGCGAGGCCGAGAAGCAGTACGCCGCCAACCGGACGCGACTTCGCACCGCGCTGGCCGAGCGCGGCGTCGTCGCCCACGGGCGCTCCGGACTCAATGTGTGGGTCCCGGTGCCCGACGAGACGGTGGCGATCACCCGGCTGCTCGGCGCGGGTTGGGCCGCGGCGCCGGGGGCGCGGTTCCGGATTCGCACCCCACCCGGGATCCGGGTCACCGTCGCCGATTTGGGCGCGCGCGAGATCGAGCCGCTGGCCGACGCGATCGCCGAGGCGGTGCTGGCTACCGGCCGTCCGAGCGTGTAGGGATGCCGGCGGCGCGGGCGACCTCGCCGTAGGCGGCGGCGAGGCTCGGCAGCGACGCGTGGGCATTGCGCCCGCTCGGGTTGGGGAGGACCCACAGCTCGGTTCCGGGGTAAGGCGACACTTGGATTCCGGTCCTCGCCAGGCGGTCGCCGAAGGCGTCGCGGTAGGCGGTGACCCCCAGGACGGCGACCACCCGGGGAGAGTACTGCCGGACGGTTTTGTCCAGCCTGTTCCGGCCCTCGATGAACTCGGCGACCGTGAGCTCGTCCGCGCTCGCGGTCGCCCGCTCGACGAGGCTGGTGATGCCGATTCCGAGGTCCAACAAATACTTCCGGTCGGCGGGTGTAAACCCGGCCGAGGCGTCGATCAGATGATCGGTGACGCCCGCACGGAACAGCGCCGGCCAGAACCGATTGCCCCGGGGAGCGAAATGGGCTTGCACGGCAACGCTTCTCAGGCCCGGGTTGATCCCGACGAACAGCAGCCGGACCCGGTCGGATATCAAGTCCGGCAGGGTTTCCCCGGCGAACCGCTTCAGCTGCTCACGGGTGAATGGGGCCTTGTCGTCCGGGGCGTCATCCACATCGCAGTATTGCAGCCCCTGCGCCAACAGGTCACGTTGCAGTGCGCGCCGCCCGCTCAGACCGCGAGCAACCGCTCGAAGAATTCGCGGTAGTGCATCAGCGCCACCCGCAGGTCTTCGGTGGAAGCTTCCTCGCCGCGAGCCCACTGTTCTTCGAGCCTGGAGCGGGCATGCGCGAAGCCACTGGTGAGCTGGTCGACCAGATCCGAGACCAGCACGTCGGCCTTCTGCACGCAGTCCCTCGGATCATCGACGAACGCCGCCTGCACGGCCGCCCACCGCGCCCGCAGGTCCGCGAGTTCGTCATCGGCGAAGAGGTTTTCCTCCGCTGAGGACTCGCGCCGCGCCTCCGATGTGTCCGCGGCGGTTTCGCGGCCGCGTCCCGCCTCGGCGCCGGCATTCGGGGATCCGCCCGACATCCCCGACGGCGTGCCGATCGACGGTTGTGACGGTTGCGTCGAAGCCGTCGGCGGGTCGTCCGACACCGGCGACGCCGAGCCCTGGCTCGCCGACGGTGTTGGAACACTAGAGGGTTCGTCGAACGGCTGAGTTGTCTCGATCGGCTGCTCGTGCGTGGTCATGCGCTTCTCTCCCTTGATGTGTCGTTGTCTGCGGTCTCCCCGAGCAACTTCTCAAACAGCGCCCGGTAGTGGACGAAGGCCTCCCGCTGCTGCTCGGTGCTCACATCACCGCGCTGCTGCGCGAGGTGAATGCCATGCGCGGCGCGGTAGTCGTCGACGATTTGCGGGTGGTCGACCGAAATGTCGGCCGCCCGCTGATCGAAATCATCGATCGGGTAACCCCGTTCGCACATGACCTCGGTTACCAGACGATCGGCGACGCCGACTGCCGTCGCCGGATCGTCGACGAACGTGGTCTGCACCTGCTGCCAGCGGACGTTGAAATCCGATCGGGCCGCCGGCTTCAGGGGAACGATGTTGAGTTTCTCTCGCTTTCGTTCCCGGGCGATCAGCTCCTTCTCGGCGGCCTGTTTGTCTCCGGCCTGCGACACCAGGCGCTCGTATTCGGAGCCGTAGTGCTGCCTGAGTCGCTGCGATTTCCGACGTCTGTTCCCCACGATCGCCGCGACAACCACCACGGCGACCACGACGACGACACAGGCAGCGATCAAAATCCATTGCCAGATGGGCATTTCGCGCTCCTCTCGTACTCATGTCGAATAACCCGGGCGCCGCCGGGGCAAACGCGATTCCGCGGCGGAGTCTGCCCGTAGGTTTCGCTAGAAGTAGTGCCGGCGGCCGGCGACGGCGTGTCCGGTATGACCGACGATCGCCAGGATGGCGCCGATGACCAGCAGGATGACTCCGATGGTCCACAGGATGGAAATCTTGAGCAGGAATCCCGCGACGAGCAGGACGATGCCGAGAATGATCATGACGAAACCTCTCTCTATGAAGGCTGTTTCCCCCGACGCTGAGTCCAGTCGACCACCCCTAAGGGCGGTAGCAATACACCCCTAGGTAGGTAATGTTCGGGGCGTGCCCATCACGGTTGCGCTCGTTGACGACTACGACGTCGTCGTCAAGGGCGTGGCCAACATGCTCGACCCCTACCGCGACCGCGTCGTGATCGCGGAGCTCGACTCCACCATGCCCGTCGAGGACACCGTCGACATCGTCCTGTACGACTCGTTTGCCCAGCCGGAATCCGACCACGAGGAGATCGCCGTCCTGGTGGCCAATCCCCGGGCGCACCGAGTTGTGGTCTACACCTGGAACTTTCATCCAGATCTCGTCGAGAGCGCGCGGCGACAGGGCGCGCACGGGTACCTGTCCAAGACGCTGCCCGCGCGCGAGCTGGTCGCCGCGCTGGAGGCCGTGCATTCCGGCGAGGAGGTCATCAGCGATGTGGCCTTGCGCGCCCGCAGCGCACCCGGGCTGGACTGGCCCGGCCGCGGCGAGGGGCTCAGCGACCGGGAGGCGGAGATTCTGGCGCTGATCACCCAGGGAAAGAGCAATGCCGACGTCGCGCGGTTGACCTACCTGAGCCCCAACACCGTGAAGTCCTACATTCGGACGATCTACCGCAAGCTAGGCGTCGCCAGCCGCACCCAGGCGGTGCTGTGGGGCGTCGACCACGGGTTCACGCCGGATCACCACCGCATCGAGCATTGGCGCGGCGGGCCCTAGGCCAGGGTCGCCGTCAGATAGCCCGAGTTGCGGCCGAAGGGGCTCAGCTCGTCGTTGGGCAACTCGAACCCGTTGGCGGCGTAGCACTGCTCGGTGGTGCGGATGTCCACCCGCCAACCGTGCCCGGCGAGGTATTCCGCGGCGGTGTTGCGGTCGCCGGTGTAGAACAACTCGGCCAGGTTGATGTTGGAGCCGATGCGGCGCGACCGCTCGGTCAGCCGTTGCGCCCAGTCCGAGGGGACGTTGCGCATGTCCAGGTGTTCGGTCGCGATCCGGCTGCCGGGTGCGGAGAGCGCGGCGATGTTGTCGAACAGGCGGTCCTGGGCGTCGGGCGGCAGGTAGGGGAGTAGGCCTTCGGCGCTCCATGCCGTCGGCCGCGCGGTGTCCAGCCCGGCCGCCACCAGCGCCGACGGCCAGTCGTCGCGCAGGTCGATGGCGACGGTGCGGCGCTGCGCGGCCGGTTCGGCGCCCAGGCCGGCCAGGGTGCGCGTCTTGAAGTCGATGACCGCGGGTTGGTCGATCTCGTAGACCACCGTGTCGGCCGGCCAGTTCAGCCGGTAGGCCCGGGTGTCCAGGCCGGACGCCAGGATGACGGCCTGCCTGATGCCCGAGCCGGTCGCCTGGGTGAAGAAGTCGTCGAAGAAGCGGGTGCGCACGGCGATCTGCTCTTTCATGGTCCGGCGGCTCAGCACCGGATCGTCCTCCGCGGGCCCGATCTCGCCGTCGATCAGCTTGACGAACGTGTCGATGCCGACCGCCCGCACCAGCGGGTCCGCCCACGGGTCGTCGAGCAGCGGATCCGGGCCCTGGGCCGCCATGGCGCGCGATGCGGCGACGGCCGTCGCGGTCGCGCCGACGCTGGACGCCAGATCCCAGGTGTCGTTTTCGGTGCGGGTCATCCGCCAACCCCTTTCCACGCAGTCGTTACTTAGGCCATTTAAGGGATACTTCCCCACTGTACCCGCGCTGTGGACTGGGCCACGTTTCCGAGGGCAAGGCATGGGTACCGATACAGCGGTGAACACCTCGAACGACGACATCAGGATCAGATTCGCGACCGACGACGAATTGCCGGCGGTCTACGCCAATCAGGCTCAGGCGTACGGAGTTTCGGTCGACCCGGCCGACGTCGAGGCGTGGCGGCGCCGGGTCCGGTGTGACGACATCCTGGTGGCCGAGGACGTCTCCGATCCGCAGCGGCCACAGTTGGTCGGGACGTCGCTGTACTACAGGTTGCGGCTCACGGTGCCCGGCGGCGCCAGCCTCGAGGCCGCGTGGTTGGCCATGATCGCGGTGGCGGCGACGCACCAGGGCAGGGGAATCTGGCAGCAGATCAGCATCCAGGGCTTCGGCATACTGCAGGAGCGTGGCTATCCCATCCTCTGCGGGGTTCCCACCCAGCCAACGGTTTACGAGATACTGGGCGCCGGAGTGGCCAGCCACGCCCGGACCTACAACATCGAGCCACGCTTCACCGAGTTGCGGACCAAACCGGTCCAAAATCGGGCGCGGGTGGTCGACGCGACCGGGGTAGGGGAGCACCTGGCCGCGGTCTACGACCGGTGGTGCGCCACCACGCCCGGGGCGCTGAGCCGCGACGCCGCCTGGTGGGCCGACTTTTTGGAGGACCGGCCCACGCAGCGGGACAACGGATCGACCCTCAATTTCGTGGTTCATCCCGACGGCTTCTTGACGTACCGGGTGATCGGGGCCTCGCCGCATGCGTATCGCCGCCCTTTCGGCACCCTCGTCGTCCAAGACTTCTGCGCCGTGACGGACGAAGCGCACGACGAGCTGCTCGGGACCCTGGTTAGCCTGAAGATGTTCGACGACATCGTCATCGAGGTCCCGGTAGACGACCCGCTTCCGCTCAAGCTGAAGGACCAGCTCGCCGCTCAAACGACGCGGGTGAGCGACTTCCTGTGGATGCGAATCATGAACGTGCCCGACGCGTTGGGCGCCCGCACTTACTGGGCCGACGCCGACGTGGCCCTGGAGGTCACGGATCCCCTGGGGGTCGCGGGAGGGCGATTCAGGCTGCAGACCCGCGACGGCGTCGGGGCGTGCACGCCGCACGACGGGCCCGCCGACGTGAAACTCGCCCTGGGCGACCTGGCATCGATTTACATGGGCGCTCATCGCCCTTGGGAACTGCACCGGGCGAGCCGCATCGCCGAACTGCGCGACGGCGCGCTGGGCGATCTGGATGCCGCCTTCAACACCCGGCGGGTGCCCTACTGCGGCACGCTGTTTTGAGAAGGCCAGCAGACGCAAAAGCCCCCAAACACCGCCAGTTTGGGGGCTTTTATGTCTGCTCGCGCACGGACAGGATGGCGAACGAATGCGCGGGCAGCTTGGCGCTGTCGGCGTCGACCTTCGGCTCGCCCCAGGCGAGCACGAGTTCACCGGTCACCGGCACGGTCACCGGCTCGGCGCCCAGGTTGCAGGCGATGCGTAATCCGCCGCGGTGCAACGTGATCCAGCGCTCGGCTTCGTCGTATTCGACGACGAGGTGCCCCAGCCAGGGGTCGGCCATGTCGGTGTCGTCGCGCCGCAGCGCGATCAGGTCCCGATAGGTGCCGAGCAGGCGGGCGTGCTCGCCGGCGCCGACCTCGCCCCAGTCCAGCTTGGAGCGTTGAAACGTCTCGGGGTCCTGCGGGTCGGGGATCTCGTCGGCGTTCCAGCCGTGTTCGGCGAACTCGGCCTTGCGGCCCTCGGCCGTGGCCCGCGCCAGCTCCGGTTCGGGATGCGAGCTGAAGAATTGGAACGGTGTCGACGCTCCCCATTCCTCGCCCATGAAAAGCATTGCGGTGTAAGGCGATCCGAGGACCAGGGCGGCCTTGACCGCCAGCTGGCCGGGGCTCAGGTTCTGCGAGGGGCGATCGCCGAGCGCACGGTTGCCGACTTGATCATGCGTGCAGGTGTAGGTGACCAGCCGGGTGGCCGGGATGGTCGCGGTGTCCAGCGGTCGCCCGTGGCGGCGGCGCCGGAACGACGAGTAGGTGCCGGCGTGGAAGTAGCCGCGCCGCAACGTCTCCGCCAGCGTTGCCAGCGAGCCGAAATCGGCGTAGTAGCCCTGCCGCTCGCCGGACACGGCGGTGTGAATGGCGTGGTGGATGTCGTCGGCCCACTGCGCGGTCAGCCCGTAGCCGTTGTGATCGCGCGGCGTGATCAACCGCGGGTCGTTGAGATCGCTTTCGGCGACGAGCGACAACGGCCGGCCCAGTTGGCTTGACAGCGCGTCGGTTTCGGTGGCGAGTTCCTCGAGGATGTGGATGGCCGTCGTGTCCACCAGCGCGTGGACGGCGTCGAGCCGCAGGCCGTCGGCGTGGAAGTCGCGCATCCAGCGCAGCGCGCAGCCGATGATGTAGCGGCGCACCTCGTCGGAGTCGGCGTCGGCGATGTTGATGCCCTCGCCCCACGGGTTGCTCGCCGACGACAGGTAGGGGCCGAAGCGCGGCAGGTAGTTCCCCGACGGGCCGAGGTGGTTGAACACCGCGTCGATGAGCACCCCCAGCCCGCGCGCGTGGCAGGCGTCGACGAATCGGACCAGGCCGTCGGGGCCGCCGTAGGGTTCGTGCACGCTGTACCACAGCACGCCGTCGTACCCCCAGCCGTGGGTGCCGGCGAAGGAGTTGACCGGCATCAGCTCGACGAAGTCGACCCCGAGATCCACCAAGTGGTCCAGCTTTTCGATGGCCGAATCGAACGTGCCGCCGGCGGTGAACGTGCCGACGTGCAGTTCGTAGATCACCGCCCCCTCGACCGAGCGGCCCGGCCAGTCGCCGTCGGTCCAGGCGGCGTCGGCGGGGTCCCACAGCTGCGACCGGGCATGCACCCCGTCGGGCTGGCGAGGCGAGCGGGGGTCGGGCAGCACCGAGGGGTCGTCGTCGAGCAGGTATCCGTACCGCGCCCCCGGCGGCGCATCGACGTCCGCGTGCCACCAGCCGTCGTCGGACCGCGTCATCGGGTGGACGGCGCCGTTGACGTCGAGTCGCACTTGCGCGGGTTTGGGCGCCCAGACCCGGAATTCAGTCATGCCGGCGCTCCAACAGGACGACGGGCAGGTCCGAGAACAACTGGGCGGCCGAGGTCGCCCCGCTGGCCACGGCGCCGGACAGGGCGTCGGTCCAGGTGCCCTCGGGCAGCGGCACCACGGTGTTGCCCCAGCCCGTTTCCGCCAGCCGCACGGTCCAGCGGGTCACCGCGACCAGGACGTCGTCGCCGCGGCGAAACGCCACCACGTGGTCGGCGGCCTCGCCGTCGGCGAGCACCGGTCGGTAGCCGCCCCGCAGGAACGTCTCCGGGCGGGAGCGGCGCACCCGAAGCGCCGTGGCGACCACCCGAATCTTCGGATGCTGCAGGTCATTCAGGGCCGCACGGCGGACGCCATAGTCGACGGCGCGCCGGTTGTCGGGGTCGACCAGGCTGTCGTCCCACAACTCGGTGCCCTGGTAGACGTCCGGTGTCCCCGGCACGGTGAGCGCGAGCAGCTTCTGGCCGAGCGCGTCGCTGGCGGCGTGCGGATTGAGTTGGGCCACAAGCTCGGTCAACTGTCCGGCCACCGGGCCGTCGAGGATGGTGTCCAGCCAGCGGTGCACGGCTCCCTCGAACGCGGCGTCGGGGTCGTTCCACGAGGTATGCCAGGCCGCTTCCCTGATGGCCTTCTCGGCGTAGGCGTGCAGCCGGGCGCGCAGTTCCCCGGTGACCTGCCCGTTCACCGGCCACACCCCGAAGATGTTCTGCCACAGGAACTGTCCGGTCGCGGGATCGGGCGAGGGGGCGTGGATCTCCCAGCGGGCCAGGAACTCGGTCCACAGCGACGGCACCTGGGACAGCACGCCGATGCGGGCCCGCACGTCCTCGCCACGCTTGGTGTCATGGGTGGTCAGCGTCGTCATCGTGTGCGGCCACAACCGCGCGCGGTCGGCGGCGCTTTGGTGAAACTCCGCCAGGCCGACGCCGAAGCGGTGCGGTTCGCCGCCCACCTCGTTGAGCGAGACCAGTCGGGCGTCGCGGTAGAACAGGCAATCTTCGACGGCCTTGGCGGTCACCGCGCCGCAGAGCTGCTGCAGCCGGGTCGCGGGCTCGCCGCCCTCGGCCAGCGCCGCAGCCAGCACCTGCAGCGCGGGCCCCAATTGCGGTGACTGGGCTTGCGTTTCGGCCAACGCGGTGGGCAGCAGCGCGACCAGGCTGGGGTAGTCGCTGCGGTAGACGCCGATGTGGGTGAGCAGCGCGGCGATCGCGTCGGGCAGCAGCGGGTGATCGGTGCCCGCCGTCGCCGCGACCGCCCGTCGCAGCCGGGCCAGCTCGCTGCCCAGGGTCTGGGTGGCGGCGCGAACCTTGAGCTCGGCGAGCAGCGCGGGCATGGCGTCGTAATCCAAACCCGCCGAATCGACGAGCGCGGTGAGCGCCTCCTCACCGGCCGGGTCGACGAAGACGCCGCCCACCTGCCGGAGCACGTCGTAGCCGGTGGTGCCCGCGACGGGCAGCGTCGGCTCGAGGGCCTCGTCGACGGCGAGGATCTTCTCGATGACGATCCACGCGCCGGGCCCCAGCAGTTCTCGCAGGCGGGCCAAATACCCGCAGGGATCGGACAATCCGTCGGGGTGGTCGATCCGCACGCCGTCGACGAGTCCCTCGTCGAACCAGCGGGCGATTTCGGCGTGGCTGGCGTCGAACACCGCGCGGTCCTCCTGCCGCAGCCCGGCCAGCGAGGTGATCGAGAAGAAGCGCCGGTATCCGGTGACCCCGTTGCGCCAGCCCACCAAGCGGTAGTGCTGGCGGTCGTGAACTTGCGGGCCACTGCCCTCCGCGGTGCCCGGGGCGATGGGCAGCGCGAGGTCGCCGAGCCGCAGCCGGTCGCCGTCGACCTTCAGGTCGGCCGCGTCGTCGTCGGAACCCAGTACTGGCAGCACAATTCGGCCGTCCTCGTCGAGGTCCCAGTCGATGTCGAAGAACGCCGCATACCGCGAGCCCCGGCCGTGCCGCAGCACGTCCCACCACCACGCGTTCTGCTCGGGGTCGTCGATGCCGACGTGGTTGGGCACGATGTCGACGATCAGGCCCATGCCGCGCGACCGGGCCGCCGCGGACAGCCGCGCCAGGCCGTCGGCGCCGCCCAGCTCCGCTGCGACCGTGGTGGGATCGGTGACGTCGTAGCCGTGGTTCGACCCCCGGGCGGCCGTCAGCACCGGGGAAAGGTAGAGATGGGTCACGCCGAGGTCGTCGAGGTAATCAAGCAGGTTCTCGGCGTCGGCGAAGGTGAACCCGAACCCGCTGGACTCACCACGCAACTGCAGCCGGTAGGTGGACAGGACGGGAAAGGCCATGCGTCACAAGGTCTTACGAAGGATCAGCAGCGAACGTGAGGGCAGGGAGACCTTTTCCTCGGCGTTGACCACCTGGTCCGCCTCACCGGCGGGATGATTGGTGTCCAGCTCCACGGTCCACTCCTGGGCGTAGTCGGCGGGCGGCATCACGAACTCGATCGGGTCTTCACCGGCGTTGAAGCACAACAGGAACGAGTCGTCCACCACCCGCTCGCCGCGGGCGTTCGGCGCGGTGATGGCTTCGCCGTTGAGGAACACCGCCACGCACTTGTGAATGCTCTCGCCCCAGTCCTCGTGCGTCATCTCGCGGCTGCTCGGATTCAGCCAGGCGATGTCGCGCGCCTCGTCGCCGCTTCGGATCGGTTCGCCCTCGAAGAACCGGCGCCGGCGAAACACCGGATGGTTCTTGCGCAGGGTGGTCACCTTGCGCGCGAAGGCCAGCAGGTCGGCGTTCTTTTCGACCAATGACCAATCCATCCAGGACAATTCGGAGTCCTGGCAGTAGACGTTGTTGTTGCCGTCCTGGGTGCGCCCGATCTCGTCGCCGTGCGCGATCATCGGCGTGCCCTGGCTGACCAGCAGGGTCGCCCAGAAGTTGCGCATCTGGCGGCCGCGCAGTTCCAGGATGTCGGGGTCGTCGGTGGGGCCCTCGACGCCGCAGTTCCACGACCGGTTGTGGCTTTCGCCGTCGCGGTTCTCCTCGCCGTTGGCCATGTTGTGCTTCTCGTTGTAGGAGACCAGGTCGCCCAGTGTGAACCCGTCGTGGGCGGTGACGAAGTTGATGCTGGCGCTGGGGCGCCGGCCGGTCGCCTCATAGAGGTCCGACGACCCGGTCAGCCGGGAGGCGAACTCGCCCAGGGTCGCGGGCTCCCCCCGCCAGTAGTCGCGCACAGTATCGCGATACTTCCCGTTCCACTCGGTCCACAAACCCGGGAAGTTTCCGACCTGGTAGCCGCCCTCGCCGATGTCCCACGGCTCGGCGATCAATTTCACCTGGCTGATGACCGGATCCTGCTGCACCAGGTCGAAAAACGCGCTCAATCGGTCGACGTCGTGCAACTCGCGGGCCAGCGTGGCGGCCAGGTCGAAGCGGAACCCGTCGACGTGCATCTCGAGCACCCAGTAGCGCAGCGAGTCCATGATCAGCTGCAGCACGTGCGGGTGGCGGGGGTTCAGGCTGTTGCCGGTGCCGGTGTAGTCCTTGTACAACCGCAGGTCCGTGTCGACGAGCCGGTAGTAGGCCGCGTTGTCGATGCCGCGGAAGTTGACCGTCGGGCCGAGGTGATTGCCCTCGGCGGTGTGGTTGTACACCACGTCGAGGATGACCTCGATGCCGGCCTCGTGGAAGCTGCGCACCATCGACTTGAACTCGGCGACGCTGGCGGTGCGGTTGGCTGCGTACTGGTTGTGCGGGGCGAAAAAGCCAAAGGTGTTGTAGCCCCAGTAGTTTCGCAGCCCCAGGTCCAGAAGTCGCGAGTCGTGCATGAACTGGTGGACGGGCATCAGCTCGATGGCGGTGACGTTGAGCGACTTGAGGTGGTCGATGACCACCGGGTGGGCCAGCCCGGCGTAGGTGCCGCGAAGCTGCTCCGGGATGCCGGGATGGGTCTGCGTCATGCCCTTGACGTGGGCCTCGTAGATGACGGTCTCGTGGTACGGGGTGAGCGGGGCCCGGTCGGAGCCCCAGTCGAAGAACGGGTTACTCACCACGCTGGTCATGGTGTGGCCGAGCGAATCCACCATGGGCGGAGTACCGGGATCGAGCCCGTCGGCGTTCGGGCCGTCCGGGTCGACGGCTTTGAGGTCGTAGGAGAACAGCGCCTGCCCGAATTGGAAATCGCCGTGAAAGGCCTTGCCGTACGGGTCCAACAGCAGCTTGCTGGGGTCACACCGGTGCCCGGCCGCCGGGTCGAAGGGCCCGTGCACCCGAAAGCCATAGCGCTGGCCCGGGACGATGTTCGGCAGATAGGCGTGCCAGACGAACCCGTCGACCTCATCCAGCGGGATGCGCGACTCGCTGCCGTCGCCGTCGATCAGGCACAACTCGACCTTGTCGGCGATCTCGGAGAACAGCGAAAAGTTGGTCCCCGCCCCGTCGTAGGAGGCGCCGAGCGGGTAAGGGTTTCCCGGCCAAACGGTGGCCAGTCTTGGTTGGGCCGTGCCGGCATCGTGTGCGGCGGCGGCTTTGCCCGAGCCTGGTTTGTTCGTAGGCATCATCCGACCTTATCCGCGCCGGGGCGCGGCGGCCTGTCACCACCAACCGGTGCCGGCCCCGATCTGGCGGCCCAGCTCGTTGGTCATCGTCCGGACGTAGGTGGGTGACAGGTGGTGCGCGCCGTGGTAGATCAGCACGTTTCCTTCCACGGGGCGGCAGACGTCGGCGCGGCAGATCGCGTCCGACATGTCGAGGACCTTCAGCAACGGGAATTGTGTGACGAAGTCGAGCGTCTGGTTGCGATCGGCCAGCACGTCGGAGCGCTTGACCGCGCACGAATCGGGGCTGCCGCCCTTCTTGGCCAGGCAGTCCGCGGGGTCGAACGGCTTGCCGTTCTTGACCAGCCACGGGGTGTCCCGCATGCCGAGGATGGGAATGTTGTTGTCCGACAACGTTTGCCAGATGCCGATGTAGGTCGCCGGCATCACGTCGCCGGCCTTGATGTTCCACGGGCGGGTCGTCGTGGTGAATACGTAGTCGGGACGGTCGGTGACCAGCTTGGTCATCGTCCGCTGGACCCACTCCCGGCACTGCATGTACGGGGCGTTGTTGCCCATGATCAGTGGCACTTCCTCGGTGGACAATGGGCAGCCCATCTTGAGGTAGGTGACCACCTTGAAGTGGTGCTGCTGGCCCAGCAGGTCCAGCGCGGGCAGCCAGTGCTCCGCGTGTGACCCGCCGGCCAGGGCGATGCTGCGGGTGGCCTCGACGTCGCCGTAGGTGCAGTTGACCAGCGCGGGGTTGACGAAGTCACTGATGCAGCCATCCCGGGTCGAGATCGGCAGGTCGTCCTTGACCTCGAGGACGCTGGGTCGCATCGGCAGCGCCGGGACCCGCGCGTGCTCGGTGAGGGCGCGCGCGCCCGGGTAGTCCTGCGGGTTGAGGACGCTGAGCTCCTTGCCCGCGGCGCGCAACACCGTGACGTGCTGACGCCAGGTGAACGACGTCGCGGTGAGCGTGACGGCGAGCAGCACCACCATCGATCCCAGCGCCATCGTCGGCCTGCGCAGGCGCAGCGACCAGGGAACCGAGGGGATCCTCGGCGCGGGCGCCGGGGACGCGGCGGATGTCCGGTAACGCAGCGGGTCCTCGACGAGCCGGGTGGTCAGGTAGGCGAGCGCCCCGGAGACCAGCAGGACCGCCGCGCCGTCGACGAAGCCGGCGTGCCGGCGGCCGCTGTAGGACAGCCAGAAGATGAGCAGCGGCCAGTGCCACAGGTACAGCGAGTAGGCCATCGCGCCCAGCGCCACCAGCGGCCGCGCCGCCAGCATCCGGTTGGGCAGCGGCAATCGGTTATCGGTGCCGGCCGGTAGGTTGGCCCCGGCCAGGATCATCAGCATGGTGGCCCCGACCGGGACCAGCGCCCAGGGGCCGGGGAATTCCTTGACGCCGTCGATGAGGGCGCCGCACGACACGATCGCCGCCAGCGCGGTGCCGGCGAGGGCGGTGCGCAACCACATCGGCCAGCGGACGTAGGGCACGACGGCGCCGACGAGCGCGCCCAGCAGCAACTCCCAGGCCCGCGCGAAGCTGTTGTAGTAGGCGAGCGCCTGGTTTTCCTGATGTGCGACGGTGGCGTAGACGAACGAGGCCAGCGTCAGCGTGCCGAGCAGCACCAGGAACACCGTCCGCAGTCGCGGGCCGAGCGGGCGGCGCAGCAGGAATGCGCAGCCGGCGATCAGCAGGAGGAAGGCGACGTAGAACTGGCCCTGCACCGACATCGACCAGATGTGCTGCAGGGGAGTGACGGCCTCACCCGCGCGCAGGTAGTCCGCCGCCGAGCTGGCCAGCTCCCAGTTCTGGTAGTAGCCCAGGCTGGCCAGGCTCTGGTCGGCGAACGTCTCCCAGCGGGTTTCGGGCTGCACCAGGACGGTCAGCAGCCCGCAGCCGGCCAGAACCACCACCAGGGCGGGCAGCAGGCGGCGGATCAACCGGGTCACCTCTGCCACCGGCGACAGCGGGAGGTCGGGGGTGAGGGCGGCGCGCAGGATCTTTCCGCCGAAGAAGAACCCGGACAGCGCTAGGAACACGTCCACGCCGCCGGAGACCCGCCCGAACCAGACGTGGAACACGGCGACGAGCGCGATCGCGATGCCGCGCAGCCCGTCGAGGTCGTAGCGATAGAACCCGGCCGCGCGCGCCGGCACCGGTGCGGCGGCAACCGGTGGACGGGGCGGCGACAGGGTCTGCATGGTCAACCGCCAACTTAACCGAAAACCGCCACCCGCTCCTGGCGGCCGGCCTTCCGGCGAGCCTGTTCAGGGGAGCAAGTGGCGGTTGTTCGGCGGGGCGAAACGGCCCCGGCCGAGGGCTACCGCGTGATGCCGTAGGGCGACTGCTGCACTGGCGCCTGCTGCGGCTGCTGCAGCAGGGGCAGCTGCTGCACCGGCGCCTGCTGGACCGGTGCCTGCTGCAGCGGTGCCTGCTGAGCCGGCGCCTGCTGGACCGGCGCCTGCTGCAGCGGTGCCTGCTGAGCCGGGACTTGCTGCACGGGCGCCTGCTGCAGCGGGGCCTGTTGGGTGGGCGCCTGCTGCAGCGGCGCCTGCTGGAACGGCGTCTGCTGGACCCCGAGAACCCGGACCAGGTAGGGCGTCATGCCGTTGGCGCGCACCGGCGACACCTGGACCACGTCGCCCACCTCGAGCATCTGGTTGTTGCCGAGGTACATCGCGACGCTCTGGGTGCCCTCGGGGCCGTAGAAGATCAGGTCGCCGCGTTGTGCCTGCTGCGGCAGCACCTTCTGACCCAGCCGGTACATCTCACCGGAGGAACGCGGCAGCTTGATCCCCGCGCCGGCGTAGGCGTACTGCATCAGGCCCGAGGCGTCGAAACCGACGGTCATGGCGCCGGTGCCCTTGCCGCGGGTGGGGCCGGTGACGCCGCCGCCGGCCCAGGAAAACGGCACGCCGCGCTGCGAAAGACCACGCATGACGACGATGTCGGCCGCCTGCTGGTAGTCCATCGACCGGGCGCCGGGGTCGGCCGTCGCGATGCTGGCGGTGGCCAACGGGGCCACCAGCATCGCGAGACCGATCGCGAAAGCGAAGCTGCGTTTCATGGGGTTCCCACCTTCTTGGGTCCTGGGCCGCCGTCGCGGTGACTTCGCGCGTCGGCCGCTAGTGCAGCAGCTTGGGCCTCCCCGTCGGGGCCCGACGCCGCTGCATGACGCTTGGCGATGAACCCGGCCGGCCTGCCCGAATTCACACCAGTCACTACAGACACTTTTACAACAGAAGTGGTCGGCGGAAAACGCCTGGTGAGCTTCGGAAAGGATTATTTGTCGTAACGTGACCGGACGGTGACTGGCCGTCCCAATTGTGGGTGCCCAGTTGTGATTTGGGTCTCAGCCGCCCGCGCCGGGCTCAGTTGACCCGGTCGCGCCGAAATCGGCGTTAGCGCGACACCCACCCGCACTTTTCCGCGCTGCCGTCGATCTGGGTGAAGACCGCGCGGCCGTGCCCCTCAGAGCCAGTAGCGCTCGCTGAATGTGGTCAGAATGAAGCCGGCCGCCGAGGCGACCATGAGCAGGACGAGCGACAGGACCGGCCAGAAGGACATGTACCAGCCCTTCAGCAGGGAAACGAACGGGCCGATTCCGGCCGCGGCGATCGCCGCGCCGATGCCGCCCCACACGACCGGGTGGATGTAGTAGTCGATCCCGAACGGGACCGGTCCGCAGTCCTCGCCCTGGCAGACCTTGCCCAGGTAGCCGAAGAGCCGCGCCGGCCAGTTGGTCGCCGTGGCGAGGACCAAGAGCAGCACCAGCAGCGTGACGGTGCAGATGACGTCCCAGGCCGCGATCCGGAGGCGAAGCACCCGCGGCGCCTCGTGGTCACGCTGGTCGGGGCGCTCCGGCGCCGGCGGGGCGGCAATGTGGTCACCCGGGTTGGGGTCGTCGGTCTGGTGCGGCGAAGCCATGGCCATAGATGGTCCCCGATGGCCGCGAATTGTGCGAACTGGCTGGCCTCTACGCTCGATCTCTATGCCTGCGGCGAGGGCCGGGCTCACGCCCGAGGAGATCAGCGCGATCGACGCGGCGCACCTTTGGCATCCCTACAGCACTATCGGCAGCGAAGCGGTGCCGCCCGTCGTCGCCGTCGCCGCCCGAGGCGCCTGGCTGACGCTGATCCGCGACGGCGAGCCCGTCGAGGCGCTCGACGCGATGAGTTCCTGGTGGACCGCGATCCACGGGCACGGCCACCCGGCCCTGGACGCCGCGCTCGCCGCGCAGCTGGCCACGATGAACCACGTGATGTTCGGCGGACTGACCCACGAGCCTGCCGCCCGGCTGGCACAGCTGCTGGTGGAGATCACGCCGGCGGGGCTGGAGACGGTGTTTTTCAGCGACTCCGGGTCGGTGTCGGTGGAGGTCGCGGTCAAGATGGCGCTGCAGTACTGGCGCAGCCGCGCCCGGCCCGCCAAGCACCGGCTGATGACCTGGCGGGGCGGCTACCACGGCGACACCTTCACCCCGATGAGCATCTGCGACCCCGACGGCGGCATGCATGCGTTGTGGACGGACGTGCTGGTCCCGCAGGTGTTCGCCCCGCAGGTGCCCCGCGACTACGACGCCGCCTACATTGCGGCGTTCGAGACACAGCTTGCCGAGCACGCCCCGGAGGTGGCGGCCGTCGTCGTCGAGCCCGTCGTCCAGGGGGCGGGTGGGATGCGCTTCCACGATTCGCGCTACCTGACCGATCTTCGGGACATGTGCCGGCGGCACGACGTGCTGCTGATCTTCGACGAGATCGCGACCGGCTTCGGGCGCACCGGCGAGCTGTTCGCCGCCGACCACGCCGGGGTGAGTCCGGACATCATGTGCGTCGGCAAGGCGCTGACCGGCGGATACCTCAGCCTGGCCGCCACCCTGTGCAGCACCGAGATTGCGCACACCATCAGCTCGGGGGAGGCCGGCGCGCTGATGCACGGGCCGACGTTCATGGCCAATCCGCTGGCCTGCGCGGTGTCGGTGGCCAGCGTCGAGCTGCTGCTCGCCCAGGACTGGCGATCCAGGGTGGGGGAGATATCCGCGGGCCTGGTGAACGGGCTGGGACCGGCCCGGGACCTGCCCGGCGTGGCCGACGTGCGGGTATGCGGCGCGATCGGGGTCATCGAATGCGACCGGCCGGTAGACCTGGCCGTCGCCACCCCGGCAGCGCTGGACCACGGTGTCTGGTTGCGCCCGTTCCGCAACCTGATCTACGCGATGCCGCCGTATGTGTGTTCCGGCGAGGAGACCGCGCAGATCACCTCCGCGATGGTCGAGGTTGCGCGGGTGGTGGGCTCAACCGGTCGCGGTCACTCAGCGAATTCTCAGTAGATTCTTCGAAGCCGGTTAGCTCGGCTCAAAGGGTCCTCAAAGTCGCTGGCCGCAGGATCTACCTCATGACGAGTCAGCCGCTCTGCGCCAAGTTGATCGACCGCTACGTACGCACCTGCGGCCTGCAGTTCCTCAAGGGCGAGCACGACGGCGAATACTTCTGTGTCGCCAACGCCGATGCCAGGCGGCTGCACATCCATCTCGAGATCTCACGGTCGTTCGGCGACATGCTGATCATCGGGATCGCCCCGGCGGGCTCCTTCCGCGCCGCGGACCGCCCCTGGCTCACCCGGTTAGCTGACACGTGGAACAAGCAGAACCGCAAAGTCACCGCGATCGTGCACGGTTGCTCCGATCCGCAAAGCGTCCGCCTTGTGGCCCGCAGGTCGCGGTGGATCCAGGACAGCATCTCGTTCGAGGAGTTCGCTTCCTTCGTCGACCGCACCATCGCCGACGCCGTCGATCTGTTTGCTGAGGCGACGGTGGTTGTCGAGTTGACCTCGACGGCGCAGCCGATGCTGCGCGACGCCAGCTAGATTCTGGGCCGCGCGGTCCAACGCGACGCCAGGGGCATCGCGCGGCGCCGACAGGCTCGGAAGCGGCAGAGTTGCAGCGAGTTTGCCGTATCCGCGAGTTTGCATCCGTCGAGATCGACAGAAGCTCCGCGGCATTCCACTCGTATGCTCGAAGCTACCCGCGGTATTCCACATGTATGTAATCTCCCTATTGGGCGTGACCGAAGTCATGCTTTGTGTCTTGCCCCAGGTCGCCGGATGACCACGTGGGAGGTTAGCTATGTCGTACGTGTTGGCGGCACCGGAGATGATGGCGGCGGCGGCGGCGGATGTTGCGGCGGTTGGTTCGACGCTCAGCGCGGCGCACTTGGCGGCGGTAGCCCCGACGGTCGCGGTGCTGCCGGCGGCCGCCGATGAGGTGTCGGCGGGCATCGCGCAGGTGTTCTCCCGGGCGGCCCAGGAGTATCACGCGCTGGCCGGAAAGGCGGCGGCGTTTGGGCAGCAGTTTGTGCAGCACTTGAATGCCAGCGCGGGCTCGTATTTGGCCGCTGAGGCCGCCAACGCCGCGTCCTTGCTGCACTTAACTGCGGGTGCCGGCGCGGCTGCCAGCGCTATACCCGACTTGCCGAGCCTGTTAACCAGTGCGCTAACGGGTCTAGCGAACGGTTTCTCGGGCGCGCTCAATGATTTAGGCCTTTTGGGACAGGCTGCATTATTTGTAGGACAGGGTGCAGTATTTTTGCTGGAAACCCTGCCGTTTTTCGCGCAGGCTATACCATTTTTAGTAATTCTCGTTACTTATGCCACTCTCCTTGCGACCTTTGTGACGCTGGCGTTCGCGGATCTGATTTTGAAGGCGGCGCTACTCTTCGGGTTCGGGATAGCGGTTCCTTTTTAATCGCGTTCACCAATTCGCAATCAAATTTCGCACGGCTTTAAACCGGATCTCGGCATCGGAGTCCACTTGGACATGCTCCGGGGTTCGATTCTGACCACTCGCCGGGGGTCGACGGACTCGTCTTCGGGCTCCGCAACCAGCGTCCGAGCGCGGCGGCACACGGTATCACCTAAGAGCATACGAAAGGTATCGAACGCCCATTTTCAAAAGTTCGTGCGCCCTGCTGTTTGGACGGTTACAGTCCGTAGAGAGTATCGCAGGTTGGTGGCATACCTTTGCCTTGGCGTTGCGCCGATGATGACCGGGTCGGAGGACAACTATGTCATATGTCTTGGCGGCGCCGGAGATGATGGCGGCGGCAGCGGCGGATGTTGCGGCCGTTGGTTCGACGCTCAGTGCGGCCCACCTGGCGGCGCTGGCCCCAACTGTCGCGGTGTTGCCTGCGGCCGCCGATGAGGTGTCGGCGAGCATCGCGCAGGTGTTTTCCCGGGCAGCCCAGGAGTATCACGCGCTGGCCGCAAAGGCGGCGGCGTTTGGGGAGCAGTTTGTGCAGCACTTGAATGCCGGTGCGGGTTCGTATGTGGCCGCTGAAGCGGCCAGCGCCGCGTCGTTGCTGCATTTAACTTCGAGTGCGGGCTCGGCTGCCAGCGCTATTTCCGACGTGCCGAGCCAGTTGCTCAATAGCTTAACGGGTCTGGCGGGTCCGTTAACGACTCTATTGCCCGAGCTCCGCGCTCTAGCATCTGTGGCATATTTTGACACATATTTCGGGCTTATTGTGGCTTACGAGTTCTTAGTCATCGTAGAACAGTTGGTAAAGACAGTTCTGACCTCATTCGGAGTGCCGCTCCCGTTTTAATTGCCCTGGATTGCTAGTAGGTGGACCGACATGTCGTACGTGAACGTGGCGCCGGAGATAATGACCTCTACCGCAACGGAGTTGGCAACCATCGGCTCGCACCTCGGCGCGGCCCACGCGGCGGCGGCGGGCCCGACCCTCGCGGTGCTGCCCGCGGCCGCCGATGAGGTTTCGGCGAGCATTGCGCAGGTGTTCTCCCGGGCAGCCCAGGAGTATCAAGCGCTGGCCGGGCGGGCGGCGGCGTTTGGGGAGCAGTTTGTACAGCATTTGACTGCGGGCGCGGGTTCGTATGCGGCCGCTGAAGCCACCAACGCCGCGGTATTGCAGCCAGCGGCTGCGAGCACGGCGTCGGTTACCAGCACCATCACCGCCTTACCAAGTGAGATACTCAATTTGTTCAACAGCGCATTGGGCCAATTGCTCAACTTGTTACCACCAGGCTTTTTGAATGCTCTACAACATTACGTTACCGAACAACTCCTTCTCCTCATTTATGCATTTTCCTACGTGTCGACGGCGGCGTTGAGAATCGTCATACCGATTCTAGGGCTGGCCATGCCGTATTTCAGCTAGGCGCAAGGCGTTGAAAGCGGCGTATCAAGCGGCCAAGCTTATCCTCAGTAATAGAAATACCGGGCCGCGGTAAATGGCGAGCGCCCGCCTAGACGGAGAGCTTCGGCAGCTCGGTCGTGACCGCCTCGTCGTCGGACTGGTCCGTCCTTAGCAGCAGGGAGCGTACCAGCGGACGCGGTCCCTCAGATCGAAGCATGTAACTGGCCGGGCGCGGACGAACTACTTGCGGCCACCAGAACCAACGCCTGAGCAGCGCAGCGATTGACGGTGTCATGAATGATCGCACGACCAGCGTGTCGAACAAAAGGCCCAGGCCGATCGTGGTACCGACCTGACCGATGATCTGAAGATCGCTGAAAATCATCGAAGCCATCGTGAAGGCGAATACCAGCCCCGCGTTAGTCACGACCTTGCCCGTGCCCCCCATGGCACGGATGATTCCCGTGTTTATGCCGGCGGCTATTTCCTCTTTCATCCGCGATACCAGAAGCAGGTTATAGTCAGAGCCCACCGCCAAAAGGACGATCAAGGACATCGGAAGCACCATCCAGTGCAATTTGATGCCGAGGAGATACTGCCAAAGCAAGACGGACAGCCCAAACGATGCGCCCAACGAAAGCACAACGGTACCCACGATGACCAGTGCGGCCACAAAACTGCGCGTGAGTACGAGCATGATCACAAAAATCAGGCAGAGCGCACCAACGAAGGCGATCCTCAGGTCGTATTTAGAGCCATCCTGAAAGTCCTTGAAGGTCGACGCGGTGCCAGCCATATAAATCCGGGCATCCTTCAAAGGTGTCGTCTTGAGCGCCTCCTCGGCCGCGGCCCTAATCTGATCGATACGCGCGATGCCTTCGGGCGTCCCGGGATCGCCGCGATGCAAGATGATGAATCGGGCCGCTTTTCCGTCCGGAGACACGAAGGAATTCTCGGCCCGCTGGAAGTCCGGGTTCGCGAAAACTTCCGGAGGCAGGAAGAAGGAGTCGTCGTCCCTGGCCGCGTCGAACGCCTGCCCCATGGCGGTGGCGTCGTTACTCGATTCATTTATTTGGCCGAAAGTGCCAGACATGGTGCTGTGCATTTTGAGCAGGGTCGCCCGCGCATCTTCTGCTATCGCGATCAACTTCGGCATCGACTCGATCAGCTGTGGCAAGAGCTTGTCCAGCTGGTCGAGATCGTGCACGACGTCCGTAAGCTTGTCGCTCAGCTCGTAGACACCGTCGACGAGGTCGAATATCGACCTCAACGCAAAGCATATGGGTATGTCGTAGCAGTGCTTTTCCCAGTAGAAGTAGCTCCGAATCGGCCTCCAGGCATCCTCGAAATCTGCAATGCTGTTTCTCAACTCGTTTACGAGCTCCGACATCTCTTTTGCCTCGACGATCGAGTGGTGTGTGAGTTCATTCATTCGGAGCTGAAGTTGGTATAAGTGCTTAGTTATAGCGATTTGCTCTCCAAGCAGATCGGCTTCTTTCAGCATGTCGCCAATGCGGGCTTCCATGGTTTTCATACTTTGCAGCATGGCCGCGTTTTGCATGCTGATGATGAACGGTATCGAGGTGTGCTCAATCGGTGTCCCTTCGGGACGCGTTATGCCCTGCACTCGTGAAACACCGGGAACGCGAAAGATCCGTTTGGCCAGCTTGTGCAGCACGAGAAAGTCGGCCGGATCGCGCATATCATGATCAGATTCGATCATCAGAATCTCGGGCATCATTCGCGATTGCGAGAAATGACGATCAGCGGCCGCATAGCCCAAATTAGCCGGAATGTCTTTCGGCAGATAGAGTCGGTCGTTGAAGCTTGTTTTGTAGCCCGGCAACGTCACCAGGCCAATCAGCGCGACCGCCAAGGTCGTGACGAGAATCGGCGCCGGCCAGCGGACAATCGCCGTGCCCACCCCTCGCCATCGGCGTTGTGCGATCCGCCGCCTGGGATCGCACAATCCGAAGCGGCTCCCGACCGCCAGCACTGCCGGGACCAGTGTGAGCGCGACCGCGACCGCGACGAGCATGCCTACAGCGCAAGGCACGCCAATCGTCTGGAAGATCGGCAACCGGGTAAAGCTCAGGCACAGCATCGCGCCGGCGATGGTCAATCCGGAACCCAGCACGACGGGAGTGACCCCGCGGTAGGTGGTGTAGTAGGCCGTCTCCGAGTCCTCGCCGGCCTGACGCGCCTCCTGGTATCGACCGAAGAAAAATATGCCGTAATCGGTTCCGGCGGCCATCGCGAGCGCAACCAGGAGATTGATCGCGAACGTTGACAGTACGACGATATTGTTATCGGCTAGAAACGCGATGATCCCCCGAGCCGACAGCACTTCGATCCCGACTCCGATCAACAACAGCACCACCGTGGTCACCGACCGGTAGACCAAAAGCAGTACCGTGAAAATGATCACGGCGCCTATCAACGTCATCTTCAGAATCGATTGATTGCCGCTGCGGACCATGTCCGGCACGAGCGCTGCCGGGCCAGTGACATGGACCTCGATGCCTGGGGGCGGCGGTGTCTGCTTCACGATATTCCGGACCGCCGCCACGGATTCCTGCCCCAAGGTGGTGCCCTGATTGCCGGCCAGATTCAACTGCACATAAGCGGCCTTGCCATCTGGGCTCTGCACACCCGCCGCCGTGAGTCGGTCTCCCCACAAATCCTGCACATATTCGACGTGCCGCGGGTCATTTCTCAACTTACCTATTAATTCACGGTAATACGTGCGAGCGTCGTCGCCGAGGGGTTTCTGTCCCTCCAGCACGATCATCGCGAAGCTATCCGAATCGGATTCTTTGAAGAGTTTGCCCATGCGGGTCATCGCCCGCACCGAGGGCGCGTCTTGGGCAACCAGTGGCACCGAATGCTCTTCGCCGACCCTTTCGAGCGGTGGAACGCCAAAAGTCACGGCAAGGGTTATCGCCACCCAGGCCAAAATGATGAACAGCGAGAGCTTGCGGATCGTTCGCGCCGTGAACGGGGGTCGGGAGCGTTCGGTGCTCATGTGGCCGTCAACAGGTCGTCTCGATCGTGAGCACACCGGGCACTTCGAAACGGCAGCACCCGCTGTCGTTATCGCTGTGTGCCACGATGCTCCCCACGGTCAGCGGCAATGTGCTGGATTGGAAATCTGTCACTTGGAGTCGCTATCTCAGCAACAGGGCGCGAACCAACGGACGAGGACCCGTGGGCCGAAGTAGCGCACTCGCCGGGCGCGGGCGGACTTGTTGCGGCCACCAAAACCAGCGACCCAGCAGCGCGGCTACCGATGGCGTCATGAATGCGCGGACGATCAAAGTGTCGAACAGCAGACCGATCCCGATTGTGGTGCCCATCTGACCGATGCTGAGCAAATCGCTTACCAGCATGGACGCCATGGTGAATGCGAATACCAAGCCCGCATTCGTCACGACCTTGCCGGTACCGCCCATTGCGCGGATTATGCCGGTGTTGATACCGGCGCCGATTTCTTCTTTCATCCGGGAGACCAGCAACAAGTTGTAGTCCGAGCCGACCGCCAAAAGCAGGATCACAGACGTCGCGAGAATCGCCCAGTGGATCTGTATGCCGAGCAAGTCCTGCCAGACCAGCACAGACAGCCCGTATGACGCGCCCAGTGACAGCAATACGGTGCCGACGATGACGAGGGCGGCAACAAAACTTCGCGTCATCACCAGCATGATGATGAAAATGAGGCAGAGCGCGGCGACCACCGCGATGATCAGGTCGATGGTGGAACCGACGACGAGGTCTTTAGTAATTGCGGCGGTGCCGGTGAGGTAGATCCTCGAATCTTCCAGCGGAGTTCCCTTGAGCGCCTCGGCGGCGGCGCTCTTTATCGCATCAACACGGGAGATACCGGCGGGGGAGGCGGGGTCTCCCTTTTGCGAAATGAGCATGCGCATGTTCTTCCCGTCGGCCGACAAGAACACATCCATGACCCGTTTGAAGTCCTTGTTCTTGAAACTGTCCGGCGGCAGATAGAAAGAATCGTCGTTCTCGGCGGTGTCGAACGCCTTCCCCATCGCGGTCGCGTTATTGCCGTTCTCGTCCATCTGGCCGATGGTTCCCGACATGGTGCTATGCATGGTCAGCATCATTGCCCGCATGCTTTTCATAATCGCGATCATCGGCGGGAATTCGGCGGCCAGTTGCGGCATGAGTACATCTAGCTGGTCGAGGTCGACCACCACTTCTTTAAGCTTGTCGGTTAGGGCGTCAACACCGTCGATCGCATCAAACAGGGACCGCAGTGAGTAGCAAACCGGAATATCGTAACAATGCTTTTCCCAGTAGAAATAACTGCGAATCGGCCTGAAGAAATCTTCGAAATCAGAGACGCGATCCCGCAGCTCGTTCGTGATCTCCTGCATCTCGTGCGTTTCGCGGATCATGTGATGAGTGGTGGCGACGAGTTGCTGGAGCAGGTCATACATGTGCTCCATGATCTTGATCGTTTCGGTCAGCTCGTCGGCCTGCTTGAGCATGTCGTTCATGCGGGCCTGCTGGAACCCCATATTTTGGGTCATGGCGGCCTGTTGCAGACTCAGCATGAACGGTATCGACGTGTGCGCGAGAGGGGTTCCCTGCGGCCGAGTTACGGCCTGAACCTGGGAAATACCGGGGACATTGAGGACCGCCTTCGCGAGCTTATTCAATATCAGGAAATCTGCAGGATTGCGCAGATCATGGTCTGCCTCAACTAACAGGATTTCAGGAGCCATCATCGCGGATTGGGGAAAGTGTCTGGCTGCGGCCGCAATTCCCTGGCTGGCGGGAATGTCCTTAGGAATAAACTTCTGGTCGTTGTAGCTGGGTTTGTACCCTGGCAGCGTCAGGAGCCCGACAAGCGCGAGGGCCACTGCGGCGACGAGGATGGGCGCCGGCCAGCGAACGATGGCCGTCCCCACCCGCCGCCATCCCCGGACCCGGATCTTGCGCTTGGGCTCGAACAAACCGAACCGGCTTCCGACGGCCAGAACCGCGGGAACCAGCGTCAGCGCGACCGCGACCGCGACCAACACGCCAACCGCGCAGGGGATGCCCAGGGCTCGGAAGAAGGGGAGTCGGGTGAATGTCAGGCAGAAAAGCGCCCCGGCGATCGTCAAACCGGACGCCAATACAACCTTGGCGACTCCCCGGTAGGTCGTGTAGAAGGCCGCCTCCCGGTCCTGGCCGGCCTGCCGAGCTTCGTGATAGCGCCCGATGAAAAATATGCCGTAATCAGTCCCGGCCGCGATTCCGATGGATACCAGGAGATTGACGCCGAAGGTGGTTAGACCGAGAAGGCCGTGATGGCCAAGGAACGCGACAATTCCCCGGGCGGCCTGCAGTTCTATCCCTACCACCAGCAACAGCAGGATCACGGTGGTGGCGGACCGGTAGACAAGGAGCAGCATCGTGAAGATCACCGCGACGCTTACCGCCGTCATTGTGATGATCGTTCGGTCGCCACTGTGGCCCATGTCGGCAGCGATCGCGGCAGGGCCCGTGACGTAGGCCTTGACTCCAGGCGGCGCGGGCGTCCGCGCGACGATGTGCTGGACGGCTTCGATCGATTCGTTCCCCAGCGTCTGGCCCGGGTTACCGGCGAGAACCAACTGCACATAGGCGGCTTTGCCGTCGCCGCTCTGCGCGGCGCCCTTGGTGAGCTCATCACCCCAAAAGTCCTGGATGTGCAGCACGTGCTTCGGATCGTCGCGCAACTGACGAAGCAGACGGTCGTAGTACTGGTGAGCCTCGTCGCCGAGGGGTTCCTGGCCCTCCAGGACAACCATCACCGGACTACCGGAACCGGATTGCTTGAAATCTTCGTTTGCCCGCTGAGCGGCCTTGAAAGACGGGGCATCGGTCGGGTTCTGGGATACCGACCGCTCCGCCTCGACCTGTTCCAAGGAGGGGACGGCGGTAGTCAGGACGACGACGATCCCCAACCACGCCAAGATGATGCCCACCGAGAACCGATGGATCGTCCGCGCCGCCAACGGCCGAACATTGTGCAACTGATGGTCGCTCATGCGGCCTTCAGCGTGCAGGACGCAAACGAGCTCACTTCGTGCTGCGTCGTCTTCTCGGCTTTGACGACACCGTCGACGAGGATGCGGCAGCCGATGGTGTCCGCGTCGTCCTGCGCCGCGACATCCACGACGGTCGTCGCCGCGCCGATCGGGAACTCCAACGACCACGGCAACGGGGCCGCCTTGATGCGCTGCGGGTCGCCGTCGCCGTCGAAATAGCTGATCTCGGCGACGGTTCCGGGCGGTCCGAAGACCTCATATCTCACGTGCTTGGGGTTGTAGGGCTTCGCCTCGTCTTTTTTGGTGTCGGTGTAGGCGGGCAGTTTGTCGGCGCCGAAGATGCCGTGCAGTCGCGAAACGGTGAATCCTCCCGCGCCGATCACCACCAGGATGACCAGCGGGACCCACAGTCGCCTCAGGACCGTGAACATTGCAATTCCCGGACTGCGACGCCGCTTTGCAGTCCCGCCCGATCCCGGAGCGCCGGGTGAAGGTTCGCTTGCAGCCCGCCGGCGAAGGGGTCGGCGACGGAGCCGTTGGCTGGGGTTTTGACCGCCTAGCGCGGCGAGATCGGACTCAGCTCGCTCAGCGTTGCGCACGCTGCCTTCAACCACCGCACCACCTTAAGCCGACACGAGTCCAATAACGGATTCTTAACATAGTCCAGGCCCACAGGGTCTACCTGAGTTTTTCCCTAAAGTTCCGGGTGTGCGACTCGTGCTCAGCACGCGGGCGTGAACTCAGGCAGGCAGCTACGGCTCGCCGGCATTGATGGCTACGTTTACTTCTTGCGCGTGCGCCACCTGCTGCGCGGTGTAGCGGATGAGCAGCGCAGCTCCGCCGATCAAAATGACCGCCCCACTCAGCCACAGGTAGCCGTAGGCGTAGCCGTGATCCAGCGCGCGCAACTGGGTGTCGTTCATGGACTTCACCGGCCCTTGGGTGCCACCTAGGCGCAGCGTGCGTGACGTAATGACGCCCTGGATGACGGCCAGCATGAGCGGCCCGCCAAGGCTCCGCAGCACCATCGAGATCGCCGAGGCGGGCCCGATGTGTTCAGGGCCGACGCTGGCGATCAGCGCGAGACCGATAGCGACGTTGATCATGCCGAGACCGATGCCGGCGACGAAGATCGGCGCCACAAGATTCGGGAAGTAGGGGATGCCGCGGTGAAGTGTCGAGCCGTACAGCATCGCGCCCAACAGGAGGACACCGCCGGCAATCACCATCATCCGCGGTGGGAGCCAAGTCACCAGCCGCACGGATGCGCTTACCGCAATGGCCGTCGCGATGGAGAACGGGATGAAGCTGATAGCGGCGCGCATGGGACCGTAGCCCATGATGTTCTGCACGTACAGCGCGATCAGCACGGCCATGGTGAAAGTCATTCCACCGGCGAGGAACGTGGTCAGGAACGTTGCCGTACGGTCGCGGTCGGAGAAGAGGCTGAACGGCACAATGGGATTTTCGGCGTTGCGCTCGACCAGAACGAACGCGACGGAAGCTGCCACAGCCACCAGGCCCGACCCGAGGGTGATCGGCGACAACCAGCCATGCTCGGGCCCCCTCGAGAAGGCGAAAACCGCTGCGGTGCAAGCCAACGTCGCCAGCACAGCCCCGGCGGCGTCGAGCTTCATCCGCGCTGTCCCGGTTTCCCGCAGCGCGGTGCGGGTCAGGTAGATCGCCAGCACACCGATCGGCACGTTCACCAAAAACGCCATCCGCCACGACACCTCGGCGAGCAACCCGCCCGCCACCATGCCCACCACTGCCCCGATACTGGCCATCGCCCCGAACACCGCCATCGCGGTGTTGCGGGCCGGCCCCTTGGGGAATGTGGTCGCTAACAGCGCCATAGCGGTAGGCGAAACAATGGCGGCGGCCACGCCCTTCAGCAGCCGGGCCGACACGAGTACCCCACCGTCCCAGGCGATGCCGCACATCGCCGAGGTGAGGGTGAACAGCGCGGTCCCGACGATCAAGGTGCGCTTGTGCCCGAAGGTGTCACCGACGCGGCCACCCAGGAGTATCAGCCCACCGGAGGTCAAGACGTAGGCAGTGATAACCCAGTTGCGCGTGGCATCCGACAGTCCGAGTTCATTCTGGATCTTGGGTAGCGCGAAGATCGCGACCGTGCCATCCATCATCGCCAGCAGCTGAATGCCGCCGAGCGCGCCAAGCATGGCGACGAAACGGCGACGCGGCAGCCCAGTTTGGGAATAACCTGCCGTCTGCCGGGGCGTGGTCGGCTCGACCGCCATGGCGTCGCTCATTTCGTGCGGTGCGTCCTCCGGTGGGTTGAGCCGGCACTTGCGTGGTTACGGTCCGTCGGCGCCGAGCGCCCCCCGGACCCGTCTAATCAACATAAGTGCAATAGCGATTTTCGAACGATAGTAGAGGACTGGCCGGGGCCAGTCACCGGTACATGGTTGGGCCCCTCAGCCGGCGGATTCGCTAGTCTGCCTCGCCGGTCAGGCCGAACTCGGTCAGCGTGCGCAGGGCGAGTTCACGCAGAGCGGGCTTTGTGTTCTCGGCGCCCGGTTGGTAAGCGACGACGGTGATGTAGATCTTGCCGATCCCCGGCGTGCGGCAAGACACCACCTGCATGTGGCCGCCGGTGCGCTCAAGCTGCTGTCGGGTTTCGTTTTGCCTCGTGCCTCGTGCCCAGGCGTGCTCGCACTGGGTGCCATCAGCGCGGCTCACGACCATGCCGGCGTCACCGAGGTTGGAGTAGACAACCGGCAGATCGGGGTCGTTGAGCTGGGCGTCGATTCCCTGTTTCCACATCCGCTCCGGGGTGAAAGGGGCGAGCGGCGCCAGCTGCAACGCCTCGTCCGGCGTTTCAAGTCGACCGTTCAATGCCTCTTTGATGGCGACCCGTGCGTCGCTCAGATCCTTCGTTATGGAAGTCGTGTCGAGGCTGATGCGGGCAAAGTTCACCGCGACCGCACGAGTGTCGTCGTCGGTGCGCTCGGCCATCACGATTCGTAGGGTGACGGCGCCATCGGAGCTGCGTCGGCGACCCAGGTGCTCCGCGAGTTTTGCGGCGAATGCGGCGGCGAGCGTGGTTCCCGTGCCGCCGAGGGCCTTCGCCCGCTCATCCCACGCGGCCTGGTCGACGAGGACCGCGACTCCGGGCAGAATCACCGGCTCATCGCCGTTGCCTGTGCGACGGACGACAGGCGCGGATTGCGTCGGCGATGCGGCGGCATCTCGTCGCTGACGGCGGAACATTTTTGCGGCCGCGACCAGTGCCCGGCCGACCTCGGGTGCGTCACGGACCACTTGACGGGCGTCCTGAAGCAGCGCGGCCGACCGGGTGCGCGAGCGTGGCGGCGGATAGCCGAGATCGCGATTGTTGCCAAGGACAGCATCGGCTACCGCTACGAGACCCCCGACGCCGTCAATTAGATAGTGGGAGAGCACCAACGTGACTGCGGTCGAGCCGTCCGTGAGAGGCTGCACGCTGAGATGCCAGGCGGGCCCCGATTCGGGATCAACCGGTACTTGCGAGCGTTCGTCGGCCCAGTCGCTTAGTTCGGCGCGCGGACGGGCGCTCTCGGCAAAATGGATGTCCGCCGGCCCCCGGTCCAAGACCCACCTGTGCCGTCCGAACGGCAGCGGTGAACGTTCGATAAGCCGTCCGGACAACCCGTAACCGAGATTGTGGTGAAAACGTTTCAAGCCGTCGAAGTCGATAGGGTGCTCGTAGACCCAGACGACCTGCATTACCTCCGTTTGGCCAATGGCGCGTTGCCCGCAATAGAAGGCTTGGTCCGTCAACGCGAGCAGATTGTCTGGCTGTTTATCGCCGTCGGATGCGCGACGGCGTGAGGACATCCGCGCGGGGCGGTTCCGGGTTGTCACTGACTGGCCTCCGAAATCACAGCGTTGCCGCGAAGCCGACGGGGGTCGACCTGCTCATGGCGGCCCCGCGCCGCGCAGGACGGCGTGGGCCTTGACGGGGTGGAACCGAACGATCGAATCAGGTTAGCCCCGAGGACTTCGGGGCGGCCCGGCATTTGACGAAGACCGCGTTGGTCGTACCCGAATGCGGTGCGACACTCCCGATAATTGCCGAAATCGCACGGCCGTACGGTAGGGCACTTACCTTGTTGTGGTGATCAAGGGTCGAATGACTGTCTCAGAGTGCGTCGCGAGATCTTCCCCCAGCCGTCCGGGGGTATTCGACGGCGCGGCATTCATCGCCGGGTTTTGCGGGTGAGCCATACCCCGCAGTCCGGGCCTGCAGTCCGTCCCGTCGCCCTGTTCGTGCTGGGCTTCGCCCGCTCCGGAACCTCGGCGCTGACGCGGGTTCTCTCACTGTGCGGGGCGACGCTCCCGGCCAAGATGCTCGGGGCGACCGCCCACGACCCCGGTGGCTTTTGGGAGCCGCGCCCAGCCGTCCACCTCAACGGGGCAATCCTGCGCCGGCATGGCAGCGCCGGGTTCGACCCGACGCTGCGGCTGCAGGAGGAAGGCGCGCTCGATGCCGCTGCCAAGGCCGCCTGGATAGCCAAGGTCCGGACGTATCTCACCACGTTGCCGGCCGCGCCGGTGGTGGTCATCAAGGATCCGAAGATAACGGCACTTTCCGACGTGTGGTTCGAAGCGGCGCGTCAGGCCGGATTCGACCCCGCTGCCGTAATTGCGGTGCGCCACCCGATCGAGGCCAGCAGGTCGATCACGGCGGCAGTTCGAACCTCGCCGGAGTTCGGCGCCGCCTTGTGGTTGAAATACAGTTTGCTGGCCGAGAGAACGACGCGCGATTTGCCGCACGTGTTCGTCGAATACGACAACCTTCTGGACGATTGGCGCCGCGAAGTCAAGCGGATTTCCGCGGCGATCTCGATCGAACTGGAGACCCACAATGTCGGGCCAGTCGAGGAGTTTCTCGCGCCGGCTTTCCGCCACCACCGACACTTCGGTCCCGTCACCGAGCTCTTCGGCACGGACTGGATGTCCACGGCTTACGAAGCGCTGAGCGCGGCCGCGCGCGACGAGCCCCAGGATCAGTCTGCGCTCGACCGCGTTTACGAGTCGTATCGCGCGACCGAACGGGCTTTCCGTACGGTGCTCGACGACTACTACCAATTCCACAAGCGTTACCGTCTCATCCCGATATGGATGGTGAAGTTGTTCCTCGAGCTCAACGCTGTCTTTCGCAGACGCAACGAGACCTGGGCCTAGGACTGGCGAGCGCAGCGCCTGGCCAGTGCTCAAGCTTCGGGACCTCCAGTGGACAGCGCCGGTTTTGGGTTATGCTGCCCGGCGGCTGAGCCGGGAGTAACGCCCAAGGAAAGCGGAGGGCCAAGACCGCCCGATGAAATTTGTGCTCGCGTTCTACGGAACGCGCGGTGATGTGGAGCCCGGCCTCGCGATCGGTCGTGAGCTGCTGCGCCGTGGGCACGACGTGCGGATGGCTGTGCCCCCGGACCTGGTTGGCTTCGCCGAGTCGGTTGGCCTCGAAGCGATCGCCTACGGGCCGGATATGGAGGCGTGGCTGGAAGTGACGCGCAATTTCTGGGCGCGGCTTTTCCGCAACTTTTGGCGGATCCGGGATGTGCAGGAATTGCTGCGGGAAGCTCGTGAGCCCGGTACCCGATGCTGGGCGGAGATGAGCGCGGCGCTGGTCTCGCTGACTGACGGGGCCGACGTTCTCCTCACCGGCATGAGCTACCAAGAGTTGGCCGCAAACGTAGCTGAGCACCGCAATATCCGGTTGGCGACGCTGCTTTGGTTTCCGACACGCGTCAACGGCCACCTTGTTCCGAACCTCCCGCCGCCGTTGGTCCGGTCGGCGATGACGGTGTACGAGTGGCTGGTGTGGCGCGGCGTGAAGAAGGCCCAAGACGCGCAGCGTCGCGAGCTGGGCTTGCCGAAGGTGACAGGTCCGGCGCCCAGACGGATCGCAGAACGCGGAGCGCTGGAAATCCAGGCATATGACGCGGTGTGCTTTCCCGGGCTGGACGTCGAGTGGGCTAAATGGGGAGGCCAGCGACCCTTCGTCGGCACCCTGACGCTGCAGTTGGCGACCGATGCCGATGGGGAAGTGGCGTCGTGGATTGCCGATGGCAGGCCGCCGATTTTCTTCGGGTTCGGCAGCATTCCCGTCGAATCCCCGACCGACACGATCGCCATGATCGCCGGGGCCTGCGCCCAGCTGGGCGAGCGGGCGTTGGTCAGCGCCGGCTGGACCGACTTCAGCAATGTCCCCGATACCGAGCACGTCAAGGTCGTCGGCGCGGTGAACTACGCGGCCATCTTTCCGGCCTGCCGCGCGGTCGTGCACCACGGTGGCGCGGGCACGACGGCCGCCGGCCTGCGCGCAGGGGTCCCCGCGTTGATCCTCTGGATGGCGGACGTTCAGTTCATGTGGGGCGCCGCGGTCAAGCGGCTGAAAGTGGGCGTCGCTCGGCGTCTGAGCGGATGGCTTAGAGCGAATCAGCCGACACCATTGAGGCCGGCGAACTCTTCCACAAGATCCGCGGCGGCCGCGACGCTCTTGGCGGGTTCGGTCATTCGGGTGGCAATCTCGCGGGCCCGGGCGGCGTACTCCGGGGCAAGGATGGTGCGGAGGTCCGAGACAAGCGATTTCTCAGTGGTGGTCGAAAAGCGCCGAGCGACGCCCACTTTCAGCCGCTTGACCGCGGCGCCCCACATGAACTGAACGTCCGCCATCCAGAGGATCAA
>NZ_LZKK01000367.1 GCF_001672815.1 Mycobacterium sp. E796 | reverse complement strand
GTCGGCGCGCCGGTTCTGGGTGCGTTACGCCGCCGAGGCCGCCGGTTCGCTGACGCTGGACGAGGGCGCGGTGCGCGCGGTGGTGGCCCAACGCCGCTCGCTGCTGGCCGCCGGCATCACCACGATCTCCGGGCGGTTTTATGCCGGGGACGTCGTCGAACTGCGGGGACCGGACGCGACCATGGTGGCCCGGGGCGTGGTCGCCTACGACGCGACCGAACTGGCCACCATGATGGGCCGGTCGACCACCGACCTGCCCGGGGAGCTGCGCCGGCCGGCGGTGCACGCCGACGACCTGGTCGCGGTGCAGCCGGCTAAGTGAACGGGTTGCTGTTGTCCTGCCACGCGGCCGATTCGGGACGCGGCCCGTAGCGGCGGGCGTAGTCCTCGTGCATCTTCGATTCTTTCTCGCGTTTGATCACGTCGACCAGGTTCGGGTCGAGGCCATGCTGCGCCAGCCGGTGCCGGCGCCAGACCTTGTTCAGCGCCAGCGAGATGAGTAGCGCCCAGATGTAGAGCGGCACCGTCATCTCCGTGTGGACGTACAGCGACGCGGGCAGCAGCCAGAACGGTGCGAGCACGAACAGCGGCGGTATGGCCCACCGGATCATGTGCCGGCGCACGGCTCCCTTGCCCGCCAGATCGTTCGCCACCCAGCTGCGCATCGAATCCGGTAGGCATCGCCCGTACGAATAGCCGATGTATTGCCAAAGGTTGGGCTTGGTGGTGGTCATGCTTGCTCCTGCGTTGTTGAGGCCTGTAGTGCGCCGGCCGCCAGAGCGGCCGAGTTGATGCGCGTAAGCACCTGATGCAGATGCCGAAGTTCGTCCATTTCGACGCCCAGCCGCGCGACGACGGCGGGCGGGATCTTGCAAGCTCGCCGGCGCAACGCGGTGCCGCTGTCGGTGAGTTTGACGTCGGTGGTGCGCTCGTCGACGGCGTTTCGGGTACGGGTGATCAGGCCGAGCGCCTCCAAGCGCTTGAGCATCGGCGACAGCGTCGCCGAATCCAACTGCAAGGTGGCGGCAATCTCCTTGACCGACAGCGGTTTCTGTTGCCCGGCCTTCTGGCGATCCCAGAGCGTCAGCATCACCAGATACTGCGGATGCGTCAGCCCCAACGGCTCCAACAGCGGACGGTAGACCGCCAGGACGGCGCGGTTGGTGATGCTCAGCGCGAAACAGACCTGCTGCTCGAGGGCGAGGGGGTCGACATCCGGTGCGGTCGGCGCGGCCATGTTCGTATCGTACGCTAATAGTTAGGACGCTAACTATGTTGTTCTGGTCACAGCAGCCTCGCCCAGCAGTCGCGCAGGTTACCTGACCCGCTGCGGGATCCGCCAGGGAGAGATCGCAATTCGATCAGTTCTTAGGTGACTGCTCAACCGACGACATCTGGCCAGAGCCTGGGTTCGCCACCAGCGAAACGGGGGTTACGGTTCCGTTTAATCCCGGCTAGGGCAACCGACGATCGAACGGCCATCGCGCTCGATGGAGCTGTCTGCATTCAGTCGATTTAAATTGACGCTACGTCGATTTTGTTGTTAGCCTCGACGGCGATCGAGTCGCAGTGAGGAGATGCCAGTGAAGACGTTCTTGATCACAGGAGTGAGCAGTGGCCTGGGGCGCGCATTCGCCGAAGGCGCACTAAAGGCCGGCAACACCGTGGTCGGCACAGTTCGCAAGCGCGCAGACCTCGAGACGTTCGAAGCGCTAGCACCCAGCGCCCACGGTCGTCTGCTGGACGTGACCGACGAGGAAGCAGTGTTCGCCACAGTCGCGAACGTCGAGTCGACCGTCGGTCCAATCGACGTCGTGATCGCCAACGCCGGCTACGGTCTTGAAGGCATCTTCGAGGAGACACCACTGAGCGAGCTGCGAGCTCAGTTCGAGACCAACGTATTTGGGGTGGCCGCCACACTCCAAGCTGCTTTGCCGTACATGCGCCAACGCCGCGGTGGTCATCTCATGGCCGTGACGTCGATGGGCGGTTTGATGGCCCCTGCAGGCCTAACGGCCTACTGCGGCAGCAAGTTCGCATTAGAGGGACTGCTGGAGAGCTTGAGCAAAGAGGTCGCCCCGTTCGGCGTCCACGTCACGGCGATCGAGCCGGGTTCGTTTCGCACCGACTGGGCGGGCAGGTCCATGCGACGTGCCGACCGATCCATCGCCGACTACGACGATGTGTTCATGCCCATCCGTGAAGCGCGCCTACAGGCCAGCGGCCAGCAACTCGGTGACCCCGCGAAGGCCGCCGCCGCAGTGTTGCAGGTGCTTGAATCGCCGGATCCGCCACGGCACTTGGTCCTGGGGTCTGACGCCCTCCGGCTCATCGGGGCCGCACGTCAAGCCGTCGATCAGGAGATCGAGAGGTGGGAATCTCTCTCTCGCACAACAGATTTCCCCGACGGTCATCAGATTGCTGCCAGTTAGCTATGCGAGCGCAATCGAGGCCCACCCGACGACGTGCGGCCACCCCTCGTAAAGGGGACATGCGGGAACAGGCCATTCTCGACGTCGCCGAGCGACTGCTGGGAGAGCAAGGCTACGAAGCGATGACGATCGCCGACATCGCGTCTGGTGCGGGGATCACGCGGGGCGCCTTGTACTTCTATTTTGGGTCCAAACAGGACGTCATCACCGCGCTCGTCGCGCGCACCGTGGAAACTCTGCGGGAGAAATCGCGCGCAGCCGCGAATGATGCCGCACTCGGTGAGCAGGCAATAGACGAGGCTATGGCCAGAACCGAGGCGCTATGGCGACAACACGGGGTCGTGATGCGCGCGGCGATCGACCTGGCATCGTCTGTGCCCGAGATCGACACACTCTGGACCGACACCGCCGACATCTTCATCGACGCGATCACCGAGATACTGCGGCACATGGGCTCGACGACACGCGAGGCGAGACACGACACCGCTGCCATAGCGCGCGCCTTGTGCTGGATGATCGAACGCAGCTTCTACCAAGGCTCCCGAATATCCAACGCCGAGCTGACCCGCGCCAGGAAAGCCTGCACCGAAATTTGGCGTCGAGCCGCCCGCTAGCCTATGGGGCCACGCGCGCTGCAAGGCGAGTACGCGAGAGCGCCCCAGATGCACCGGCTCAACAAATGACACGGTTGAGACAAAACGGACATGACATTACGTGAGACAAACCCGCATCGCCGAAGGTCAGGGGACCGCAAAAAGACATCAGAAATGCGCCTGAACACGAGCCCGGCGCCGGCGCCGGAAAACCGGGGCCGGGTCGGAGCTTCTCGGCGGTGATGCCCAAAGGCCCTTTTGTCCCTCGGGATCCGGCCATATCATCTGGCATCGATCACCTTCGTCCGCAGAGGAAATAAATGAACGGTTATCGCGAGCTCTACCGGTCCAGCCTCGATGATCCGGCGGCATTCTGGGCCGATGCCGCGTCGGCCGTGACATGGATTCGGTCCCCGCGGCGGATCCTGGACGACGACCGCCCGCCGTTCTACCGCTGGTTTCCCGACGCGGAACTCAACACCTGCGCCAACGCGCTCGACCGGCACGTCGATGCCGGCCGCGGCGGGGCGCCGGCGCTGATCTACGACTCACCCGTGACGTCGACGAAGCGCACCTTCTCCTATTCCGAATTGCTGGATCTCACAGCGCTTTTCGCCGGCGTCCTGCGTGACCTGGGGGTGGCTAAGGGCGATCGCGTGGTCATCTACATGCCGATGATTCCCGAAGCCGTCGTCGCCATGCTGGCGTGTGCCCGAATCGGCGCCGTGCATGCCGTCGTCTTCGGCGGATTTTCCGCGCACGAACTCGCCGCTCGGATCGACAACGCCCGTCCCAGCGTGATCGTTTCGGCGTCGTGCGGCATCGAACCGACCCGGCTGGTCGAGTACAAACCGATGCTCGACGCGGCAATCGATGCCAGCGCGCACCCGCCGCGGCACTGCGTCATCGTCCAGCGAGAGCAACTGCGGTGCGGCCTGGTGGGCGGGCGCGACCAGGACTGGGAGACCCTGATCGGCCGGGCCGAACCGGCGCCGGCCGTCGCCGTCGCCGCGACGGACCCGCTGTACGTCCTGCACACCTCGGGCACCACGGGACGACCCAAGGGCGTGATGCGGGACAACGGCGGCCATGCGGTGGCGCTGCTGTGGAGCATGCGGCACATCTACGACATCGGCCCCGGCGACGTCTTCTGGGCGGCCTCGGACATCGGCTGGGTGGTCGGGCACTCCTATATCGTTTACGGCCCACTCCTCGCTGGAGCCACCACCGTGCTCTACGAGGGGAAACCGGTGGGAACGCCGGACCCCGGCGCCTTCTGGCGGGTGATAACCGAGCACAACGTGAAGGCGCTCTTCACCGCACCGACCGCTATTCGCGCGATCCGCCGGGACGACCCCGATGGCACCTGGCTGCGCGAATACGACCGTGCCGGTTTGCAGTCGCTGTTCCTGGCAGGCGAGCGGCTCGACCCCGACACGTACCTGTGGGCGTCGCGGAGACTCGGCGTTCGCGTCATCGACCACTGGTGGCAGACCGAGACGGGTTGGGCCATCGCGGCCAATCCGGTTGGCGTGGAGGAACTTCCGATCAAGATTGGTTCGCCGGGCGTGCCGATGCCGGGCTACCGGGTCGCGATCCTGCAGCCGGACGGCGCCGGCTGCGCACCCGGTGAGGAGGGGGCGATCTGCCTGAGCCTGCCGCTGCCACCCGGGACGTTCCCGACGCTGTGGGAGGACGACGCACGGTACGAATCGTCATACCTGTGCGAGCATCCCGGCTACTACCTGACCGGCGACGGCGGATACGTCGACGAGGACGGCTACCTGTTTGTCATGGGCCGGATCGACGACGTCATCAACGTGGCCGGCCACCGGTTGTCCACCGGCGCATTGGAAGCGGTGCTGGCGTCCCATCCCGCCGTGGCCGAAGCCGCGGTCATCGGCGTCGCCGACGACATCAAGGGTCAGGTCCCGCGCGGATTCGTCGTCCTGCAGGCCGGGGCGTCGCCCGACGGACTCGAGGACGAGTTGGTTGCGCTGGTCCGTGACGAGATCGGCGCGGTGGCGTGCCTGAAGCGGGTCGACATTGTCTCGGCGTTGCCGAAGACGCGCTCCGGCAAGATCCTGCGCAAGGCGATGCACCGGATCGCGCACGGCCACGACGACGAGATGCCTCCCACCATCGAGGACCCCGACGTGCTGCACGCCCTGCGCCCGGTCTTGAAGCCGGTGGCGAGCCGCTAACCGATCAGCGCGGCGGTATCGGCTCGAGATACAGCGCGCCCCAGATGATTTGAGCCAGGGACTCGGCCAGCTCGGCATCGTAGGTCCCCGGGGCGGTCGGCAGGTTCTGCTGGCAGGCGCGCTCGACCATCCAGGTCAGCGCGCTGGCCGTCGCGGTCGGGGACAGCTCGGGGCGGATGGAGCCGTCGGCCTGCCCCTCCTCGATGACGCGGGTCACGCGCCCGGTGATTGCGGTCAGCAGGTTTCGGTAGGTCGCCCCGACAACCGCGTCGTAGCCGGCCATTTCGTTCAGCGCGACGAGCACCGGTTGGTGGCGCCGGTAATTTCCGATGATTCCGGCCATGGCGGCGCGGACGTCGTCGGGGTCGTGGCGCCACGCCATGCTCCACCAGCGGTCCGCGCTGTCGGCGAGATCGGCGAAAACCTGGCCGGCCAGCCGGCGCAACAGGTGGCCCTTGTCCTCGAAGTAAATGTAGAAGCTCGCGCGCGAGATGCCGGCCTCGCTGGACAGGCGGTCCACGCTGAGCTGGGTGAAACTGGCGCCGTCGCGCATCAGCCGCTCGGTGGCGTCCAGCAACCGGCGTTCCATCTGCTCGCGTCGCTGCTGACGACCCTCTTCGCGATTGGCCTGTGCCTTTCGGGTGACCGATGGCATTCGCCCAGCATAGCCCGCGGCTCAACATATTGACTAGACATCATGTCTAGGCATATTGTCGGGCGAAGTGTGTGACTCGGGTCATAAGGGAGGGCCGACGATGACAGTGGCGACCGGGGTGTCCAGCAGCCGTGCGTACGACTCGATCGATCTGTCGTCGCTCGCGTTCTGGTCCACCAGCGCGGCGGAGCGGGAGCGCTCGTTCGCCGTTCTGCGGGCCGAGCGCCCGGTGAGCTGGCACGCTCCGGTCGAGGGCTCCCTGATGTCCGACCCCGATGACCCCGGCTATTGGGCGGTCACCCGACGGGCGGACATCGTCGCGATCAGCCGCAACAACGAGGTGTTCCTGTCCGGGCGCGGGGTGATCTTCGAGAACGTCCCCGTGGAGCTGCTCGAGGCATCGCAATCCTTCCTCGCGATGGACCCGCCGCGACACACCAAGCTGCGCAAGCTCGTCAGCGCCGCCTTCACCCCGAGGCAGGTCCGCCGCATCGAGGACTCGATCAAGTCGAACGCCAAGTCCATCGTCGAAGAGCTACGCGCCGCCGGCAGTGGCGCCGATTTCGTGGAACACTGCGCCAAGCAACTGCCCATCCGGACGCTGTCGGACATGGTGGGGATCCCGGAATCCGAGCGCGAGCGCGTGGCGCATGCGGCCGACGCGCTGGTGTCCTGGGCCGACCCCGTCTACCTCGCCGGCCGCAACCCGCTGGAGGTGCTGGTCGAGAACCAGATGTACCTCCACCAGGTCGCCGGCACCCTGGCCGCCGAGCGGCGCGAGCGGCCGGGCGAGGACCTGTTCAGCGGCCTGGTGAACGCCGAGGTGGACGGCGACCGCCTCTCCGACGCCGACGTGTCCGCGTTCTTCGTGTTGCTCGCCGTGGCCGGCAACGACACCACCCGACAGACCGCCAGCCACGCGATGAAGGCGCTCACCGACTTTCCCGAGCAGCGGGCCTGGCTGCGCGAGGACTTCGACAACAGGATCGGCACGGCGGTCGAGGAATTCATCCGGTGGGCCACGCCCGTCATGACCTTCCGCCGCACGGCGGCAACGGATGTCGAGCTGGGTGGCCAGAGCATCCGGGCGGGCGAGAAGGTGGTGATGTTCTATCCGTCGGGTAACTGGGACACCGACGCGTTCGAGGATCCGGACCGTTTCGACTTGAGCCGCAACCCCAACCCGCACGTGGGCTTCGGCGGGGGCGGGGTGCACTTTTGCCTCGGCGCCAACGTGGCCCGCGCGCAACTGCGCGCCATCTTCAGTGAACTGCTCGCGCAGGTCCCGGACATCCAGGCGGGTGAACCGGCGTACGTGCCAGGCAATTTCATCCACGGCATCCGCAGCATGCCGTGCACGTTCTAACGCGCTGCGGTCGGGGACAACTCGTCCACTAGCAACGTCAGCAGCTCCGAGCAGCCGCCGTCGACCTTCACGGTGGCCAGGTCGTCACCGCGGGTGCGTCCCCGATTGACGATTGCGATCGGGAGGCCCAGCGCCGCGGCGTGGCGCACGAATCGGTAGCCGGAGAACACCGTCAGCGACGAGCCCGCGACCAGCAGGGCGTCCGCCTCGTCGATCAGCGAATATGCCTTTGCCACAACGTCTTTGGGAACGCTCTCGCCGAAGTAGACGATGTCGGGCTTGAGCATGCCGTCGCACCGCGGGCAGTCGAGGTAGCGGAACGACGCGGTGTCGGCGACGACGGCGTCGGCGTCGGGAGCCACCGCCAGCCCGCCGACGGCCTCCGCGCGCTCGATAAACCCCGGGTTGAGCGCCTCGAGCTCTTCGGCGAGCGCGGCCCGGCTCATGCCGTACCGGCAGCTCAAGCAGACCACCCGCGCGTAGGTGCCGTGCAGGTTGACGACGTTTCGGCTGCCGGCCTTGGTGTGCAAAAGGTCGACGTTCTGGGTGATCACGCCGGTCACCACGGAGGCGCGTTCAAGCGCGGCCAGCGCCCGGTGCCCGGCGTTGGGCGCGGTGTCGTCCATGTGCCGCCACCCGACGTGGTTGCGCGCCCAGTACCGCTGCCGGAACACCGGATCCGAGGTGAACTGGCGGATGGTCATCGGGTTGCTCGGCGGCGAATCGGGGCCGCGATAGTCGGGAATGCCCGAGTCGGTGGAGATCCCGGCGCCGGTCAGGACCGCGACCCGTCGGCCGGCGAGCAGCGCGACGAGTTCGGGAGATTCCACGCTTCGAGGGTAGCGACTCTGCGCGAGTGTGCGTGTTTGCGCACCGACACGCCGGCGAACCCGGCATTCTGCGCACCCTCGCGCCGGTGCCCTAACCGAGGCAGTCGGCGGCCGTGGTGAGCTCGGCGGACATGTTCTGCTGCATCATCTTCAGCGCCGCCTTGCCCAGATCGGCGTCGATGTGGGCGACGGCGTCGGTCGGGATCACGACGGGGAAGTGGCGCACGTAGGCGTCGAGCGCGGTGTACAGGATGCATTGCTCGGTGACCTGACCGGTGAGGATCAACCGCTTGGTCTCCAGGCGCCCGAGCAGATAGGCCAGTGCCGTCGCATAGAAGGCGCTGTGGCGGACCTTCGTCATCACCCGGCAGTCCTCGCCCGGCACGATCGGCTTGACCAGATCGGGCCGGGCGCCATCGAGCGCGGATCCGACGATGTCGGAGAACTGGGCGGCGAAGTCGCCGTAGTTGTCGTTGACGTAGATCAAGTCGACGTCGTTGGCCTCCCGCGCGCGGCCGATCAGGTCGGCGAGCGGGTCAATGATTTTCTCGACATTGGGTATCAGGTCCTCAGCGTCGGGATGCTGATACGTGTTCATCATGTCGACGATTACGACAGCGGTATCGCTCATGCCGTTGGGGATACCCGGCGGCGACGAGTTGACGCCCGTCGGGCGACAATGGGAGGGTCATGGACTTTTACAACGCCTACCACCAGGGTTTTGTCCGCGTCGCCGCCTGCACCCACCACACCGCGATCGGCGATCCGGCGGCCAACGCCGAGTCGGTGCTGCGGTTGGCCAGCCAATGCCACGACGACGGCGTCGCCGTTGCCGTCTTCCCCGAGCTGACGCTGTCCGGGTACTCCATCGAGGACATTGTCCTGCAAGACCTGCTGCTCGACGACGTCGAAAGCGCGGTCAATGACGTCGTGGCGGCGTCGGCCGACCTGCTGCCGGTCTTGGTCGTCGGCGCCCCGCTGCGCTACCGGCATCGCATCTACAACACCGCGGTGGTCATCCATCGCGGCGAGGTGCTGGGCGTCGCGCCCAAGTCGTACCTGCCCACGTATCGGGAGTTCTACGAGCGCCGCCAGCTCGCACCCGGCGACGACGAGCGCGGCATCATCCGCGTCGGCGATATCGAGGCCCCGTTCGGTCCGGATCTGCTGTTCGCCGCGTCCGACCTGCCGGGCTTCGTGCTACACGTCGAGATCTGCGAGGACATGTTCGTGCCGATCCCGCCCAGCGCGGAGGCGGCGCTGGCGGGGGCGACGGTGCTGGCCAACCTGTCCGGCAGCCCGATCACGATCGGGCGCGCCGACGACCGTTGCCTGCTGGCGCGCTCCGCGTCGGCGCGGTGCCTGGCCGCCTACGTTTACGCCGCCGCGGGGGAGGGCGAGTCGACGACCGACCTGGCCTGGGACGGCCAGACCATGGTCTGGGAGAACGGCGTGCTGCTCGCGACGTCCGAGCGCTTCCCGAAGGGGGAGCGGCGCAGCGTCGCCGACGTCGACCTCGAGCTGCTTCGCTCGGAACGGTTGCGAATGGGCACCTTCGACGACAACCGACGCCACCACCGGACGACTGCGGAGTCGTTCCGGCGCATCGAGTTCCGGCTCGACCCGCCGGCCGGCGACATCGGGCTGCGCCGCGAGATCGAGCGCTTCCCGTTCGTGCCCGCCGATCCGCAACGGCTGGAACAGGATTGCTACGAGGCCTACAACATTCAGGTCTCCGGGCTTGAGCAGCGACTCCGGGCGCTGGATTACCCCAAGGTGGTCATCGGGATTTCCGGTGGGCTGGATTCGACGCACGCGCTGATCGTCGCCGCCCGCGCGATGGACCGCGAGGAACGGCCGCGCAGCGACATCCTGGCGTTCACGCTGCCGGGCTTCGCGACGGGAGATCGCACCAAGCGCAACGCGATCGAGCTGTGCCGCGCGCTGGGCGTCACTTTCGCTGAGATCGATATCACCGAGACCGCGCGGCTCATGCTCCAGGAGATGGACCACCCGTTCGCGCGGGGCGAGAAGGTCTACGACGTCACGTTCGAGAACGTCCAGGCCGGCCTGCGCACCGATTACCTGTTCCGGCTGGCCAATCAGCGCGGCGGGATCGTCCTGGGCACCGGTGACCTCTCGGAGCTGGGGCTCGGCTGGTCGACGTACGGCGTCGGCGACCAGATGTCGCACTACAACGTCAACGGCGGCGTGCCCAAGACGCTGATTCAGCACCTGATCCGCTGGGTCATTTCGTCGGGCCAGTTCGAATCGGACGTGTGCGAGGTGCTGCAGTCGGTGCTGGACACCGAGATCACGCCCGAGCTCGTCCCGAGCGGCGAGGAGGAAGAGCTGCAGAGCAGCGAGGCCAAGGTCGGACCGTTTGCCCTGCAAGACTTTTCGCTGTTCCATGTGCTGCGCTTCGGGTTCCGGCCGTCGAAGATCGCCTTCTTGGCGTGGCACGCGTGGAGCGATCCCGAGCAGGGCAACTGGCCACCCGGTTTCCCCGAGGACAAGCGACCGTCGTACTCGCTCAAGGAGATCCGGCACTGGCTGGGAGTGTTCGTGCAACGCTTCTACTCGTTCAGCCAGTTCAAACGCTCGGCGCTGCCCAACGGCCCCAAGGTGTCGCATGGCGGTGCGCTTTCGCCGCGCGGCGATTGGCGCGCCCCGTCGGACATGTCGGCGCGCATCTGGCTCGACGAGATCGAGCGCGAGGTGCCCGAGGACTAGGCGCATCTAGGCGCGGCTCACGCCCTGGCGCGACGCCAGCCCTGGTACTGCAGCTCCGCGAAGATCAGCGTGTAGGCGCCGGCCGCCAGGTTCAACACGACGCCGGCCGAGGTCAATGGAAAGACATCCGCGAGCACGAGAACTATGGCGGCCGCGGTGTACAGCAGGTTGGCAACGATGACGCCCATGCCGGCGCGGCGTACCGACGGCAAGGCGGCCAGCCCCATCACAGCCACGCCGTAGGCGATCAAGAACGCGGCCATGCCGTACTCGAATGCCTTCGTCGTGCCCGATAGGTCGGCCAGCCGGCCGGCCAGCGGGATACCGGCCAGGCCGACCAGTCCGCTGATGACGGCGTCGGCACGCATGGCAAAACGGAGCACCCCGTCGCGAGTTCCTGTGCGGTCAATGGTGGTGGCGGTGGTGGACATCGTGTTCCTCCTCGATGGCTGACAACAGTCGCCACTGAGGCTGCTCGGAAACCACTGCCAGATCGACGCCACACGCTGCCAACCACTGCCAACCGCAGGTCAGCGGCCGGTTGACCTGCTGTGCCCAGCCGTCACAGGAAGCGAGGTGTATGCGGAGATGCCCGCCTCAGAGCGACAGTCGATGGTGTCTACGGCGCCCCGTCAACGTTCGTAGGTGCCCGTCAGCACGCCGCGCGCCAGCACGTGGCCGCTCATCGCGGTCAGCACGGCCCTGGCCGCGGTGACGGTGTCGGGGATGCGCTCATCGGTCGCGAACACATGAAATCGGTAGTGGTGCGGTCCGTGACCCGGAATCGGGCGAGGCCCAGCGTAGCCCCGGTGCCCCAGATCGGCGCGGACGAACCGTATTCCGTCGGTCTCCGGGAGCAACCCGCCGGCGGCGACGCCGCCCAGCGTTGGCTCGAGCACTGCCACGGTGTGCAGCAGGGGCCGCGGCAGCGGAACGTCGATGTCGTCCATGACGAGCACCAGCTGCCTGGCGTCCGGCGGCACCCCCTCCCAGCGCAGCGGCGGCGAGGCGTTGTCGCCGACGCCGTTGCCCGCGCTGGCAGGCGGCATCGGTCCGCCGTCGTCGAACGCCGGGCTGGTGACGGTGATCGAGGCGGGCGCGTCAAATGCTCTGCCGGCCAACGGGCTTCGGTGTGCGCCCGCACGCACCCCGCGGAGCAGCCGTCCCAGCAGCGCCATCAGGCGCCGCTTCCGGCGCCGCGCATGGCGACGGTGCTCGACCGCAGGACGTCGCCGAGCTCGGGCGGCAGATAGCCCTGCTCCGCCAGCCGCGGTAGCACGCCGCCACTTTCGATGATCTCGAGGATCAGGTCGGGCAGCTTGGGGACGGTCCCTGAGTCTCCGGTGGTGTCGTTTCGCCAGGTGCCGGCGGTCAGGTCGAAGGATCCCGTGTCGCCCTCGCTGAACACCTCGGTGGCGTTGGGCACGGTCATCGCCGGCAGGCCGGCGTTGACGGCGTTGCGGAAGAACAACGAGTTGAATTCCTCGGCGACGAGACCGGCGACCCCCAGCTCGGTAAACAGGGCCGGGACCGGGCGCGACGATCCGATCCCGAAGTTCTTGCCCGCCACCACAATATCGCCCGGCGAGACCTCGTCGGTCCAGCCCGGGCGCACCTGGTAGAAGACGTGCTTGGCGGCCTCGGGCGGATCCATCTTCATGGCGAAGGCCGGATACATGGCGTCGGTGTTGAGGTTGTCGCCGAACACCCAAAGCCTGCCGCTGAAGGCGATTGTCATGCCGTCACGCTCCTCGGGTCGGTGATGTATCCGGTGACGGCCGAGGCGGCGACGGTCGCGGGTGCCGCCATGAAGATCTCCGCCTCGGTGCTGCCCATGCGGCCGGTGAAATTGCGGGTGCTCGACGTGATGCACACCTCGCCGGGGCCCACCACGCCCATGTGGTAGCCGAAGCACGCGCCGCACGTCGAGTTGGTGATCACCGCGCCGGCGTCCGCCAGGTCCTGCAAGTAGCCCAATCGCATCGCTTCGCGGTACACCGCCTGCGACGCGGGCGTCACCAGCAGCCGCACCCCCGGAGCGACGGTCTTGCCGCGCAACACTTCCGCCGCGATCTCGAGGTCCTCGAGTTGGCCGTTCGCGCACGACCCGATGAACGCCTGGTCCACCTTCTGCCTGTCCAGCTGCGACACGGGCACTCCGTTGCGGCTGACGGTGCCCGGGCGCGCGACATAGGGCTCCAGCACCGAGAGGTCGATATGCCGGACGTCGTGGTAGCCCGCGTCGGGATCCGGTGCGGCAGCGTCGTATCCGGTGACACCGCCCTCGTCGAGGAAGCGGGCCAGCACCGCGTCGTGTTCGAACGTGCTGAAGTCGGCCGACACCTCGGCGCCCTGGGTGGCGATGGTGCGCCGATCGTGCATCGGGATGCCGGCCAAACCGGGGCCGCCGAATTCCAGGTTCAGGTTGGGCACATCGCCGTACTCATTGGCGATGTGCAAGAAGATGTCCTTGCCGCTCACCGTGTTCGGTTTCACGCCGTCGAGCTCGTAGCGGATCGTCGGCGCAACCTGGAACCACGTCGTGCCGGTACACATGATCGAATACACCTCGGCCGGCCCCAGGCCGCGCGCCGCGGTGTTGTAGGCGCCGGCGGCGCATGTGTGAGAGTCGGTGCAGGCCAGGATCTCTCCCGGGCGCGCCAAGCCGTTCTCGGCGATCACCTGATGGCAAATGCCGTGCCGACCCACGTCATAAAAGCGCTCGATGCCGAAGTCGGCGACGAACCTTCGGGCGTGCCCGCCGCCGGTAGCGTCCTTGATCGTCGGCGCCGGCACGGCGTGGTCCATGACGACCGCGAGCTTGTCGGGGTCGTGGATCCGGTTGGGCGGTATCCACAGGGTGGCGAACTGCAGATCGATCAGGACGGTCATGTCGACGTCGACCACGACGGTGTCACCCGGCGACACCGAGTCCAGGCCGGCCTTGCGGGCAAAGATCTTTTCGATGATGGTCATGCCCATGAGCGGTCCTCGGTTTGCGCGTACTTGTCGTCGAGAGCCAGCCACTCCGCCATGCCGAGGAGGTTGAAGAAGTCTCCGGGGGTACTGCCGAGGTGGTTTGAAACGTTGGTGCCGTTGAGTTCGCAAAGACTCTGCAGCATGCCGAATGTCGCCTGCATCAGGAGATTGCCCGGATGAATGGCGATGGCGTAACCCAACTCCTGTAGCCGAGATGTGGACTGCAGCGGCGTCATGCCGCCGAGGACCAGATTGATCAGCAGGGGAGCATCGACTTCGGCTGCGATGCGAGCGATTTCGCCGGCATCCTGTGGCGCCTCGACAAAGATGATGTCGGCGCCCGCTTCCGCATACCGGTTGGCGCGCTCGATCGCGGCGTCCAGGCCGAGCGGGGCACGGGCATCGGTGCGAGCAACCACCAGCAGGCCGTCATCGGTACGGGCGTCGAGCGCGGCGGCGAGTGTCCGCTCGAACACGGCGGCATCGACGACCTGCTTGTCCGGCAGGTGACCGCATCGCTTTGGAAACACCTGGTCCTCGAGCTGGATCGCGGCCACGCCTGCCGCGTCGTAGGACCGGACTGTGCGCACCACGTTCATGGGCGCGCCGTAGCCGGTGTCGGCGTCGGCGATCAGCGGAACGTCGCCCAGCGCATCGGTGATCATCCGCGCCCGGTCGGCCATTTCCGTGGCGGTGACGAGTCCGATGTCCGGGAGCCCGAATCCCGACGCCGCTACGCCGGCGCCGGTCATGTATGCGGCAACGTGGCCCGTTCGCTTGGTCAGCTGGGCAGAGATGCCGTCGAAAACGCCTGGCGCAACAATGATCTCGCGCTTGGCCAGTAGCTCTCTCAGCCGCCGGCGGGCCGGTGTGGTGGTCATTTCCACCCTTTCAGTCCAGTGCTCCCGCGACGGGAGCGGCGAGAAGATCGGTCAGGTCGCCGATGTCGTCGAGGTCGTCGAGATTCAGCACGGCCCGCTCGATCGCATCCGCCCGTGCGCGGTTCGTGGCGCGGTCGGCGAGCGCGTGGAACTTCGTCACGATCTCGTCGTTGGTGACGGGATCATTGGGCGCGCCGTGCGGCAGGGCCACCCGTGCGCGGTGCACCGCGCCGTCGCGGGTGGTCACCGCGACGTCGGTGCGGAACTTCTCGGTGATGTCCGCGCGGGCCAACGACTCGTCGAGGTGCACCGTGGTCGCCGCGATCAGCGACCAGATGTCGTCGGAATCGAGGCGGCCGGGGGTGAATTGCTCGGGCAACACGTTGCCGTCGAGCAGGGCCGCGGCGGTCGCGTACCCGATGTTCATCTGGGCACCCATCGGGGTCAGCGGCCGCTCGGGCGTCCACCAACCGTGCTTGTAAATGGTCTCGCCGACCGTGATGTCCACCTTCGAAATATCCTGGGGTGCAACCGAATTGCGCAGTCGCCTGGCCGCGTCGATCGCTCCGTGCAGGCCGCCCATCGCGGCGTAGGACTTGACCATGATGTTGGTGGTCTCCCAGCGCTGGCCCAGTTGTCCGGTCAGCAGCGAGGCGTCGGGATCATGGCCCTCGCCGAAAACGCTGAGGAAACCGCCGTATTCGCGCTCGAACACCCGCTTGATGCCGGTATATCCGGCCGCCGCGAGGCCGGCGGCGTAGAACCCGTTGCGCGCCGCCAGGCCGTGGTGCATGCGCTTGCTCATGGCCTCGAATTGCGCGGCCATCAGCCCCGCCGATTGGGTGCCGGCCAGGCCGAGGGCGTCCTCGAGTTGCGCCGGGGACAGCCCCCGCAGCTTGCCGGCGGCCATGGCCGCCGCGTGGGTGCCGAAGACCGAGCCGGAGTGCCAGCCTCGATCGAGCATCTGGGTGCCGTGCAGCGTGTAGCCGACGCGGGGACCGACTTCGAAGCCGGCAATCGCCGCCAGCAGCACGTCGGCGCCCCCGGTGGCTACCGCACGCGTCGACGCCGTCGACAGCACCGCGGGAATGAGCAGCGAGCAGCTGTGCAGCGGGGCCAGGGGATGGAAGTCGTCGAGCTCGAAGCCCTGGATGAACGTGCCGTTGAGGACCGCGGCCGCCGGCGCGCCGGCGGTGCGCCCAGTGCCGATGATGACCGCATCACCGGTGCCCTCGAGGCCGAGCACGGCTTCGGTGGCGAGGCGAGACCAGGGCAATTGGGCCCCCACCAGCGCGCAACCGAGGCCGTCGAGCAGTAGGTGTTTGGCCCGCTCGACGACGGTCGGGGGGACTTCGTCGACGGTGAGGTCGGCGACCCAGGTGGCCAGTCGGCCCGTCGGCCCCGCCGGATCGGTGGCGGGCTGCTGGTGCACCGCGGTCATCGGGCCTTCCTTCGAGTGAGGTTGTTATATACATATAACAACCTACGGGTCGGCGCAAGGGAGGCGGTGTGGAAGCATTGACGCCCGTGCAGTGGAGCGGCGGCAGGACGGGACCGGTGTCCACCGACGCCGGGGTGCCGTTGCATCGGCAGCTGTTCCTGGTGTTGCACGACGAGATCGATCGCGGCGCCATCGCCCCGGGCGACGCGTTGCCCACCGAGCAGACACTGTGCGATCAGTTCGGGGTTTCCCGGATCACGGTGCGCCGCGCGCTGGCGGACCTGGCCGAGCAGGGATACATCGAGCGCAGGCACGGCGTCGGTTCGTTCGTCCGGGAGCACAGTCCGTCGGATCTGCCGGCGGGTGGCTCGTACATGGAGGGGTTGCGCCAGACCCAATTCGAAACCGAGGTCGACGTGGTCGAACTCGGAACCCGGCGCCCGCCCCGGGCCATAGCCGATGCGCTATCGGCGTCCGGCGAGCTGGTGCAGATCGTGCGAGTGCGCAGGCAACGCCGGACCGGCGAGCCGTTGATGGTCAGCGACGCGTGGCTGCCGTCGGAACTGGCCGGCGCGTTGACCGAGTCCGCGCTGCGACGAGCGCCGCTGTATCAGCTGCTGGCGGACGCCGGCATCGTCGTGGACCGCATTCGGCATGAAATCACGGCCGAGATCGCGGGCCCGCGCAACGCGCATCTGCTGGACACGTCGATCGGCGCCGCGCTGCTGCGGGTCAACCGCCTGGCGTTCGTGGGCGAGGCGCCCCATCACCACCTGTCGGTTCTGTTGTCGCCCAACCGCAGCCGCCTGCTGCTCACCCAGACGGCTGACGAATTGGAAACGGGCGACGGCTTGACCATTGCCCACGACGTGCCACGCCACGCTAACGAATGAAGCCGACCCCGGGGACGAATCGCCCGACACCGGCGGCGTAGGCACGGTAGGCGTCGCCGTGCGTCCGCAGCAGGTACGGCTCCTCGACGCGGCGGACCTGCAGCTCGATCGTGGCGACGAGCAGGAAAAGACCGGCGAACGCAACGACATTCGGCGTCACCAGCGCGATGCCGAGGCCGAAGGTGAACATGGCGGAGTAGATCGGGTTGCGGATGCGGCCGAACACTCCGGTGTGCACCAGCGTCGTGGTCTCCGTCGGGTCCACCCCGATGCGCCAGGAATCACCCATTTCGAGTTGCGCGTATACCGTCGCCGCGATGCCGGCCGTTGCCACCACGATCCCGACGGCCTGAACCCAGGCCTCGTTCAGCATGCCGACGGGTTCAACGACCCTGGCTTCCTGCAGGATTGGGGCGCTGACCGCCACCGCCAGCGCGGCGACGAAGCCGACGCCGGCCAGCCGTTCCAACACCCCTCCGGTGCGGATACCGCGAAAGCCGGTCGAGCCGGTCCGCCGATATTGCAGCCAACTGCGCCAGCCGAATCCGAGCACACCGAATATCGCGAAGAGCACCAAGGCCATGTCGGCGGCGGCGCTCGCCGGCATGCAGGCTCCCATGACCGCAGGCATCGCAGGCGAGGGTACCTCAATCGCTTTGGTCGGGAAAAGCGTCCCGCGCCGCCGCGTCGATCGTGTCGGCGCGCGGTGCGCAGTCCCCGGCGCCGGGCACCAGGGTCGCCAGCGCGGCCGCCGCGCAGGCCCGCCGCAGCGCGGCCAGCCGCTCGCCCCTCGACGCTGGATTCGCGCCATCGCCGAGCGGCCAACTCGCGGCCAACACGCCGGCGAACACGTCGCCCGCGCCGCTGGTGTCCGCGGCGTCGACCGCCGGTGCCGGCACGACGAAGTCACCGTCGTCGCCGACGTATCGCGCGCCCCGCGCACCCAATGTGATCACCAAGTGGCTTGGCCGCCATGGCCAGTGTTCGGCCTCGGCTTCGTTGGCGATCACCACGTCGGCGGCGGCCGCCAGCTCGGTCAATCGGTCTCGGTCGTGGGTGGCCGGTGAGGCGTTGACGACGACCACTGCCCCCGCCGCGCGGGCGTGGAGCGCCGCGGCCACCGCCGTCGGCACCGGAATCTCCAACTGGGTCAAAAGCACATCGCAGGCGGCGATCTCTCCGCACGCGCCGGCGGCGGCCGGGGTCAGCCGGCCGTTGGCGCCCGGCGCGACGACGATGGTGTTCTCGGCGCCGGCATCGACCACGATGACGGCGGTACCGCTCGGCCCCGAAACCTCGATCGTCCCGTCGAGCCCAACGCCGTTGGCCCGCAGGTGGGCCCGCAACCGTGCCGCGGCGGCGTCGTCGCCGAGCGCGCCGACGAACTGCACGTGCGCGCCCGCGCGCGCGGCCGCCACGGCCTGGTTGGCGCCCTTGCCGCCGGGCGCCGAGGTCAGCGACGAGGCCAACACCGTCTCGCCCGGCCGCGGCAGGGCGTCGACGTCGAACGTCAGGTCCATGTTCACGCTGCCGACCACGCAGACTCGTGCCACTGAGCCGACGTTAGTCGGGCCGAATTGGGCACACCCAATGGCTGGGCCCGGCGCTTTGACGCTGATCCTTTTTCGGCAATCCCCAATATCGTTATGTCTGCGCGTTAGTCTGCAGCGTGATCGGTGCTCAATCCGGCCGGAAGGAGGGGAAAGGCGAATGACGTTGACCGAGCCGAAAATGGCCGAACCGGCGTCTGAAAACCCGCCGGAAACCGCCCCCGAATCCGTATCGGCCGAAAAGCCGCGCCGCGGTGCGCGCCGGCCTTTGGTGTGGCATCGCTTCCGCTTCGGCATCCAGTCCAAGATCCTCATCGCGATGCTCCTCTCGGGCATCCTCGGCGTCTCTGTTATCGGGCTCATCGGCGCCATATCCGGCCGCAACGCGTTGCGGCAGGTCGAGTCCGAGCGGTTGATCGAGCTGCGGGAGTCGCAGAAGAGGCAGGTGCAGGCGCTGTTCCGGGAAGTGACGAACTCCCTGATCGTCTACAGCGGCGGATTCAGCATCAATGAGGCCACGCAGTCGCTCACCGCGGGCTTTGAGCAGTTGGCCAACGCGCCGATCAGCCCGGCCCAGCAGCAGGCGCTGGTCAACTACTACGAGAACCAGATGATCGCGCCGATCAAAAAGTTGACCGGCAACGCGATCGATCTCAATGCGGTCCTGCCGACTAACCCGGCGCAGAAGTACGTGCAGGCGTACTACACCGCGCCGCCGAGACCGACCGCTGACTCGCTTCCCGTCGAGGACGCCGGCGACGGGAGCGCATGGACGGCGGCCAATGCGCGCTTCGATTTCTATATGCGCGGCATCGTCAGCCGCTTCGATTATCGTGACGCGCTGCTGCTGGACATGCAGGGCAACGTCGTCTATTCCGTCCGCAAGGGCCCCGACCTCGGGACGAATATCCTGACCGGTCCCTATCGGGAATCGAATTTGAAGGACGCCTACCAGAAGGCGCTGCGCTCCAACGACGTGGATTTCGTCTGGATCACCGACTTTCAGCCGTATCAGCCAGCGCTCGATGCACCCAACGCGTGGGTGGTCTCACCGGTCGGGATGAACGGCAAGATGGTTGGTGTCATGGCCTTCCCGGTGCCGATCGCGAAGATCAACAACATCATGACCGCGAACAGACACTGGGAAGCCGCCGGCATGGGCGCGGCGACCGAGACCTATCTGGCCGGACCCGACGGCCTGATGCGTTCCGATTCACGCGAATTCCTGCAGGACCCGCAGCAATACAAGCGGGACGCGATCGCCGCCGGCACCGCGCCCGAAGTCGTGGAAAAGGCGATCCGGTTGGGCGGCACGACGCTGGTGCAACCGGTCGCTACCGCGGGTTTTCGCGCTGCGCAGCGCGGGGAGTCGGGCACCATGAGCGCCACCGATTACCTGGGTAACAAGGAATTGGAAGCCTATGCGCCACTGGATATTCCCGATTCCAACCTGCACTGGTCGATCCTGGCCACTCGCGACGACTCGGACGCTTTCGCGCGGCTGGGCAGGTTCAGCAAGACGCTCGTTATCGCGGTGACCACGCTGGTGTTCGTCATCAGCGTGGCCTCGATGCTGATCGCCGGGGCGGCGATGCGCCCGGTCCGGCGCCTGGAGGAGGGCACCCGAAAGATCAGCTCCGGCGACTACGACGTCAACATTCCGGTGCTGACTCGCGACGAAATCGGTGACCTCACGGCGGCTTTCAATGAGATGAGCCGCAATCTCGCGATCAAGGAAGAGCTGCTCAACGAGCAGCGGAACGAAAACAATCGCCTGCTGCTGGCGCTGATGCCGGAGTCGCTTGTGCAGCGGTATCGCGAGGGTGAGGCGACCATCGCCCAAAAGCACCAGGACGTCGCGATCATCTTCGCCGACATCGCCGGGCTGGACGAGCTTTCCAACGATCTTTCCGGCGACGAACTGGTGGCGATCGTCGACGAGCTGTTCCGCCAGTTTGATTCGGCCGCGGAAACCCTTGGCGTCGAACGGATCCGGACCTTCCACAACGGGTACCTCGCCACCTGCGGGGTGATCACACCGCGATTGGACAGTATTCACCGAACCGTTGACTTCGCCATCGAGATGCGCCGCATCATCGAGCGGTTCAACAGCCAGACCGGCCACGAATTGGGCCTTCGGGTCGGCATCAACACCGGAAACGTCATCAGCGGGCTGGTCGGCCGATCGAGCCTCGTCTACGACATGTGGGGCGCCGCGGTGAGCCTGGCCTCCCAGATGCACAGGGGCGCACCGCAGCCCGGCATCTACGTCAGCACCCCGGTGTACGAGGCCATGCGCGACGTGCGGCAGTTCACGCCCGCGGGCACGATTTCGGTGGGCGGCACCGAGCAGGCGATGTATCGGTTGTCGGAACGATGATGAACGCCTGGAACGCCTCGTGGTTCTACTGGGCGGTGGGTATCGCGGTCGGATTTCCGATCTGCTTGATCTTCCTTACCGAGCTGCACCACGCGCTGGTCCGCCGGAACAGCCGCGTCGCCAAGCAGGTTGGCCTGCTGCGTAATTACCTGCTGCCCCTCGTTGCGCTCTTGCTCCTGCTCGTCAAGGCGTCGCAGATTCCGGCCGGGGAGGTGCCCGTGCGGCTCCTCACCACGGTTTTCGGCTTCCTGGTGCTAGTGCTGATGCTGTCCGGGCTGAACGCGACCGTGTTCGAAGGCGCGCCCGAAGAGAGCTGGCGGGCGCGCATGCCCGCCATCTTTCTCGACGTCGCGCGTTTCGCGCTGATCGGTGTCGGGCTGGTTCTGATCCTGTCGTACATCTGGGGTGTCCGGGTCGGCGGCCTGTTCACCGCGCTGGGTGTCACCTCGGTCGTCATCGGCCTGATGCTGCAGAACTCCGTCGGCCAGATCGTGTCGGGCTTGTTCATGCTGTTCGAGCAGCCGTTCCGGATCAACGATTGGCTGGACACCGGCACGGCGAAGGGACGCGTCGTCGAGGTCAACTGGCGGGCCGTGCACATCGACACCGGCAGCGGAATGCGCGTCACGCCCAACTCGGTGCTGGCCACCACGGCGTTCACCAACCTGAGCCGGCCGGCGGGCACCCACAAACTGGCCATGACGACCACGTTCTCCGCCGCCGACCCGCCCGACCGGGTGTGCGCCATGCTGACGCGCGTGGCCCTCGGTCTGCCGCAGCTGAAGGCCGACACGGTGCCCCGCTCGGTACCCGTCGGCGGCGGCGAATACCGCACCTCCATCGGGCTGACCTCGCCCGCGGATGACGGCGCCGCGAAAGCAACCTTCCTGCGCTGGGTCTGGTACGCCGCACGGCGCGAAGACCTGCACCTGGACAACAGCGACGACGACTACTCGACCCCCGAACGCGTGGAGAAGGCGCTGCGCACGGTGGTGGCGCCGGCGTTGCGGCTGAACGCCGACGAACAACGCTCGCTGCATTCGTGCGCGAAACTCGTCCGCTACGGCGCGGACGAAACCGTGGAATACGCCGGTCAGATTCCGGGCGGGATGACGTTCCTGGTCGAGGGCCGCGTGCAGCTGACCGCGATGGCCGACGACGGGTCGATCGTCCCGATCAGCACGCTGCTCGAGGGCTCGTTCCTCGGGCTGACCGCGCTGACCCGGCAGCCGAATATGGCCAGCGCGTACGCGCTCGACGAGGTGACCGCGCTGGAGATCGACCGCGAACACATCGAGCACCTGGTAATGCGTGAACCGTTGCTGCTACAGAACTTCGGCCACATCCTCGAAGAGCGGCAAAGCAAAGTGCGGCAGGCGCGCCGCGGCGAGCGGGTCGCGTGAGCCGCCCGCTCTGACCTGGCCCGCCAAGGACCGTTACCCTGGATAAATGAGTCTGCAAGCTCCGACGCGCCCCGACCTGCGCCGGGAGGTCCACGACGCCGCGCGCCGCGCCCGGGTCGCCGCCCGCGCGCTGGCGTTGCTGCCGACCGTCGCCAAGGATGCGGCGCTGCAGTCGGCCGCCGACGCGATAGGCGCCCACACCGAGCGGATCCTGGCGGCCAACGCCGAAGACCTCGACGCCGCCCGGGCCGCCGGCACGCCGGCCGCGATGCTCGACCGGTTGGCCCTGGACCGCAAGCGCGTCGACGGAATCGCCGCCGGCCTGCGCCAGGTCGCCGGGTTGCCCGACCCCGTCGGCGAGGTGCTGCGCGGCTACACCCTGCCCAACGGGCTGCACCTGCGCCAGCAGCGGGTCCCGCTCGGCGTCGTCGGCATGATCTACGAGGGCCGGCCGAACGTCACGGTCGACGCGTTCGGGCTGGCGCTCAAGTCGGGCAACGCGGTGCTGCTGCGCGGCAGCTCGTCGGCGGCGAAGTCCAACCAGGCCCTCGTCGATGTGCTGCGCGGGTCGCTGGTCAGCGAGGACCTGCCCGCCGACGCGGTTCAGCTGCTGTCGGCCGCCGATCGATCCACGGTGACCCACCTGATCCAGGCGCGCGGACTGGTCGACGTGGTGATCCCGCGCGGCGGAGCCAGCCTGATCGACGCGGTGGTGCGCGATGCCCGGGTGCCCACCATCGAGACCGGTGTCGGCAACTGCCACGTGTATGTGCACGAGTCCGCCGACCTCGACGTGGCGGAACGGATCCTGCTGAACTCCAAGACCCGTCGGCCCAGCGTCTGCAACGCCGCCGAGACGCTGCTGGTCGACGATGCGATCGCGGGGACGGCGATGCCGAGGCTGGTCGGCGCCCTGCAGGACGCCGGGGTGACGGTTCATCTCGACGCGGGTGAGGACGACCTGCGCCGCGAATACCTGTCGATGGACATCGCGGTGGCCGTCGTCGACGGCGTCGACGCCGCGATCGCGCACATCAACGAATACGGCACCGGGCACACCGAGGCCATCGTGACAACGAATATGGCTGCGGCTCAACGGTTTAGCGACGGAGTCGACGCGGCCGCGGTGATGATCAACGCTTCGACGGCCTTCACCGACGGCGAGCAGTTCGGGTTTGGCGCCGAGATCGGCATCTCCACGCAGAAGCTGCATGCGCGCGGCCCGATGGGGTTGCCGGAACTGACCTCGACCAAGTGGATCGCGTGGGGAGACGGGCAGACCCGCCCGGCCTGACGTCCAAAGCCTTAGGAGAACTGACATCGTGAGTGTGCCCGCAAGACCGGCGCCGCTGTTCGCCGACATCGACGACGTCTCGCGGCGGTTGGCCGAGACCGGCTACCTACCCGACACCGCCACCGCGACGGCCGTATTCCTGGCCGACCGGCTCGGCAAGCCGCTGCTGGTGGAGGGCCCCGCCGGCGTCGGCAAGACCGAGCTGGCCCGCGCCGTCGCCCAGGCCACCGGCTCGGGCCTGGTGCGCCTGCAGTGCTACGAGGGCGTCGACGAGGCCCGCGCGCTCTACGAGTGGAACCACGCCAAGCAGATCTTGCGGATCCAGGCGGGGTCCGGGGACTGGGACCAGACCAAGGACGACGTGTTCAGCGAGGAGTTCTTGCTTTCGCGGCCGCTGCTGACCGCCATCCGGCGCAGCGAGCCGACGGTGCTGTTGATCGACGAGACGGACAAGGCCGACATCGAGATCGAGGGCCTGCTGCTCGAGGTGCTGTCGGACTTCGCCGTGACCGTGCCCGAACTGGGCACGATCGTCGCGGAGCGGGCGCCGTTCGTGCTGCTGACCTCCAACGCCACCCGTGAATTGTCCGAGGCGCTCAAGCGGCGCTGCCTGTTCCTGCACATCGACTTCCCGAGCCCCGATCTGGAGCGGCGCATCCTGTTGTCCCGGGTTCCCGACCTGCCCGCGCACCTGGCCGAGGAATTGGTGCGCATCATCGGGGTGCTGCGCGGAATGCAGCTGAAGAAGGTGCCGTCCATCGCCGAGACCATCGACTGGGGCCGCACGCTGCTTGCGTTGGGCCTGGACACCATCGACGACGCGGTGGTCGCCGCCACGCTCGGCGTGGTGCTCAAGCATCAATCCGACCAGCAACGCGCCGCGGGAGAACTGAGGCTCAACTGATGGCCGCCCGCCGCATCCGCCCCAGCCGCCCGCTCGCCCCGCACGGCCTGCCGGGCCACCTGGTTGGTTTCGTGGAAGCGCTTCGCGCGCAGGGCATTTCGGTGGGCCCCTCCGAGACGGTGGACGCCGGGCGGGTGATGGCCACCCTCGGCCTGGCCGATCGTGAGGTGTTGCGGGAGGGGATCGCCTGCGCCGTGCTGCGCCGCCCCGACCACCGCGAAACCTACGACGCCATGTTCGACCTGTGGTTCCCCGCCGCGCTGGGCGCCCGCGCGGTGGTCACCGAGGGGGAGGCCGGCGAGGCCAAGGACGGCGCCCTGCCGCCCGACGACGTCGAGGCGATGCGCCAGATGCTGCTGGACCTGCTCACCGAGAACCCCGAGCTGGCCGACATGGACGAGCGCCTGGTCGCGATGATCGCCCGGATCGTCGAGGCCTACGGCAAATACAGTTCCAGCCGCGGCCCGTCGTTCTCGTCGTATCAGGCGCTCAAGGCGATGGCGCTGGACGAATTGGAGGGCAAGCTGCTGGCGGGACTGCTCGCGCCGTACGGCGACGAGCCCACGCCCACCCAGGAGCAGATCGCCAAAGCGCTGGCGGCCCAGCGGATCACGCAGCTTCGCAAGATGGTCGACGCCGAGACCAAGCGGCGTACCGCCGAGCAGTTGGGTCGCGACCACGTCCAGATGTACGGCATCCCACAGCTTTCGGAGAACGTCGAGTTCCTGCGCGCATCCGGCGAGCAGCTGCGCCAGATGCAACGGGTGGTGGCGCCGCTGGCCCGCACCCTGGCGACCCGGTTGGCCGCGCGCCGGCGGCGATCCCGCGCCGGGACCATCGACCTGCGCAAGACGCTGCGCAAGTCCATGTCCACCGGCGGGGTGCCGATCGACGTGGTGCTGGCCAAGCCCCGCCCGGCCCGCCCGGAACTGGTTGTGCTGTGCGATGTCTCGGGCTCGGTCGCCGGGTTCAGCCACTTCACCCTGCTGCTGGTGCACGCCTTGCGGCAGCAGTTTTCCCGGGTGCGCGTATTCGCGTTCATCGACACGACCGACGAGGTGACCCACATGTTCGGCCCGGAAGCCGACCTGGCCGTGGCGATCCAGCGGATCACCCGCGAGGCCGGCGTGTACAGCCGTGACGGGCACTCCGACTACGGCAACGCGTTCGTCTCGTTCCTGCAGGCGCACCCGAACGCGCTGTCGCCGCGCAGCTCGCTGCTGGTGCTCGGCGACGGGCGCACCAACTACCGCGACCCGGCCATCGATGTGCTCGTCGACATGGTGACCGCCAGCCGCCACGCGCACTGGCTCAACCCCGAACCCAAGCACCTGTGGGGCAGCGGCGACTCGGCGGTGCCCCGCTACCAGGAGGTCATCACCATGCACGAGTGCCGGTCCGCCAAGCAATTGGCGGCGGTGATCGACCAGCTGCTGCCGGTGTGACGTCGCCGATCCACTGGCCTCCCCGGAGGCCTGCTCAGTGCATTCGGCGTTAACAATTTGTGGCGAGTGCGTTAGGCGGGTTTCAGCACAGCGGATGTTGGCCACCACTTAACCGCGTTGCTCGGTGGTTAGTTGGTGATCTCGACGGGGGATGATCGATGTCGTTCGTAAGCGTGGTCCCGGCCAGTGCCTCTGAGGCTGCCAGGACTCTGGCGGGTATTGGCTCGGAGCTGAACGCGGCCAGAAGTTCGGCGGCGCTGCCCACGACTGGCGTGGTGGCTGCGGCTCAGGACCAGGTATCCATCGCGGTCGCGGAGGTGTTCGGCGACTTCGGTCAGGAATTTCAGGCTCTCAGCGCTGAGGCGCAGGCGTTTCATGAGCAGTTCGTCGGCAAGTTAGCGGCCGGCTTGGGTCAGTATCTGAGCGCCGAGGCCGCCAACGTCCAGCAGACTTTGCTCGATGCAGGGCAGGCACCCGCCCAGGCTTTGCTGGGGAATCCGTTGACCGGGATCGGGACCATGCCGTTCAGCGCTACGGTCTTCGATTACCCGACTCCGTTCGGTCCCATATTGCTGACGCTGGACGGGGACGCATCGTTACTGGGATCGGTCACCGTGACCGGGGGAACACTGCAGGTGCCCACCCCGCTGGCGCTCGGCCTTGACGCGCTGGGTCCCGAGGCCAACGTGCTACTCACGCTCGGAAATGGCGGTGCAACGTTTGCCAACGCGGTGCAGACCGGGAATCCAGTCGCCGCCGCCCAAGCTCTCCTCGAAACTCCCGCCAATGCCGTGAGCAGTTTCTTCTTTGGCCAACAAACCATCTCGGCGTCGTACCCGGTGCCTCCCGGGACGCAATACACGTCGGCGGAAATCAGCGTTCCCGTCGGAGGGCTCCTTGCTCCGCTTGAACCCGTTACGCTCACCCTGTCCTCCTCCGACGGCACGGTGACGTCAATTCCGCTGGGTGGTACGGAATTCGGCGGCCTTATTTCCGCCGTCGAAGGTTCTCGCACCGGCGCGTAGTCGTCCTGTGTTGGTCGGAAGACACCGCGCCCGCGTTGCCGCCGAGATTTGCGTGCCGCCCGGCGCAGAGAGCGATGTGGCGTCGGTGACCCCGGAGGGGCCGGGGGTCAGGCCGCCTAGCTGGGGAATCGGTGCCGCTGTTGAGCTCAAGTAAGCTGGCAAATCGTGCAAAAGCAGCTTCGTCGGCTCGGGGTGATGGGTGGGACGTTCGACCCCATCCATTACGGCCACCTGGTGGCCGCCAGCGAGGTCGCCGACCTGTTCGACCTGGACCAGGTGGTCTTCGTGCCCAGCGGCCAGCCCTGGCAGAAGAGCCGGCAGGTTTCCGCCGCCGAGGACCGTTATCTGATGACCGTGATCGCCACGGCGTCCAACCCGCGGTTTTCGGTGAGCCGGGTCGACATCGACCGCGCCGGGCCCACCTACACCCGGGATACGCTGGCTGACCTGCACGCGCTCAACCCCGAATCGCAGCTGTACTTCATCACCGGCGCGGACGCGCTCGAGTCGATCCTGTCGTGGCAAGGCTGGGAGGAGCTGTTCGGGTTGGCGCGCTTCATCGGCGTCAGCCGTCCCGGGTATGAGTTGCGCCGCGAACACGTCACCGGCGTCCTCGGCGAGCTGACCGAGGACGCGCTGACCCTCGTGGAGGTTCCGGCGCTGGCGATCTCGTCGACCGACTGCCGCCGGCGCGCCGAGGAGGGCCGCCCGCTGTGGTACCTGATGCCCGACGGTGTCGTGCAATACGTGTCGAAGCGTCGCCTGTACCGCACGGCCGAACCGACAACGCGCCCAACGACATTCGCGGCGGGAAGCAACACGTGACCGCCACCCAGGAAGCCATCGACATGGCCACCGTGGCGGCCGGCGCGGCCGCCTCGAAACTGGCCAACGACGTACTCGTCATCGACGTCTCGGGCCAGCTGGTGATCACGGATTGCTTCGTAATCGCCTCGGCGTCTAACGAGCGGCAGGTCAACGCCATCGTCGACGAGGTCGAGGAGAAAATGCGCAAGGCGGGCTACCGCCCGGCGCGGCGCGAGGGTGCCCGGGAAGGCCGCTGGACGCTGCTCGACTACCGCGACATCGTCGTGCACATCCAGCATCAGGACGACCGCAACTTCTACGCGCTGGACCGGCTGTGGGGCGATTGCCCGGTGATCTCGGTGGACCTGGACGACCCGGAAGGTCCCGCAGACTCGGCGAGCGCGCGATGAGGATCCGCCGCCTGGTGATGCTCCGGCACGGCCAAACCGACTTCAACGCGGGCAGCCGGATGCAGGGGCAGCTGGACTCGGCGCTCACCGAACTCGGCCGCGCCCAGGCGGTCGCCGCCGCCGAAGTGCTCGGCAAGCTGCCGCCGTTGCTGATCGTTTCGTCGGACCTGCATCGCGCCTACGACACCGCGGTCACGCTCGGGGAGAGGACCGGGTTGACGGTCCGGGTGGACCCCCGGTTGCGCGAGACCCATCTGGGCGACTGGCAGGGGCTGACGCACACCGAGGTCGACGCGCAGGCCCCCGGCGCGCGGCTGGCCTGGCGCGACGACGCCAGGTGGGCGCCGCACGGCGGGGAAAGCAGGGTCGACGTGGCGTCGCGAAGCGTGCCGGTGGTCGCTGAGCTGGTGGCCGGCGAGCCGGAATGGGGTGACCCCGACGGGCCGGACCGACCCGTGGTGCTGGTGGCGCACGGGGGTCTTATCGCCGCCCTGTCCGCCGCCTTGCTCAAGCTGCCGGTCGACAACTGGCCGATGCTGGGCGGCATGGGCAACGCCAGTTGGGCTCAACTGAGCGGGCATGCCGGTGACTCGGATGTCGATTTCGGCAGCATCCGGTGGCGCCTGGATGTGTGGAACGCTTCTGCTCAGGTCGCCAACGATGTCCTCTGACGCGCGCGCGAGGCCGACCCTGTTGGTGTTCGCCGATTCCCTGTCCTATTACGGGCCGACCGGCGGCTTGCCCGCCGACGACCCGCGCATCTGGCCCAATATCGTTGCCACGCAACTGGGTTGGGACGTGGAACTGATCGGGCGCATCGGCTGGACTTGCCGCGACGTCTGGTGGGCGGTGACGCAGGACCCGCGGGCCTGGGCGGCGCTGCCCCGGGCCGGCGCGGTGATCTTCGCGACCGGCGGGATGGATTCGCTGCCCTCGGTGCTGCCGACCGCGGTGCGCGAGCTGATCCGCTATGTGCGCCCGCCGTGGCTGCGGCGCTGGGTCCGCGACGGCTACGCGTGGCTGCAGCCCCGGCTTTCGCCGGTGGCCCGACCGGCGCTGCCACCGCGCCTGAGCGCCGAATACCTCGAACAGACCCGCGGCGCAATCGATTTCAACCGCCCGGGCATTCCGATCGTGGCGTCGCTGCCGTCGGTGCACATCGCCGAGACGTACGGCAAGGCCCACCGCGGCCGCGCGGGGACGGTGGCCGCGATCACGGAATGGGCGCAGCAACACGACATTCCCCTGGTGGATCTCAAAGCCGCTGTGGCCGAACAGGTCATGAGCGGGCGCGGCAATCCCGACGGCATCCATTGGAATTTCGAAGCCCACCAGGCGGTCGCCGAGTTGATGCTCAAGGCCCTGGCCGAAGCCGGCATTACCAACGAGAAACCGCGCGGGTAGCGGCTATGGCCGTCGTGGTGGTGACCGATGCGTCGTCGCGCCTGCCCGCCGACCTGCTCGAAAAGTGGGCCATCCGCGTGGTTCCCTTGCACATCCTGCACGATGGCCGCGACCTACGCGACGGCGTGGACGACATCCCCGACGAGATCTACAAGCAGCACGCGACCACCGCGGCGGCCACCCCGGCGGAACTGGCCAACGCCTATCAGCAGGCGCTGGCCGACAGCGACGGTGACGGCGTGGTGGCGGTGCACCTTTCCGCGGCGCTGTCCGGAACCTACGGCGCCGCCCAACGGACCGCGGCCGACCTCGACGCGCACGTGCGCGTCGTCGACTCCCGCTCGGCCGCGATGGGTACCGGGTTCGTGGCGCTGGCCGCCGCCCGCGCCGCGGCTGACGGCGGCGACCTGGGAGCCGTCGCGGACGCGGCCACCTCGGCGGTGTCGCGCGGCCACGCGTTCGTGGTGGTGCACCGGCTGGACAACCTGCGTCGCAGCGGACGAATCGGCGGGGCCACGGCGTGGCTGGGGACCGCGCTGGCGCTCAAGCCGCTGCTGCGCATCGATGACGGCAAACTCGTTCTCGCCCAACGGGTGCGGACCGTGACCGCCGCGACCGCGGCGATGATCGACCGGGTGTGCGAGGTCGTCGGCGAGAACTCCGCGGCCCTGGCGGTGCAACACGTGGCCAACCCGGAGGGCGCGAAAGAGGTGGCGGCGGAGCTGGCGCGGCGGCTGCCCGCCTGCGAGCCGGCGATCGTCAGCCCGTTGGGCCCGGTGCTCGGGCTGCACGTCGGCCCGGGGGCCGTCGCGGTGTGCCTAGACCTAGCTCCTGGCGCCTGACGCCACCGGTGCCGCCACGGCGGGGGGACGGCCGTAGTCGCCGCGCGGGTGCACGACGAGCGGCCACCAGAACCAGCGACCGAGCAAGGTGGCGATCGACGGCATCAGCAGCGTGCGCACGATCAGGGTGTCGAGCAGCAGGCCGATGCATACCGTGGACCCGAACTGCCCGAGCACGCGCAGTTCGCTGCCGAGCATCGCCGCCATGGTGAAGGCGAACACCAGGCCTGCTGCCGTCACCACGCCACCGGTGCCGGCCATCGAGCGGATGATCCCCGTCTTGAGCCCATGATGGATCTCCTCTTTGAACCGCGACACCAGCAGCAGGTTGTAGTCAGATCCGACGGCCAGCAGGATGATGACCGACAGCGCCATCACGATCCAGTGGATTCGGATGCCGAATAAGTCCTGCCAAATCAGCACCGACAGCCCGAATGATGCGGCGATCGAACTGGCCGCGGTGCCGACGATCACCAGCGCGGCAACCACGCTGCGGGTAAGCAGCAGCATGATCATGAAGATCAGCGTCAGGGCCGACACCACCGCGATCATCAGGTCGTATTTTTCGCCGTCGGCCATGTCCCGGAACGTCGCGGCGGTTCCGCCCAGATACACCCGGGCATCCGAGAGCGAGGACTGTTTCAGCGCCTCCTGCGCGGCGGTGCGTTCGGCGTCGACCCGTGCGATGCCCTCCGGCGTCATCGGATCACCCTGATGGGTGATGAAGAACCGGGCCGACTTACCGTCCGGCGACAGGAACATGCGAAGGCCCGTCTGGAAATCGGGGTTGTCGAAGGCCTCCGGCGGCAGGTAGAAGAAGTCGTCGTTCTTGGACTGATCGAAGCTTTGCCCCATCACGATGGCGGTGTTGCTCATCGCCTCCATCTGATCGATCATCGCCTTGAACGTCTGGTAGAGCGTCAACGTGATGCCCCTGGTGTTCTTCAGCGTCGAGATCAGTACGGGGAACAGCGCATTCAGGTCGTGTGTGGCCTTGGCGGTGTGCGCGATGTCGGCGGTGAGGTAGTGGAACTGCTCGGCGAGCTGGTCGAAGCCGTCGAACGTGTCGAAGAGGGACCGGATGCCGATGCACAACGGGATGTCGTAGCAGTGCCTCTCCCAGTAGAAGTAGCTACGTATCGGCCGGAAGGTGTCGTCGAAATCCGCGATGTGGTCGCGCAACTTGTCGGTGATCTGCGATGTGACCGCGGTGGTCTTGGCGCTGTCGTCGGCGGCGTTGGCCAAATCCAGCGACACCTCGTACTGGCGTTGCGTGGTGTCGATCTGGGTTTGCAGATCGTCGGCCATCCTCAGGATGTCGGCAATGCGGTCCTTGAGGAAGCTCATGTTCTGCATCGTCGTCTGGCTCTGGATGCTGTTCTGGAACGGAATCGAGCTGTGCTGGATCGGGATTCCCAGCGGCCGGGTGATGTCCTGGACCATGGCGATGCCCTGCGTGCGCATCTCGTTCTTCGCCACCCGGTCCAACACCAGCATGTCGGCCGGGTTTCGCATGTCGTGGTCGGACTCGACCATCAACAGGTCGGGGTTCATTCGCGCCTCGGAGAAATGCCGGTTCGCCGCCTCTTGCCCCTGATTGGACGGGGCTGACAACGGCAGGTAGTGGCGGTCGTTGTAGCTGGTGTGGTAGCTCGGCAGGGCGATCATCCCGACCAGCACGACAGCGCCACTGACGGCCAAAATCGGTGCGGGCCAACGCACTACCGCGGTGCCCACCCGCCGCCACAGCCGACCGCGCTTGGCCTGCCTTTCGAAGAAGTGGAAGCGGCTGCCGACGAAGACCACGGCGGGCCCCAGGCTCAGTCCGGCCGCGACCACGACCAGCATGCCGATCGCCACGGGTGCGCCCATCGTGTTGAACCAGGGCAACCGCGAAAAGCTCAGGCAATAGGTCGCCCCGGCGATCGTCAGGCCCGAACCCAGGACGACGGGAGCAACACCCTTGAACGTGGTGTAGTACGCGCTTTCTCGATCCTCACCGGCGGCGAGCGCTTCTTGGTAGCGGCCGACGAGGAAGATGCCGTAGTCGGTCCCAGCGGCGATCGCCAGCATGGTGAGGATGTTCGCAGCGAAGGTGGTGAGCCCAAATGCGTTGTGATACGCGAGAACCGCGACGACCCCGCGTGCGCACGCCAGGGCGACAAAGGTCATGAACAGCTGGAGCAGCGTGGTGACGATGGACCGGTAGACCAGCAGCAACATGATCGCGATGGCGCCCAGCGTGAACAGGGTGATCTTGGCCAGGCTGGCGTTGCCGATGATGTGCATGTCGTCGGAGAGCGCGGCGGGACCGGTGACGTAGGCCTTCACGCCGGGTGGCGCCTTGTTCTCGTCGATCACCTTGCGGACCGCGTCCACGGACTCGTTGGCTAGCGTGGTGCCCTGGTTACCGGCAAGGTTTATCTGCACATAGGCGGCCTTGGCGTCGGCGCTCTGAGCGCCCGCCGCCGTCAGCCGGTCACCCCAGAAGTCCTGGATGTGCTGGATGTGCTTCGGGTCTCCGCGAAGCTGCCGAATCAGCTTGTCGTAGTACTGGTGCGCGTCGGGGCCGAGGGGTTGCTGGCCCTCCAGCACGATCATCACCGTGCTGTTGGAGTCGAATTCGCGGAAGTTGTGGCCCATCCTCATCATGGCCTTCATCGAAGGCGCGTCCAGCGGCGTCATCGGCGCCGAATGCGCCTCGCCGACTTTTTCCAGCGTGGGGACGATGACGTTCACCAACACGGTGATGGCCACCCAGCCCAAAATGATCGGTATCGCGAAGATTCGGATGGCGTGGGGCAGATAGGGACGGTGGCCGCGATCCGCCATGCTGGGCTTGGTCGTGATCGGACCGGTGTTCGCCGTGCTCGCGTCGCGCTCCGCCTTGTCGATGTCGGTCATGCGGACTTCACCAGGCAGAAGGTCTGGGCGTTGTGGCCGTCGGAATTCTGGCTGTCGCGGACGACGCCGTCCACGCTGATCTTGCAGCTGATTCGGCTGCCGTCGCTTTGCGCCATGATGTTGGCGCTCACCGAGGGAAGCGTGGTGGAGATGGTGGTCGACCAGGGCAGCGGCGCGTCGTTGATCTGGTGGGTGTTGGCGTTCTCGTCCCAGTAGTTGATGTTCGCGGTGGATCCGGGCGGCCCGGAGATGTCGTAGACGACGACCTTCGGATTGAACTGCACGATCTCGATACCCTTGCCGGCATTCGCGTTGAGGTCCTGGGACCCGAAAATTTTGTGTAGCCGCGAGACCACCAAGGCCGATACGCCGAGCACGACCACCAACACCAGAGGAATCCACGCTCGTCTGAGCGCCCGGGTCAGGGCCTTCATCTTGACCGCCTTCCGCTCGCCCCTTGCGGATCACCGCCGTCGCCGACAACACCCGTTGCCGATACATTGCTCAGCTAAGCATCGTAAACCTTAGTGCACGGAACCGTTCCTCCTGGGGCCGTCCTAAGTGACGGTGGACACAGGGGTTAGTGCGTCACTCGGCCCGTGACCGGCGGCAGATCGGCAAGCGTGACGATCCCGGGCCTGGCTGCGACGACAGCCGGAACGGCATTGGTGACCGGCATCGCGGTGTAGATCATTCCCAGGCCCATGAAGCCGGGCTCCGTCCAATCCTTCGGCGGCAGGCAGTGCAGGACAGTGCGCATGTTGGGCAGGCCGAACACCTGGATGACGTGGCCGTGCTCGAGCGGTTTGGGCGGGACCACATGGCTGCCCATGGTCCAGTTGAACCCGACGCTGACTACGTTGCGGTCGCCCTCCCAGCCGCGGTGGTAGCCGTAGACGCTGCCGACGGTTCAATCGGGGATCTTCATGAAGCCCAGATCGGAGTCGGCGGTGGCCGCGGTGAACGTGACGTCGAACGTCATCTTGTCCAGTTTGGCGCCGATCGCGTCGGCCATCATCGCGGCCGATTCCGCGAAGACCTCGCTTTCCCGGCGGACGCTCTCCGCCAGTCCCGGTGTGTCGGGGTGTTGCGAGAACCCCATCGCCGTTTGCGTTTCCGCCGACTCATACGTCGAGCAGTCCACCGACTCGGTGATGCGGATCTCGTCGACACGCTCGCACGATGCGGACAGCACCATCCCGACCATGTTCGTCATCCCCGGATGCGCTCCGCTGCCGAAGATCGTCGCACCGCCCCGCTCGCAAGCGTCCTGGATGCGCCTGCGGTCCTGGGGTGTCTGCTTGCCGCCGGTGATCCAAGCGGCGCTGGTGCACACGTTGACGCCCGACTCCAGCAGCCGCACCAGTTCGTCGACGTTCGGCCACAACGGGTTGTAGCAGCACGCGTCGGGTCGCAGCGCCAGCAGCGCATCGATGTCGTTGGTGGCCTTGATCCCGGTCGGCTCCGGCCACCCGGACAGCTCGGCGGCGTCCACGCCGACCTTTTCGGCGCCGTGGGCGTACACCCCGACCAGTTCCATGTCCGGTCGGCCGATGATGGCGTGCAGCGAGCGCCGCCCGATGTTGCCGGTCGTCCACTGGATCACGCGATAGGGACGGTCTGCGCGGGTCGGGCTCATGGGGGGCTCCTTTGCCGGTGGGATGGGACTCATTATGTTCAACCAGGCCCGCATGAATGCGGGCCGGTCGTCCCAACCGACGGGAGGCCGGCCGATTTCCTACGCGGGTTCGGCTTAGCCGTCCAACCGGGTGAATTGGTCGCGGCGGTAATGCTCGACACACGCGGCGCGCCGGATCTTGCCGCTCGTCGTGGTGGGAATCGACCCCGGCGGCACCAGGACGAGGTCGCCGACATTCACGCCGTGCGCGTTGGATACCGCGGAGGTGACGTCGCGCTTAATGCAGGCGAGCCAGTCCCTAAAGTCCTGGGCGTCCTCGTGGGAATGGCCTCGCTTCTTGAGCTCGACGACGGCGACCAGCTCCTCGGTGCTGCTGACCGGAACCGAGATCGCCGCGACCCGACCGCCCGTGATCTGCTGAACGGTCGCCTCGATGTCCTCGGGATAGTGATTGCGCCCACGAATGATCAGCAAATCCTTGATGCGGCCGACGATGAACAGATCACTCTCGAAGATGAAGCCGAGGTCCCCGGTCCTCAGCCAGGGGCCTTCGGGGGTGCCCGGCGACGGGTCGGCGAGCGTTGCGCCGAAGCAGCGCTGCTCCTCCGGCGGTTTGCCCCAATAGCCGTCGGCGACATTGGGCCCGTGCACCCAGATCTCGCCCACCAAGCCCTGCGCGCTCTCGCGGTTGGTGTCGGAGTCGACGATGCGCAGCGTGGGTGATTGCGGCACTTGGTATTTGACCAGCGCGGTGCCGGTCCCTTCCGCACATCGTCGCGCGCGGCCCGCGGACAGCTCGTCGATGTCGAAGGCGACCGTGCTCGACGACTCATGCCACGTGCCCGCCGTGACAAAGACGGTCGCCTCCGCCAACCCATACGACGGACGCATCATGTGGTCGCGAAAGTTGAAGTGGGCGAACCGGTCAACGAAACGGTGCAGCGTTGCCGGCTCGACGCGCTCGGCACCGCTGATGATGCCCAGCACCTCGCCGAGGTCGAGCCCGGCCAGGTCGGCGTCGGTTGTCTTGCGGGCGGCCAGATCGAAGGCGAAGTTGGGCGCCGCCGACCAGGCATGAGGATTCTCGGCCAATGATCGCATCCATCTGGCCGGCCGCTCCAGGAACGAAACCGGACTGGTCAGCTCGCCGCGATAGCCACCCAGGATCGGCGCGCAGATTCCCAGCACCAGGCCCATGTCGTGGTAGAAGGGCAACCACGACACGATCGTGGTATCCGCGGGGGCTTTGACGTGGGAGTCCGCGAAGAAGCTGCGCATCAGTTGCTCGAAATTCACTTCGAGATTGCGGTGCGAGACCATGACTCCCGTCGGCGCCCGGGTCGAACCCGAGCTGTACTGCAGATAGGCGATGCTGGGCAGGTCGGCTGCCCGACCGCTCGTTCCGCCCTCCGCGTCGAGATTGATCGAATCCATCTCGATGATCTTGGGGACGGAGTCCAGGCGTGCCTCGTCGACGTATTTGACGATGTCTTCGGCGACCGCCGACGTCGTGAGAACCACCGAGGGCGCCGTATCGGAAAGGACCGCACTCACCCGCTCATGGCTCGAGCCCTTGTGCGGCAACAGCAGCGGAACCGCGATCAGGCCGGCTTGCATGGCTCCGAGAAACGCCTCGACATAGTCGAGGGATTGGGGGGCCAGGATCACGGCCCTGTCTCCGACCGACCCGTGCAGGCTGAGCTCGCGTGCCGCGTTCAGCGTTCGGCGGGACACCTGTGACCACGTGAGGCTCTGGGGAACTCCGGCCCAATCGTCGGTGTAATCGGTGAACGTGTAGGCCACGTCATCGGGCCGCAGGCTGGCACGTCCGTGCAGCATGGACAGGATTGTTGACTGAGCCATCGGTGTTACATCACGTCCGTACTAGTTCGTCGACTCCGATGGAGTCAGTGGTCGGTTTGCAGTGCGCTGTGCGACAAGACGGACATGGCACCGGCGAGGATCTGGGAGAACGGGTCGGCGCCGCCGCCGAAGGTCGCCTGGTTGGCCGGCGCGGTGACCTCCGCTGGATCGAAGCCATGCACGGGGTCCACCTGAAGAGGGGCGGTTGACGGGTCGTCGTTTCGCGAGTAGCCCGCATTCACCCGGGGGATCAGGATGGCGTCGAGTTTGTTCAGCGTGTCCTCCGGGATCCCGATGTATTTCAGCGGCATCACCAGCGGAAGGTGCTTCTCCGGCACCATGATCGTGGTGTCTTTCGCGCCCCGGGAGTTGATCGTGGTTCGGATGTTCTGCGGCGGCACCATGCTCCGGTTCGTGAAGGCCACCGCGGTGTGACCGGTGGCCAGACCCATCAGCGTGTTGGCGAAGGCGAACAAGTTGTCGGGCCGGTCGGGGAAGTCCGCGATCGAGTCGTACGCGGCCACGAACCTGTCGGTGTCGTACTGGCTCTCGTAGGTCGGCGGCATGGTGTAGTCGAGCGCGGGAACGGTGCTGCCGACCGGGAACACGGCGGTCAGGAAGCTCTGACCGAAGGCGTGATGCCCGATCGGGTCGCCGAATGTGGCGAAGTTGAGCGTGTTTGGCGGCGGGGCGGTCGGGTCAGTCGCCAGCCGCGCCTGCGCGCCGTCGACCACGAACCCGCCCTCGGACAAGCCGATCGCCGTACCCGGCCGCCCGTTTTTGATCGCGGCAACAAGGTTGTCCACTCCCGTGTCGACCGACTCGCCGACGCTGGGGCCGTCCAGGCCCAGACCCGGGATGATCTCGTCGCCGGCCTTGCCGATTCCGGGGAAGAGCCGCCCCAGCACGTGGCCCTGAACCTGCCCCGCCGGGTAGTCGATGATTTTGCGCTGCTGGCCGGGAAACCATTGGGCGCCCTCCTGACGGATGTACTCGTCGTAGGGGATGCCAAGAACGTGCGCGCCGCCGAGGGCGTACGCCGTCTGGTCGCCCGGGGCCCCCGGTGTCGGCGGTCCGCCGATGGGCGTGTCGTCGGCCGACGCCGCCCCGACGCCGAAACACACTGTGGCGCCTACAGTTACCAGCGCGGTAGCCCTTGCGAGTGTTTTGTTCATCCCTGTCCCTGACCGCTCTGCTTGTCTAGTTTCACATACATGAGGTGTGCCTGCTAACCGGATTGCGGCTCCGCGCGGGCGACCACCGAGCGCGACGTCGGCCGCCGTAGCGTCGCTCGTGATGGCCACCAGTTCGCCCGCCCGAAAAGCGCCGCGATGGCCGGCACCGTGATGGTGCGTACCAGGAAGGTGTCCAACAGAATTCCGACGCCGATCACGAAACCGCCCTGAACCACGGTGCCGATGCTGGAGAACAGCAGGCCGCCCATCGAGGCCGCGAAGATCAGCCCCGCCGCGGTGATCACGCCGCCCGTCGAACTCAGCGTGCGAATGATGCCGTAACGCACGCTGTTCGGGGACTCGTCACGCATTCGCGAGACGAGCAGCATGTTGTAGTCGGCGCCGACCGCGACCAGGACCACGAATGCCAGCGGGGGCACGCTCCAATGTAAGTGCTGGCCCAGGATGAACTGGAAGAACACCACGCCGATGCCCACCGCCGACAAGTACGAAACGACCACGGACGCAACCAGATAGAGCGGCGCGACAATCGCACGCAGCAACGCGACCAGGGTCAGGAGCACGACGATGAGGGTCACCGCGATGATGAACCGGATGTCGTGCTGGTAGTAGTCGCGCGTGTCCTTCAGACCGACGGTGTATCCCGCCATCGAAATCTTGGCGTCCGCCAAGCTGGTGTTCGGTTGGGCCCCTCGAGCGGTCGTGGTGATCGCGTTGACCTGATCCATGGCCTCGGTGCTGAACGGGTCGAGCTTGGTCTGAACCAAATACCGCACCGAGTGGCCGTCCGGCGAGATGAAGACCTTGGCGGCCTCCTGAAACTCTTTGAGATGTAAAAGCTGCGCCGGGATATTGAATCCGGCCATCGCCGGTTGTGCCGCGTCGTGTTTGAGCGACAGCAAAAACGTCGCCGACTCACTCAGTCCGGCACCCAGCTTCTTGACCTGGTCGACGAGTTGGGCCACCGCGTCGGCCACCTGCCGGCTCCCACCCGCGAACCGGTCCGCGCCGTTTTGCAGGGTGTTCAGGTTGGACTGCAGGCCACCGGGCTGGTCCATCCCCATGGTGCGCAGCACGTTGGTGAGCTTGCCGACCGCATTGCGCAGGCGGTCCGTCGACGCCATCAACGACCTGTCCCACCAGCTGCAGGCCTATCCGGACAGACAGACCCTCAAGGC
>NZ_LZKK01000366.1 GCF_001672815.1 Mycobacterium sp. E796 | reverse complement strand
CCGCAGGCCAGGGTGAGGTCGTCGATGTCGGTGCGGTGGGTGGTTGTCCAGCCGCGGAGGTGGTGGACCTGGCTGTGATAGGCCGGGGCGTCACAGCCGGGTTTGGTGCAGCCGCGATCGCGGGCGTAGAGCATGATGCGCTGGGCCGGTGAGGCCAGTCGTTTGGTGTGGTAGAGCGCCAGCGGCTTGGCCTGGTCGAAGATCGCCAGGTAGTGATGGGCGTGGGCGGCCCAGCGGATCACGTCGGACATCGGCACCAGGGTGCCGCCGCCGGTGAGCGCCTTGCCGGTGGCCGCCTCCAAATCCTGCAACGTGGTGGTGACGACGATGGAGACCGGTAGCCCGTTGTGGCTGCCCAACTCGCCCGAGGCGAATAGCGCGCGCAGGCCCGCGAGGAAGGCGTCGTGGTTGCGCTGGGCTTGGGATCGGGTGTCGCGGCGCGCCGCGTCCTCGTCGGGGGTCGCATCGATGATTGGGTTTTCATCCTCGGGGTTGGCGGTGCCCGGGGCGGCCAGCTTGGCCAGCATCGCCTCGATCGCCGCCCGTAGTTCCGGGGTGATCAGGCCGGTGATGCGCGACATGCCGTCGAAGTCCTGCTGGCCCAAGGTGATGCCGCGCTTGCGGGCCCGTTCGGCGTCGCTGAAGTCCCCGTCGGGGTGTAGCCAGTCCATGATCCGCCGCGCGTATCTGGCGAGTTCGTCGGGGCGGTAGTGGCGGGCCTTGTCGGCCAGATCGGCGTCGGCGGCTTCCCGGGTGCCCCGGTCGATTTCGGTGGGCAGGTGGGCGAAAAAGCTGCGGATCACCCGCACGTGGGTGTCACCGATCAGCCCCTCGCGTTGGGCGGTCGCGGTCGCGGGCATCAGCGGCGGCAACGACTCACCCGTGAGCGCCCGGCGCTCCCCCAGATCCTCGGCGTCGTCGATGCGCCGGGCCGCCTCGGCCTTGGTGATGCGCAGCCGGTCGGCCAGCGCCCCGCGCAGCGTGCCGCCCAGTTCTTCAGCGCCGGCCTGCGCGCCAACCTGATTGATCAACGCGTGCTGCGGCGCCCGCAGCCGCCGCGTGTCCTGTTCGAGCCGCTCCAACAACCGCAACCGCTCGGGGGTCGTCAACGCGTCATAGGAATGCGCCACAATGCGCGACACGGCGGCACGCAACGCGTCGAAATCCTCGACGATCTCCTCGCGCGTACTCGAACCCATGTTCGAAAAACTACGCGAGCCCACCGACAAGAACCGTCCCGATGTGACCCCTGAAGCCAAAGTGGCGCAAGGGATTTCAGCGACTAGGGGGTGCCGTTCTTGCCGGGCGCGCCGAAGAAGCCGCCGAGGCCACCGGTGCCGCCGTGCCCGGGGAGGTGGCCGTTGCCGCCGTTGCCGCCGATACCGAATATCGACGGGGTGAACGAACCGCCGCTCACCAGCCCGGCGTTGCCGCCGTTGCCGCCGTTGGCACCGCCGCTGCCGGTACCGGCGTCGCCGCCGACGCCGCCGGCGCCGAAGAACCCAAGGCCCGCGCCGCCGTCGCCGCCGTTGTTGCCGCCGTTACCGGAGGGAGCGGCGCCGCCGTGCCCGCCGTTACCGCCGATGGCGCCCTGGAGCGCGGCGGCCAGGCCGCCGGTCCCGCCGACACCACCGGTGCCCAGGGTCGAGGCGCCGCCGGCTCCGCCCGCACCGCCGCCGGCGATGCCCGTCACCGTGGCCGCGGTACCGCCGGCGCCGCCGAGGCCGCCGGTACCGTTGCCGCTGGCCGCACCGCCGACGCCGCCGTTGCCGCCGATGGAAGCGCCCCACCCGATGAAGTCCGGGGCAGCGGCGGCACCGCCGGCACCACCGGCGCCGGCGAGTCCGCCGACGGCGGCGCCGCCCACTCCGCCGGCGCCGGCCTGGGTCAGGTCGATTCCGAAGAAACCGGAGGAAGCGCTGTTCCCGCCCGCGCCGCCGACACCCCCGGTGCCTAGGGCGGAAGTGGCGGCGCCGCCGGCGCCGCCGTTCCCACCCTGGCTCAAGTCGATCCCGAAGGGGATGCGGGCGAAGCCCTGGCCGCCGGCCCCGCCGGCCCCGCCGGACGGCTCATTGCCAGATTCAGCGACGGCCGTGCGGCCAATCAGTCTTGTGCCCGTGAACGGCACTGCGCGCGCCGTGGAG
>NZ_LZKK01000365.1 GCF_001672815.1 Mycobacterium sp. E796 | reverse complement strand
ACCGAGTGCCGTTGTCGGCCAACAGCTGCACGTGAGCGTCAGGGTCATGCCATTTCCACCGACCGAGCTGCGCCGGGCCCCACATGTTGTTGGTATCAACCCCGCCGAACTGCATCATGCCCGCGGTGATCGCACCGTTGAGTGTGGTATTTCCGACGGTGAGAAAGCCCGACATCGACCCGGCGCAGCTCGGTCGGTGGAAATGGCATGACCCTGACGCTCACGTGCAGCTGTTGGCCGACAACGGCACTCGGTTGTGGGTGTTTAGCCCAGGGACGCTGACCGCCAGTGATCCGGCAGCGATGATCGGTTATGCGGACCAGGCGCAAGGCAGCAATCGGGCGTTCTTCGCGCACTATCGCGGGGTGGGTGGCCACAACGGCCACTTTGACTTCCCGACCAGTGGTGATCATGGGTGGTCCAGCTGGGGTCCGCAGCTCGCCGCCATGTCGGGGGACCTGGCTGCCTCGATCAAGTAAACCCACGTGATAACCCAGCACGTTCGCGCTCGACAGCTGACGCCTGGAGGATCGGTAAGAACGTTTTGGTTGTCGATGACGAGTCTGAGGCCATCCTTGTCGACGCAGCCCACGACGCTGCCCTTATTCGCGAGGCGGCATGGAGACGCCGAACGCCTTTATGTCTGCGCTTTCCCGGCAGGCGGAACGTGTCGACTGCGTCTCCCGGGCTACTGCATTAGAATTTCCTACCGGCGCATGCGATGAATTCGCCGCGTGCTCGGGGTCTTTGGTAAAGCAAGGAGCATCATGCCGTCGAGGGCCGGTCGGCCTGCCGAGCTCATGGCGGCAAGGGTTTGGACTTCGATTCCGCAATTGGTCATCTCATGTTCTGAAACCAGCAATCGCGTTGTAGCGGGACCCGGTGAATTGGTCCGCGGCGGAGGCTTGTCCTTCATTCGTGGGTGCAGGTGGCAACCTAGTGGGCTGGCGGTTGGCAGTTTAGGGCCGAACGTCGGCAGCGGCCGCAGGTGACACGACGCCGGCTGGAGCCGCAGCAGCGGCGCGAACAGTTGCTCGACATCGCAGCATCGCTGTTCGCGGACAATCCTTACGACGACGTCTGGATGGAGGACATTGCGGCGCGCGCCGGCGTATCCAGAGCGACGCTATATCACTATTATCCCAGCAAGCGAGACATTTACGTAGCGATATTCAAGCGCGCCAGTAACCGGTTACTGGCGCGCGTAGTCCCTGATCCGCAGCTACCGCTCGCGGAGCAGCTTGCCACCGGACTCGAAGCCCACATCCAGTCGTTTGTCGATCATCCATATGAAGCGGTGACGATCAATCGCGGCGCGTTGTCGGATGACCCCGCAATCCGGGCGATCATCTCCGAAGAGCTCAACGTCGTGGGTCAACGGCTGATCGATCAACTCGTCGCGCAGGGATGCGTGCGCGATGCAGTCGAACTCGCCGTAGAGGGCTGGTTGGCGTTCGTCCGCGCGGCATGCGTGAAATGGGTTCAATCGCAGACTGTCTCGCGGGTTGAACTCACCAAAATGTGTCTGCGCACATTAGGCTGCGCTCTGGGTACCGAACAGGCAGCGTGGACGGCCAGATATAGGGAGCATGAGACCGATGGCAATGACCCACCGTAGGTTGGGTGGGCGCGTTGCGCTGCGCCCGTCAGATGCTGCCGGGAATCAACCACGCGTGCCAAGACCCGTGCACTCGGGTGCGGCCTAGGTAGGCACTGCAGCAAGCGCTTCGGTGCTCCCGCTCTCGTCATCGTTCTTCATCGGGTTCGCGATGGCGCTACCCTCGCTGATTCCGAAACGCGCGTGCAGCCACACCAGCCAGTTGGGCGACCACCAATTCCACCGTCCCATCACGTGCATGAACGCCGGCAGCAGCACCATGCGCACCAGCGTGGCGTCCGCGGCCACTGCCAGCGTCAGGCCCACTCCGAACATCCGCATGAACGACACCTGCGCGGCGATCAACGCGGCGAACGAGATCGACATCACCAGCGCTGCCGCCGTTACCACCCGACCCGTGCGGGCCACGCCGAGCGCGACGCTCTCGTCGTTGTCGGCGCGGGTGCGCCCCGAGGCGAGCCAGAATTCACGGATGCGCGAAACAACGAAGACTTCGTAGTCCATCGACAGGCCGAAGGCGATGCAGAACAGTAGCACCGGCATGTTGGCCACCAGCGTCCCGGTGGATGTGGTTCCGAGGCCGCCGAGGTGGTGGTCCTGAAAGATCCACACCATCGCACCGAACGCCGCTGTCAGCGAAAGCATATTGAGGACAAGAGCTTTGAGCGGCATCACTACGCTGCCCGTCAGGAGGAACAGCAATACGAAAGTGACCGAGGCTATCAGGCCCAGCACCAACGGCAGGCGCGACGTAATCGCCTTGACGCTGTCCCGATTAGTCTGGGCGGTCCCGCCGAACTCGACCGCCCTCCCGTCGGGGCGCGGTATCCCGTGCAGGCGACGCAGCTGCGCCTCGGACCGGTCCGAGAAGAGCGGCGCGGTGGTCCTGACGGTGAGAAACGCACTGCCCTGTGCCCGGCCAATCGGTGCCGAAGGCGGTGCGACCATCGCCCCGGTCACGAAGGTGCCGACCGGACCCGACACCGCCGACACATCGGGCACCCGCGACAGATCCGCTGAGTACCTCGCGATTTCGGAATCCGGCACGCCGTCGATGTCCGGGACGACGACGCTGATCGAGGTGGCCGAGTCGTTGGCGAAATCGCCGCGCAACTGATCGCCGACCTGGCGAGCCGAAGCGGAGTTCGGCAGCACCCGGTCATCGGGAAATCCCCACCGCACCCCGAGGAACGGCATACCGACCAGCAACAACAACCCAACCACGCTCAGCCCGATGGGAATCGCGTGCCGGATGACGAATCGCGTTGATCGATACCAGAATTCCTCTTTTACGGGCATGCGGGCCGGCGCCGTCCGGCCGCGCACGCGGCGCGCTAGCCGACGCACGTCGAGCGCATTCAATCGATCCCCGAGCAGGACGATGGCCGCGGGCGTGATCACCACCGCCGCCGTCGCGGTGAACGCGACCGTCGCGATTCCTGCGTAGCCGAACGACTTCAGGAAGTGCATCGGAAACAGGATCATTGCGGCCATCGACAGCGCGACCGTCGTGGCCGAGAACAACACCGTGCGGCCCGCGGTCGCCATGGTGTGAATGAGCGCGTCGTCACGGCTTGCCCCGCCGGCCATCTCGTCCCGGAAGCGGCTGATGATGAGCAACGTGTAGTCGATCGCGAGGGCCAGGCCCAACGCGGTGCTGAGGTTGAGCGCAAAGATCGACACATCGGTGGTGAACGCGATCAGGCGGAGCACCGCGAGCGTGCCCAGGATCGACATTCCGCCGATCGCGATGGGCAAGGCGGCGGTGAACAAGCCGCCGAACACCCACACCAGCACGACGAAGCTGAGCGGGATAGCGATCGTCTCCACCACCAGCACGTCGCGCTGCGCCTGCTCGGTGATCTGCGCGTTGACCATCGCGACCCCGCCTGACCGCACGCCGACCCCATTGCGGTCGTGCGCGAACCGCTGCGACAGGGCGTCGGCGTACTTTTGCGAGTCGGTCTCGCCGCCACCGATACCCGCGACGATCAGCCCGGACCTTCCGTCCTTGCTCACCAGCGACGCGGCGGCGGCCGGCGGCGCGGTCCATGCCGAGGTCACGCTGGTCACGTGCGCGGACCGGCTCAGCTGATCGACGATATCGGTGCCGACCGCGCGGGCCGCCGTGCTCGTGGCGCCGTCCGGGTCGGAAACGATGAACAGCAGTTGCACGTCGCCCTGGCCGAACTTGTCAGTCAGAAGCTTTGCTGCCCTTGCCGATTCGGACGTGGGATCCTGCAGCCCGCCGGCCGACAGGCTCTTGGCGACCGGGATCCCGAAGATGCCTGCGGCCACCATCACGAGCCCTGCGATAGCGATCGTCCGCGCCGGGGCGGCGATGGCCAGCCCTGCGATGCGGCGCAGCAGGCCGCCCCGGAATGCACGGGTGGTGTCGGTGACCGCCGTCCTACGGGTTGCCGTTCCAGACCGTCCGATGTCGCCCGCCATGGGGACCACCCGCCCTTTAAAAATTCCGATCTCAACGGTCGGTGACTTTTGTCAACAATGGGTGACTTGAAGCGTACGCCGCGTCGCGGCCTCAAGTCAACAGCGGCTGACATAGAGTCTGGGGATGGGTACGAAGAGGCCTCGAAACGCAGCTCAGACCCGCGCCGACATCCTCGCGGCGGCGCGCCGCCGTTTCGCGACGGAAGGTTTCGAGCGCACCACCTTGCGGGCCATCGCGGCGGATGTCGGCGTGGACGCTGCGCTGGTGATCCGCTACTTCGGCAGCAAGCAGGACTTGTTCGCCACAGCGACCGAATTCACCATCAAGCTGCCCGACCTGACGAGGGCCGACCCTGGCGACATTGCGGACATGTTGCTGCCGCGCTATTTCGCGGTGTGGGAAGACGACCAGTCGTTCCTGGCGTTGCTGCGGGCGGCGATGACAAGCCGGGTCGCGGCGGACACGCTCAACGAAACTTTGGCCACGCATGTCGCGCCGACGCTGAGGGGCGCCACGCCGGACCATCACCTGCAGCGGATTGCGTTGACGGATGCGTTCGTCATCGGGCTTGCCGCGACGCGATCCGTGCTCGGCACACCGATCGCCAACCTCAGCCGCGAAGAGCTAAGCCGTTGGGCCGGCCCGGTCTTTCGGCAGTTACTAACTGGGCCGGCCCCGTCGTAATATCGCGCTGGCCGTAATGGAGCGCCACCCGTCTCGATGTGCGGGTTGGCGCAGAGCGGTTTCCGAATACATTTTCGAGCATGTTGGATGTCGACGGGCGCAAGGTCTTCGCCGTGACCGCCGGCAGCGGCGAGCCGGTGCTGCTGCTGCACGGCTATCCGCAGAGCGCGTCCTGCTGGCGCCACCAGATCCCGGCGCTGGCCGACAACCACCGTGTCGTCGCGCCCGACTGGCCCGGATTCGGCCGGTCCGATCCACCGTCGACACCGCCGACGTACGACAACGAGGTCGACCGCCTCGAACGGCTGGTGCAACGGTTGGGTTGGCAACGATTCAACCTGTGCGCGCACGACTACGGCGGCTTCGTCGGGCTCGGCTACGTCATCCGCCACCCCGAGCGGGTGCAACGGCTCGCGCTGCTGAACACCCGGGCGCACGGAATCTTCCGCCCATGGTTCTACCGGTTCTCGTTGGGGGAGCACCGGATCGCGACCCATCCCGTGTTGGCCGCGGCCGCGCGCCGGCTGCCGTTGGCCGCGCTGCACCACGCGGCCCTGACCCGTTACCGAAGACTCGGCTGCTTCGATGCCGCGCTGGAAGCCGAATACCTGGGCTGGATGCGCACACCCGAAGGCCGGCGCACGTTTTGGGAGTTCTTCGCCCACTACCCGGTTCCCGCTGTCGGTTGGCTGGCCGACGGGCTCGCGTCCATCCGCTGCCCGGTCGCGGTCATCTGGGGTGAGCGTGATCCGTACATCCCCTTTGGCACGGCCCGCGAACTCGCCGACCGCATTCCCAACGCCAGGCTGATCCCCCTGCGCGGCGCCGACCACTACGTCATGGAGGAGCGCCCCCGCGACGTGACCGACGCGCTGGTCGGCCTGCTGGAGGCGGCTGTCGTCCCTAACCGGTGACCGTCATCTGGTCGTCGCTGCTGGCCCACGATCGGGCGAAGACGTCGATCGGCACCTGTTCGTCGCGACCCTCCTCGCTGCCGCTGTCGTTGAGGTGCACGATGCCGGCCGCGGTGTCGACGCCGGTGACCACGACGGCGTGGTTGGCTTCCGGTTGGCCGTCCGGGGTCTTGTCCTCGACGGGCTCGCGCCAGATGACTTCGGAGTTGACCCCGACGATCACCTTGCGGCCCTTGGCCAGATCCTGCTCGAGCGCCGACATTCCCGTCGGGACACCGGTCTTCGCGGCGCTCTCCTCGTCGGTCGAGGTGGCGTGGATGCCGTAGTGCGCGAGCAACGCCGGCTCGTCGTCGAACGAGGTCCCGGCGCCGGGCTTGCGCTTCTTCGGCTTGGTGTAGATCGGTCCGGAGTGGACGGTGCTCGGCGTAGCCTGGGCCAGCTTGACGATGGCCTGCTCGGAGGGCGGCTTGCCGGTCAGTTCACCGACCACGTCGGCGACCGCCATCTCCACGCAGTCGTCGTCATATCCCTGGTAGCGCCAGAACGGGGCGGCCGCCGCCGGGTTGCCGTACAGCGTGCCCGCGCCGCGCGGCGGGTCGGGCGTGGCGTGCGCGGTGCCCACCGCCAGACCCAGCGCGGTGGCGGCCGCCAGCATGGCGACGCCGGCCGCCCGGATCGCGGTCGCAGTGCGGGTGCCGATCATGCCGTGAATATCTGCGGAGAGTGGCGCGGCGTTACTTTGTTGAGGTGCCACGCCCCATGCGCTTCGAGGTCAGCGACGTCGTCGGCGAGCATGCGTGGTTGGCGGCCACCTACTACCCGGCGCACAGCGGCGCCGACGCCCTATTCGTCTGCCTGCCGGGCGGCACCTACAGTCGCGAGTACTGGGACCTGAAGTTCCCGGGCCACAGCGGCTACAGCTTTGCCGACTTCGCAACGGCGAACGGCTATGGTGTCGTGACGATCGATCCGCTGGGCACCGGCGAAAGTTCCAAGCCGGTAAAGGATTTCGATTTCGCCGACATCGCCGCCGCGCTCGCGCGGGCCGTCTCCGCGCTGCCGGAGGCGACGGGCGAGCGCGTCCCCACGCTGGCCGTAGCGCATTCGCTGGGCGGTTACCTTGCGATCGTTCAGCAATCGCTGTTTTCCAGCTATGCAGGCCTGGCGGTCCTCGGCTGCACCAACCAACACGTCGCTCCGCTGAACCTGGATGCCGGCTTCATCGCCCGGGCGCGCACCGCCGAGGGCCGCGCCGAGCTGGCCAAGCAGATCCTCGCTGCTCTTCCCGAGCCGTATGCCGAGGGCCCGCGCGAGTACATGCAGAGTTGGTTTCACCTGACCGATGTGCCCGCCGATGTCGTGGCGGCGGACTGCGTCACCGCAAAGTCGGTGGTACCAAGGGTATTTGGCACCGCGATGATCCCCGGCGTGGTCGCCGAGCATGCCGCACAGATCGACGTTCCGGTGCTCGTCGGCTTCGGTGTCGTCGACGTCTCACCGGACCCGCGCGCGGAGGCCGCCCTGTATCGCCGCAGCCCCGACCTCACGACCGTCGTGCTTTCCGAAAGCGCGCACTGCCACAACATGGCCTCGAGCCGCCAGCGGCTGTGGAGGCGCGTGCTCGATTGGGCCGCGACCGTAAGGTGTGCGTCGTGACCCAGACCCTCGATGCACGGCTCGCCCGTTTTACGCCCTCGGTGCTCAGCCTTTTCCGGTTCGTCTACGGCTTGCTCTTCGCCGCGTGTGGCTCGATCATCCTCTTCGATTGGCCCGTCCCTCCGGCATTTCCCGCCGGGTTCGGAACCTGGCCCACCTGGTATGCCGGCCTGATCGAATTTGTCACGGGGCTCCTGATCGCGGCCGGATTGTTCACCCGCCCCGCCGCTTTCATCGCGTCAGGGCAGATGGCGGTCGCCTATTTTTGGATGCACCAACCGAAGGCGCTGTGGCCGGTCGGCGAACCGCCTGCCGGCAACGGCGGGCTGCTGGCGATCCTGTTCTGCTTCGCTTTCTTCCTGCTGGTCTTCACCGGCGGCGGGCGCTACTCGATCGACGCCCTGCGCGCGGGCCGGGCTACACCGCGCAGTGCGGGTGCGGTTCCGGGTCAAAACACGTGACGGTTCCATAGGGGCAGGAGGGAAGGTAGATGCCGCCACCTTTTCGCCAGCCTTTCCGGACCAGCTTTCTGGCCAGGTAGCGCGACGCCGTCAGCGCCTTGGCTTTCTCCGGCGCGGGGTAAAGGCGAGGGTTGTCGTAGGCGTCGTAAATGTCTTCGGCGAGCGCGTCGATGAGTTCGATCACCTCGCGGGGTGTGGCCATGCCCCATCAGGTTCCCGTTTCGATGACCAGGGAATCTTGTCATCGACAGGTTTATTTCATTCGGTGATAATGGCATTCTCTGTATTCGAGAAGCTATTTCCGCGGGCGCAGGAGAGGACATCCGAATGGGCGCAGACCGACAGTGCGACGGGCTGGTCGCGCTCGTCACGGGGAGTAGCCGGGGCCTGGGCAAGGCGATCGCCGCGCGGCTCGCCGCGCACGGTGCCACGGTGGCGCTCACCGCCCGCACGATGGAACCCGATGCCAAGTACCAGGGATCCCTGAGCCAGACCCGTGACGAGATCGTGGCCGCCGGTGGCCGCGCCGTCGCGGTCCAGGCGGACCTTTCCCAATCCGAGGAGCGCGAAAGGCTTTTCGCGGAGGTGGTGAGCGCCGTCGGCGCCCCGGACATCCTCGTCAACAACGCCGCCGTCACCTTCCTGCGGCCGCTCGACGGGTTCCCCGAGCGGCGGGCCCGGCTGATGATCGAGATGCACGTGCTCGGCCCGCTGCACCTGAGCCAGTTGGCGATCCCCGCGATGCGCGAGCGCGGGCGGGGCTGGATCCTCAACCTGACGTCGGTGGGCGGCGACCTGCCGCCGGGGCCGCCGTTCTCCGACTTCGACCGGACCGCGGGCTTCGGCATCTACGGCACGGCCAAGGCCGCGCTCAACCGGCTCACCAAGAGCCTCGCCGCCGAGCTGTACGACGACGGCATCGCGGTCAACGCCGCCGCCCCGTCCAACCCGGTCGCGACCCCCGGGGCCGGCACCCTGGACCTGGCCAAGACCGACACCGAGGACATCGAACTGATCACCGAGACCGCCCTACGGTTGTGCACCTGCGACCCGAAGACCATGACCGGGCGCATCGCGCACACCCAGCCCTTCCTGGCGGAAGTCGGCTGGTCGAAGCCGGGCGGCTAGGTGACCGAGCTAGACCTGGACGAGCTGCGGGGACGGCTCGCGGCCGCGGGCGTTGCTGGCCTCGCCCCGCTGGCCGGTGGCGCGTCCAGCCTCACGTTCTCCGGTGAGCGCGACGGCCGGGCGGTGGTGATCAAAGTTGCCCCACCCGGAGTGGCGCCGGTGGCACACCGTGACGTGCTGCGCCAGGCGCGCGTCATGAAAGCGCTTGCGGGGAGCCAAGTTCCGGTTCCCGAGGTGCTGTGGGAGGACGCGAGCACCCCGCCGCTCTTCGTGATGTCCCGCGTCGACGGCGATTGCGTGGAACCGCTTTTCGACGGTTGTCCGCCGGCCGCCGACCTGCTCGAGCGTTACCGCAACGCGTGTCGCGTCATGGCCGCCCTGCACCGGTTGTCACCGGCCGACATCGGATTGGCGGGCGAACCGGCCATAGAACCGGCCGCGGAAGTGCGGCGTTGGTCGGAGACCCTGCAGACCGTCGACGCGGCGCTGGTGCCCGGTTGGCCCGGCGTGCGGGACGCGTTGTTGGCGTGCGCCCCAACGGCACTACGCCCGAGCGTGGTTCACGGGGACTTCCGGCTGGGCAACCTGCTGGCCGACGGCGACCGGATCAACGCGGTGATCGATTGGGAGATCTGGGCGATCGGTGACCCGCGCATCGACGTGGGCTGGTTCCTGATCAACGGTGACCCGGACACTTATCGACGCGTGCGCTCGCCCGGCATCGCGCCACCGACCGGCGAGCTTGCCGACCTCTACCAACGCGAGTTCGGCTTTCAGGTAAGTGATTTGGACTGGTTCACCGCGCTGGCGTGCTTCAAGTCGGCTGCGACCTGGTCGCTGATCGTCAAGCACAATCGCCGAAGGCGCTCTCCGCGAACCGAATTGGAGGCCATGGCGGCCGTGTTGCCAAGGCTGCTGGAGCGAGCGCGGTCAATGCTGGACTAGCAATGGATTAGCGGCACCGCACGAACATGTTTTCGCAGTACATCCCTGCGCCGCCCCAATCGGCTGACGGGGCGCCTTCGTCGCGTGGATCCACCGACAGCGCTGGAGTGTCCGCGACGATGAGATCGACTATTCCGGGGCCGGCCGGCACCAACGGGTCTGAATCGGCGTGCGCTACGCCGGTGCCGCCCGCGAGGACCATGAAGCTCATCGCTGCGACCAGCGAACCCCAAGCGAACGTGCGAAGCTTCATCGCTGCCCTCCCTGTCTTCTGCGCAGTCTAGCGCTCCGGCAAATCAAGCGGCACGGACTTCTCCAGCGTCCCGGCGCGATATCGCGGACCAGTTACGAACGGACAACGACTTCGGCCGGGCGCGCAGCAAATTCCATGATCCGATTCGCGCAACGCCTACGGTGTCGCGCGTGAGACCGGTAACCGCAGTCGTTCGCTGCACCGCGGTTATCGCGGTTTGTCTCGCCACGATGGTGACCTCGGCGCCGGCGGTAAGCGCCGACCCGGACGTCGACCCCGTTGCCGCAACGGCCCCGGCACCGGAAGGCGGCGTGCCATCGAATCCTCCCGCAACCCTGACCACTCCCGACGGCTGGACCCTCGGCCTCGGCGCTAAGGACGAGTCGCAGATCCCCGTGGCGCCGTTGACCACCGCGGTCTCGTCTCGTGAATACCTGGCCAGCGGAACGTTCGTCGGCTCCCTGATCGGTTCGGAGCCGCCCCGGGGCACCCTCGAGGTGGGCTACGAGATCGGTTGTGGGATCGACATGAGCACTTCCAACGGCGTCACGATGGCCGGTAGCGCCGGCGTCAACCCAGGTGTCGGCTTTCCGTTGGCCGGTGGGTTCATCCCGCTGGTGACCGTGCCGATCAACGGCGTGATCACCGTGGGGCTCAAGCCGGGGCTGGTGATCGTGGTGCCGGTGGTCAAGAAGCAGTTCAAGGGCCCGAGTCCCTGGGTGATGATCAGTAACTTCCACGTCAAGATCGACGGCTGCGTGGGGCAGTCGTTCATCCGCTCCTACGCGACGCTGACCCGCGAAACCGATCAATCCGATGTGGTGCTGTCCTATGTCGGCGTCACCAAAGCCGTCTAAGTCCGATGGTGGCGACCCGCTTCGCCCGGCCCCGCCGCGCTCGCGATCGCCACGCCGCGGGGGATGCCCGCCAGCTTGTCCGCGAACTTCGCCTCCGCCGCCGCGCGCAACCGGAGCAGGTGTTCGGAGGGGAACAGGTCCGGCGCCGGTTGACGGTCCTTCAGCAACAGGCGGGCCAGCGTCACCTTGTGGACTTCCGTGGGACCGTCGGCTAGGCCGAGCACGAACGACTCGACCAGGTACTGCACGAAGGGCATCTCGTGCGTGGTGCCCAGCGATCCGTGCAGCTGAAGCGCCCGAGAAGACACGTCGTGTAACACCTTCTGCATCATCGCCTTGACCGCCGAGATGTCCGCCCGCACCGCCTTGTAGTCGTTGAATTGGTCGATCTTCCAAGCGGTTCGCAGGGTCAGTAGCCGGAAGGCCTCGATCTCCATCCAGGAGTCGGCGACCATCTCCTGCACCAGTTGCTTGTTGGCCAGGACCTCGCCCTGGGTGTAGCGCGACACCGCCCGCTCGCAGATCATGTCGAAGATGCGGCGGACCAGCCCCACCGTGCGCATGGCGTGATGAATTCGCCCGCCGCCGAGGCGGGTTTGGGCGACGACGAACGCCCCGCCGCGCGGGCCCAGCATGTGATCGGCGGGCACCCGCACGTCCTCGTAGCGGACATAACCTTCGCGCCCACCGCCGCCGAGCGGTTGGTATCCCAGCCCGACGTCGCGCATCACGTTGATGCCCGGCGTGCCGCCCGGCACGACGAACATCGAGTAGCGCTCATACGGGGGCGCCTCGGGGTCGGTCATCGCCATCACGATGATGAACGAAGCCATCGAGGCGAACGACGAAAACCACTTCTCCCCGTTGATGATCCAGTGGTCGCCGTCGGGCACGGCGGTGGTCCGGAACACCTTGGGGTCCGCGCCGCCCTGCGGCTCGGTCATCGAGAAGCACGACACGATGCGGTTGTCCAGCAACGGCTCCAGGTAGCGAGCCTTCAGCTCGGGCGTGCCGTAGTGCGCGAGGATCTCGCTGTTGCCCGAATCGGGGGCCTGTGAGCCGAAGACGATCGGTGCGCATTCCGAGCGGCCCAGGATCTCGTTGAGCAGCGCCAGCTTCACCTGGCCGTAGCCCGGGCCACCTAGGTGCGGTCCGAGGTGGGTGGCCCACAGCCCCCGCTCCTTCACGATCTCCTGCAGGGGCGGGATGAGCGCCTGGCGGACCGGATCATTAAGGTCGTGCGACTCCTTGACGATCAGGTCGATCGGTTCGCACTCGCTGCGCACGAACTCCTCGACCCATTTCAGTTGTTCGGCCCACTGCGGGTCGGTGGAGAAGTCCCACGACATCCGTCGTCCCCTCTCGGTTCGGTCACCGGGACCACTTTCTTCGGCGTTCGGCCGCTTCCTCGGTCGCGTGCGAGAGCACCTGGTTGCGGTTCTCCAGCTCCAGGGCCGAGGACAGGCTCGTCGCGTCGGTGTTCACCTGGAGCGCACGCTTTGTCAGCTGGACGCCGAGCGGCGCCAGGTCGGAGATCAGCGCTGCCAACTCGGTCGCGCGCTCGAGCAACAGACCGGGTTCGACGATCTCGCTGACCAGCCCGCGCCGATCGGCCTCGGTGGCCGAGACCGTGCGCCCGGTGAGCATCCAGTCGGCAGCCACGCTGGTGCCGACGATGCGGGGGAGGTGGTAGCTCATGCCCATCTCGGCCCCGGAGAGACCCAGCAGGATGGCGGCGTTGCCGAACGAGGCTTCCGTCGAACAGATCCGGATGTCCGCCGCGAGGCACAGCGCGAACCCGGCGCCGACGCACGGGCCGTTGACGGCGGCGATGACCGGCTGCGGCAACCGGTGCAACCCCTCGGCGAGCGCGGCCATGCCCTCCTGGAAGCGCATCCGGTCCAGCGCCGGGGCGGCGGCGTCCGGCACGTTGGGGCCGAAGTCGCGCATGTCGATGCCGGCGCAAAAGCCGCGACCGGCGCCCGTCAGAACAACGGCACGCATCGACCGGTCGGACTCCAAATCACCTAGGGCCGTGTGCAATTCGGATTGCATGACCTCATTGATGGCGTTGAGCCGCTCCGGGCGGTTCAGGCGCACGACGACGACGCCGTCGCGGGGCCGGTCGAGTTGGAGCGTGTGTGGCACCCACCGATCGTAAAGCGTCTCTCGGCCTAGGAGAATAACCTTCTCCAAAATTGCGAAGCTATTCTCATCACGCCGGCCCATGCGGACAAGGGATCGGTTTCTGCCCGCCTCGCAGCGACTGTGATGTCGAGTTGGCCGCGGCGTGTAGCAGTTGTCGCTATGAGGCGGGCACAAAGGATGGTCCTTCCGGCGGCGTGATTAGTGTGGCGGATGTGGCCGCGACGCGGAACATGTTGGATCGCAACCTAATTCGGGGCCGGACCGATGGTTGCCGATAACGACGCATAATCCGCCGCTTACCGGGTAGCCCGCCGCCATGACCAAGATCGGATACTTCCTTTCCAGTGAGCAGTTCGGCCCCAAGGAACTGGTCGACCAGGCCAAGCGGGCGGAGGCGGCGGGCTTCGACGCGCTGTGGATCTCCGACCACTTTCACCCGTGGAACGACGAGCAGGGCCAGAGTCCCTTCGTGTGGGGCGTGATCGGCGCGCTGTCGGAGGCGACGTCGCTGCCGGTCAGCACGGCCGTCACCTGCCCGACGGTACGGACGCATCCGGCGATCATCGCGCAGGCGTCGGCCACCGCGGCCGTCCAGCTCGGCGGCCGCTTCGTGCTGGGGGTGGGCAGCGGTGAGGCGCTCAACGAGCACATCCTGGGCGATCCCTGGCCGTCCGCCGGTGTGCGCCTGGAGATGCTCGAGGAGGCCGTCGAGGTCATCCGCAAGCTGCACCAGGGCGGCGAGGTGAGCCACCACGGCAAGCACTACGAGGTGCAGGAAGCCCAGATCTACACGCGGCCGGAGCAGCCGGTGCCGATCTACGTCTCCGGATTCGGCCCGCAGGCCGTTCAGCTGGCCGCGCGCATCGGTGACGGATACAGCATCGCGATGCCCGAGGCGGACTTGGTCAAACAGTTCCGGGAGGCAGGCGGCGGCGACAAGCCGGTGCAGGGGGGCACCAAGGTGAGCTGGGACCAGGATCCCGACGCCGCGCTGAAGGTGGCGCATCGATTGTGGGCCAACGAGGGGCTGCCGGGGCAGACGTCGCAGATGCTGCCGCGGCCCAAGGACTTCGCGGCGCTCATGTCGTTGGTGCCGCCGGACAAGGTCGCCGAAAGCGTCGCGTGCGGACCGGATCCGGACAAGCACGTTGCGCAGGTGCGCAAGTACATCGACGCCGATATCGACGAGGTCTACGTGCAGCAGATCGGACCCGACATGGACGGGTTCTTCGCGGCGTGGGAGCGTGACGTGCTGCCCGCGCTGCGCGGCTGAGCCTCAGGCGAAGTCGGTGCCGGTGGTGAGGTGTTCCCATTTCGCGATCTCGGCCGCGCGGGCGTCCGCGACATAGCGGTAGAGGCCCAGGGCGTCGGGACCCAGTAGAAGAAACCCCGGCGGCTCGCCGGACTCGACCGCCGCGATGATCGCGGTGGCCGCCTTGGCCGGGTCGCCGGCCTGGTTGCCGTGCATCGTGTCGTTTTCCTTGCGGCGCTGCCCGGCGGTGCCCGCGTAGTCGTCGATGACCGTGGCCGTCTGCGCGAGCGAGCGCCCGGCGAAGTCGGTGCGAAACGCGCCGGGCTCGACGACCGTCACCGAGATGCCGAGCGGCGCGAGCTCACCGCGCAGGGCCCCGCTCATCCCCTCGATGGCGGCCTTGGCGGCCGCGTAGTACCCGGAGCCCACCGGCGTGACGGTCGCGCCGATCGAGGAGATGTTCACGATCGCCCCGCTGCGGCGCGCCCGCATCCCCGGCAGGACGGCCTTGATCATCGCCACGCTGCCGAAGAAGTGCGTCTCGAACAATTCGTGCACCGCGGCGTCCTCGCCTTCCTCCACCGCGGCGCGATAGCCGTAGCCGGCGTTGTTGACCAAAACGTCGACGGCGCCGAACCGCTCGTCGGCCTGCCGCACCGCCGCGGCGACCTGCGCGGGATCGGTGACGTCGAGCGCGACGGCGAGCACCCGCTCCGTCGGGCCCAGGTCGGACACCTTCGCGACGTCACGCGCGGTGACGACCGCGTTGTGTCCGGCGGCGATGACGGCTTCGGCCAGCGCGCGGCCGAGCCCCGTCGAGCAGCCGGTGATGAGCCAGGTGGACATGACGTGTCTCCTTCCGTCGGGGCGCAACTCAGTCCAGCAGCGCGCGGCCCACGATCTGCGGGTCCGGCTCGCCCACCACGTCGTGGTCCTTGTCGTCGTAGTCGGACTTGGCCAGAACGTAGCGCATCGCGTTGATCCGGGCGCGCTTCTTGTCGTTGCTGCGCACCACGATCCACGGGGCGGCGTCGGTGTCGGTCGCGGCGAACATCGCCTCCTTGGCCGCGGTGTAGTCGTCCCATCGGGTCACCGACTCCATGTCCATCGGCGAGAACTTCCACTGCCGCACCGGGTCGACCAGCCGGATGGCGAACCGGGTGCGCTGCTCGGCCGGCGAGACCGAGCACCAGAACTTCGTCAGGTCGATTCCGTTGTCGACCAGCATCCGTTCGAAAAGCGGTGCCTGCTCCATGAATTCGGCGTATTGCTCGGGGGTGCAGAAGCCCATCACCCTTTCGACGCCGGCGCGGTTGTACCAGGAGCGGTCGAACAGCACGATCTCGCCGCCGGCCGGCAGGTGGGTGACGTAGCGCTGAAAATACCACTGCGATTTTTCGCGATCGCTCGGCTTCTCCAGCGCCACCACCCGCGCGCTGCGGGGGTTGAGATGCTCCATGAACCGCTGAATGGTCCCGCCCTTGCCGGCGGCGTCGCGGCCCTCGAACACGATCACGTGCCGGCGGCCGGTGCGCTTGGCGTGGTTTTGCAGCTTCAGCAGCTCGATCTGCAGCCTGCGCTTCAGCCGCTCGTATTCGTCGCGCGGCATCCGGTGGTCGTACGGGTAGCGCTCGCGCCACGTGTCGACGTGGTTGCCGTCCCGGTCGAGCAGCACCGGGTCGTCGTCGTCCTCGTCGTTGACGGTGTAGCCGTGTTCGCGGGTGGAAAGGGCGTCCAGATCTAAATCTGCCATAGTCCGGGGTATTCCCGGTGTGGCATCGATTCATCAACCCGCGGCGGCGCAGCGCTCCAGCCGGAAGGTGCGCTTGAAGCCGGCCGGTTGCGTCGTCAGCGTCACCTCGACCGCGCCGCTCGGGGTGACGACGTAGCGCTCCTCGACGTCCGGGCCGTCACTCCACCGCCCGACCGGCTGGCGGCCGAGGTCGTCGCGGTCGCGCAGGGCCGGGTCGAACGGGAAGAGCACCGGGTCATAGGGCGTGACGTCCCCGTCGGGCCGCCCGTCGATCAGGCGGCTGCACTCCACGAAGCGGAAGTGTCCGATGTTGTGCGCCGCCCGATAGGTGCGGCTGACGACCAGCGGGGTCCGCCCGTCCGCCGGAAGCGACGCGTCCTTGGGCACGATCGGGTCGAAGACCACGTCGGTGCCGGCCTGCGCCTCGCGGAAAACCCCGAAGTGCCGCGAAAAGCGTTCGGACAGCGCGAAACCCGCTTCCTTGTCGAGGAAGACCGCCAGGCCGATCGCCGTCGCCGCGAACGGGTGCGGGGAGCGCTTCACGCGCTTCTCACCGAAGGCGCTGCGCAGCATCCGGGCAACCAGCGGGAAGCCCCCGGCGCCGCCCACCACGTAGATGCCCGCCACCTCCGACCAGTCCACGTCCTTGCCGTCCCGGGTCGGACCCTGCAGGACGCGCTGCAGCAGTTCGGTCGTCTGGTCGACGAGCGGCGCACACACGGAGTAGACGTCGTCGATGCCGCAGGAGAACGGGGGCCGGTCGACCGCGTCGATTCCGGTGAGGTCCACCAGGAAACGGCGCGTCTGCGGCCCGACGGCCTCCTTGCGCGCGGCGCACTCGTCCTTGAGCAGCTCGCGTGTGGCGGGATCCGCCCCGTTCAGGTTCAGCCGGTCGAGGACGAGGTCCACGATCGCCTCGTCGAAGTCGTCACCGCCGAGGCGTTGGATGCCCTCGCTGACCACCACTTCGTTCTCGTGCCCGGTCATCCTGAGCAGCGACGCGTCGAAGGTGCCGCCGCCGAGGTCGTAGATGAGGACGTGCTCGCGCTTGGCGGTGATTGTGGAGCGGTATCGGTGCGCATACTCGAGGCTGGCGGCCGATGGTTCGTTCAGCAGCGCGACGACGTGGAAACCCGCCGCGACGAAGGCGTCCAGGGTCAGCAGGCGCTGGGCGCTGGAGGCGTTGGCCGGCACGCTGATCGCGGCCTCGATTGTCTCGCCGGGTGCGAGGGTGGCATTGGAACGGGTTTGCAGGTCGCTCTTCAGCTGCGCCAGAAAGGCGGTGAGCAGGTCGGGCAGCCGATGGTCGCGACCGGCCACGTGCACCTCGGTCTGCGGGCCGGCTTCGTTGAGAAGGCGTTTGAACGATCGCAACAGCGACCACCCCGGCTCGTGGCGGACCGCGGCGGCGTCCAGCCCGAACCGCAACCGCCCGTCTGTGTGGGCCGCGATGAGCGACGGCCAGGCGTCCAGGCCGTCGAAAGAGATGACCGGATAGTTGCCCCGGTCGACGGCCGCAACGACGGTGTGGGTGGTGCCGAAGTCGATACCGAGCATCATCGCGCAATTTTAGGACCGTGCCACGGCCGGAGGCATCAACCTTTACGGGCGTGGGCGATCAATCCTCGAAGTGACGGTTGTAGTCGCTGCGCTCGAGCCACCACTGCAGGCTGTAGGTCCCCTTCGCGATCATCAGCATCAGCACCGCGGAGGCGAAGGTGACAATGACGTTCATAGTCTTTCCATTTCGCGTGCCATGAGGGAGTTCTCGAGGAATCCGTAGTGCCGCGGGTAGTGCCTGCGCGGCGGGCCCGGTTCATCCGGCGAGGTCACGAGCGTGCGGCGGACGATTGCGACGAACCGGCGGCCGATGCTCTCGCGGCGCGTGCCCAAGGCCGCCGCGGTGCCGAACACCACCTGCTGGGTGCTGATCACCACTTCGGCGGGCGACACCTCGACCGATGGGCGTTGGCGTGTGCGCTCGTTGACGGGATCGGTTGGTCTCGCGAGTCCCGTTGGTGATGCCGACATTTCGTCTGACTCTTTTCGATGCGGTGGTCCCGTGACCGGATGAACCGGGCGTTGGTGAAATCACCGTAAGAGCGACGAGCGGCATTCGTCGTGAGTAGTCGACTACCCCTTCGCCTCGACGGCATCACCAAGGCACCGTTCGCGGCTTCCGATGACTTTGGCCCCTAGGCCGCCACGTCCGGTGCGGAGACGATGGCGTCGTGATCGAGATGCTCGAGGATTTTCCCGACGATGTCGCCGCGTTCGCGTTCCATGGGCACGTGACCAAGGCCGACTATGACGCGGTGCTCATACCGGGCTTCGAAGACAAATTGAGCCGGCACGACAGGGTGGGAATTTATCTCGAGATCGCGCCCGACTTCACCAGTTTTGGGCCGGGCGCGATCTGGGCGGATTCCAAGTTCGGTATCGGTCACTACTTCGACTGGGATCGCTGCGCGATCGTCAGCGACGTGGAATGGGTAAAGCAGATGGCGCGATTCAGTGAGCTCTTCGGGTTCCTGTGGCCGGGCCGGTACATGACGTTTTCCGAGGCGGAAGCCGATGAAGCGCGCACTTGGATTGCGAAGCCGTACGCCAAGCGCGATTAACCGCCAGGGGCCGGGGCCACGTCCCATTGTTTTTGCACCTCCCGCTCGGCGGGGGTGGGGATCAGCCCGGCGGGTGCGAACCGTTTCGACGGCACCGGGTCGTCCTCGCTCAACGGCCGTCCGCCACCGCCGAGCGCCCTGAGCGCGACGGCGATTCCGGCGACGAACACGATGACGACGACCAACGCGAAGAGGATCGACAGGGTGCCCTGAATGGCGGTGTTCCTGATGACCTCGTCGAGTTGGCGGGCGTTCTTCGCGGCACCGAACGTGGTCTTGCCGGCGTGTTTGGCCGCCAGGTACAAGGAGTGCTGGGTCCAGTAGCCGACGGCGGGATCGCCGGAGAAGATCTTCTGCCACGACGCGGTCAGCGTGACGGCCAGGTCCCACAGCAGCGGAATCCCCGGGATCCACGCCCACCTCAGTAGGCCCTTCTTGATGACCACGACGGTGATGACGGTCAGCGCGATCGCCGCGAGCAGCTGGTTGGCAATGCCGAACAGCGGGAAAAGGGTGTTGATGCCGCCCAGCGGATCGGTCACCCCCATCAGCAGGGTGCTACCCCAGGCGGCGACGACGGCCAGGCTGCACAGCCACACGCCGGGCCGCCAGCTCGGGTTGCGCAGCTTGGCCAGCGGGCCGCCGAAGTTGCCGAGCGTGTCGGAGAGCATGAACCGGTTGACCCGGGTCCCTGCGTCGACAGTGGTCAGGATGAACAGCGCCTCGAACATGATCGCGAAGTGATACCAGAACGCCTTGAGCCCCGCCCCGCCGAACACCCGCTGCAACACCTCGGACATACCGAACGCCAGCGTCGGCGCCCCGCCGGTGCGCGACACGATGGACTTCTCGCCGACACTGGCCGCGGCCTGGTTGATCTGGTCCGCCGTGGCCGGTGCGCCGGACAGGCCGAGCTTGTTGACGTATTGCGCGGCGGTTGACGCGGTGCCGCCGGTCTGTGCGGCGGGCGCGTTGAGGGTGAAGTACAGGTGCTGGTTGATGATCGACGCAGTGATCAGCGCCATGACCGCGACGAACGACTCGGTGAGCATGCCGCCGTAGCCGATCAGCCGCATCTGGCCTTCCTTCTCCAGCATCTTCGGCGTCGTCCCGGACGAGATCAGCGAGTGAAATCCTGATAGGGCGCCACACGCGATCGTGATGAACAGGAACGGGAACAGCGCGCCGGCGAACACCGGGCCGTTGCCCCGGGTGGCGAACTGTGAGACCGCGGGCGCCTGCATCACCGGCTGTGCGATGCAGATGCCGACCGCGATGAGCCCGACGGCGCCGACCTTCATGAACGTCGACAGGTAGTCGCGCGGCGCCAGCAGCAACCACACCGGCAGCACCGACGCGGCGAGGCCATAGACGATCAGGCACCAGCACAGGGCGACGGGGGACAGGGTGAACCAGGATGCGCCCCAGGATGTTTCGGCGACCCAGTTGCCCGAGGCCACGGCGAGCAGCAGCAGCACGAACCCGATCACGGACACTTCCGACACCCGCCCTGGCCGCAGGAACCGCAGGTAGCAGCCCATGAACAGGGCGATGGGGATGGTCATGGCGATGGAGAACACCCCCCACGGGCTCTTGGCCAGTGCCTGCACCACGATCATTGCCAGCACCGCGATCAGGATCACCATGATGACGAGCACCCCGAGGAGGGCGGCGGCCCCGCCCACCGCGCCCAGCTCGTCGCGGGCCATCTGGCCCAGGGAACGGCCGCGGCGCCGGGTGGATATCCAGAGCACCAGGTAGTCCTGCACGCAGCCGCCGAACACCGCGCCGGCGATGATCCAGATGGTCCCGGGCAGGTAGCCCATCTGGGTGGCCAGCACCGGGCCGACGAGCGGCCCGGCCCCCGCGATGGCGGCGAAATGATGCCCGAACAGCACGCGCCGGTCGGTGGGCACGTAGTCGGTGCCGTCGTCGAGCATCTCGGCCGGGGTGGCGTGGTCGTCGCGCGGACGCACGATCTTCATTTCGACCAACCGGGCATAGAACCGGTACCCGATGATGTAGGTGCAGATCGCCGCGACCACGAACCAGATAGCGTTCACCGTCTCGCCGCGCGCGGTGGCGATGATCGCCCAGGCGATGGCGCCGATCACGGCGATCACGCCGAAGACGGCCTTGTGCCAGGCGGTGATGGGGGACCGGTCGATGATCGCGACCGGCGGTAGCTCTTCGAGAGTGTGGATGAAGCTGACGCCTTTGTCGTGCTCTTTGACTGCCACGGCGAAAACCCTACGCGCGCAAAATTGACAATTCCTGTTTGCACGGGAGTTTTAATACAGCGCCCGCACCGCGTCGATGGTGTCGGCGTCGGCGGGGCCCTTGTCGTCGCGGTAGCGCACCACCCGGGCGAACCGCAACGCGAGGCCACCGGGATAGCGCGACGACTTCTGCACGCCGTCGAGGGCCACCTCGACCACCTGCTCGGGCCGCAGCCGCACGACGTAGGAGTCAGTTCCGCTTACGGCGAGTTCGCCGAACCGGGTGGTCTGCCAGTCCAGCATCGCATCGGTCATGCCCTTGAAAGTCTTTCCCACCATCACGAATTCGCCGGTGGCCGGGTCGCGGGCGCCCAGGTGGATGTTGGACAGCTTGCCGCGGCGGCGCCCCGATCCCCACTCGACGGCGAGCACCACCAGATCCAGGGTGTGCACCGGCTTGACCTTCAGCCAGCCCGCGCCGCGGCGCCCCGCCAGGTACGGCGCGTCGGGCGCCTTGGCCATCACCCCCTCGTGGCCGGCGGCCAGGGTGGCGTCCAGGAAGGCGGCGGCCCGCGACGGGTCCGATGTCAGCAGCCGGTCCACCCGCTGTGCGGGCGGCACCAGGTCGTCCAGGGCGGCCAACCGGTCGACGGTCGGCGCGTCCAGCAGGTCCACGCCGTCGCGGTGCAGGATGTCGAAGAAGAACACCGAAAGCCGTTGGGCGGCAAGGGCCGCCTCGATGTCGACGGATCGGCCGAACCGCGAGGCGGTGACCTGGAAGCGATGCGGTGAGTTGTCGGGCCGCAGCGCGATCGCCTCGCCGTCGGCGATCAGCTCGGTTGCCGGCAGCGCCAGCGTCGCCTCGACCACCTCCGGCAGCCGGGCCGTGACGTCGTCGAGGCTGCGGGTGTAGACCGTGACCTGGTCGCCGGAGCGGTGGATCTGCACTCGCGCGCCGTCCAGCTTCGCCTCGAAAATGCTTGTGCCGCCGTGTCGTTCGAGCGCATCGGCGACGCCAGGCGCGGTCTGGGCCAGCATCGGGCTGACCGGCCGGCCGACCCGCAGGGTGAACGCGTCCAGGGCCGCGGCTTCCCCGGAGAGGGCGGCCTTTAAACAAGCCGCGGCCACCGCCGGCAAGTCCCCGCCCAGCATCGCGGCGCGTTGGACCGACGCGGTGGGGAGCCCGGCGGCCTTGGCCACGGCATCGGCCATGATCCCGGCCAGCGCCCCCTGGCGCAGCTCGCCGCCGAGCAGGCGCAGCAGAAAGGCCTGCTCGGTTTCGGTCGCGGCGGCGAACAGCGCACCGAGGAGTTCGGCCCGCCGCGCCTGCGATCCCTTGCCCGACACCGCCCCGATCTCGGTGAAGGTGGCGTCGACCCCGGTGACGGTCAGGGTCGGGTCTGACGCCGGCGGCGGCCGGGACCGCAGCGACGCCCAGCCGACCCCGATCTGGCGCTGCCGCAGCTCACCCGACAGCCACGAGACGATGATCGCCGCCGCCTGTGGGTCGGCGCCGGCGCGCCGCAGCAGCTCGGCGATGTGGGCGACCTTGGCCAGCCGCGACGACGTCCCGCCGACATTCAGCGACGTGCTTGCGACGTCGAAGAGGAGCACGCAATCGAGCTTGGCATGGCTCTTGAAACAAGGCGGGGACAACCCCGCCGGGCCGACACGCTAGCGTGCCTAGGAAACGTTACAAATTTCGTGGATTCTGACAAGCCTAACGAGGAGGTCCGGATGGAGATCAACGGGAAGAAGGTCGTCGTCATCGGCGGCGCGTCGGGCATGGGCCGTGCCAGCGCCGAGTTGCTGCACGAACGCGGCGCGGACGTCGCCATACTCGACCGCGAGGGTTCCGACGGCAAGACCGTCGCCGAGGCCGTCAGCGGTGCGTTCTACCCCGTCGACGTCACCGACTTCGCGGGAACCGAGGAGACGCTGCAGACCGCGGTCGACAAGCTGGGCGGCCTGCACGTCATCATCACCACCGCCGGTGGCGGCATCGCCAAGCGGACCATGACCAAGTCCGGCCCGCACGACCTGGAGTCCTTCCAGTCGGTGATCGATCTCAACCTGATCGCCACCTTCAACATCAGCCGGCTGGCGGCCGCCCACATGGCCAAGAACGAACCCGAGGACGAAGAGCGCGGCGTGATCATCAACACGGCCTCGATCGCGGCCTTCGAGGGCCAGATCGGGCAGGTTGCCTACACCGCCGCCAAGGCCGGCGTCGCGGGCATGTGCCTGACGATGGCGCGTGACCTTGGTTCGCTGGGCATCCGCGTGCTGGCGATCGCGCCCAGCCTGTTCGCCACGGGGTTGACCCAGGGCATACCGGACGAGTTCGCGGCCGCGCTCACCAAGGACGCGGCCTTCCCCAAGCGCCTCGGCCGGCCCATCGAGTACGCCAAACTCGCGGCGGCCATCGTGGACAACCCGATGCTCAACGGCCAGTGCCTGCGGCTGGACGCCGGACAGCGCTTCGCGCCGAAGTAACCCCCCGGCGCGGGCCTTCCCGGGAATAAGTACACTCTTTAGGCAGCCGCCCCGCTCCCCCTCGGAGCGGGGCAGGCAGTCAGCCCGGTAGCGAGGAGGCCCCTCATGGGTATCGCACTGACCGACGACCATCGCGAACTCGCCGAGGTGGCCCGCGCGTTCCTGACTTCGCAGAAGGCGCGCTGGGCGGCGCGGTCGCTGCTCGACGCGGCCGAAGAATCCCGCCCGCCGTTCTGGCAGAACCTGGTGGAGCTCGGCTGGCTCGGCCTGCATGTCGACGAGGAGCACGGCGGCTCCGGCTACGGTCTGCCCGAACTCGTCGTGGTCGTCGAGGAACTCGGGCGCGCGGTGGCGCCGGGACCGTTCGTGCCGACCGTGATCGCCTCGGCGGTGATCGCCAAAGAGGGCAGCGCAGAGCAGAAGTCGCGGCTGCTGCCCGGCCTGATCGACGGAACCGTCACCGCGGGCATCGGCCTGGACGGCAAGGTGCGGGTCACCGGCGGCGTGGCGGAGGGCGACGCCGGGATCGTGCTGGGTGCCGGGCTCGCCGAGCTGCTGCTGGTCGCCGCCGGTGACGACGTGCTGCTGCTGGACCGGGCCCGCGACGGGGTGACGGTGGACGTGCCCGACAACCTCGACCCGACCCGGCGCTCCGGTCGCGTGCGCCTGCAGGGCGTGCGCGTCAGCGCCGACGACATCCTGCCGGGCGCGCGGCTGTCGGCGCTGGCCCGAGCGCGCACGTTGCTGGCCGCCGAGGCCGTCGGCGGGTCGTCGGACTGCGTCGAGGCCGCCGTCGCCTATGCCAAGGTGCGCCAGCAATTCGGCCGGACCATCGCGACCTTCCAGGCGGTCAAGCATCACTGCGCGAACATGCTGGTGGCCGCCGAGTCGGCGACCGCCGCGGTTTGGGACGCCTCGCGCGCCGCGGGGGAGGACGAGGATCAGTTTCGCCTCATCGCCGCAGCGGCCGCCGCGCTGGCGTTCCCGGCGTATGCGCGCAATGCCGAGCTGAACATCCAGGTGCACGGCGGCATCGGCTTCACCTGGGAGCACGACGCGCACCTGCACCTGCGGCGGTCACTGGTGACCGCGGCGCTGTTCGGCGGGGACGCCCCGGTCGCCGACGTCTTCGAGCGCACCGCGGCCGGCGCGGTGCGCGAGAATAGCCTGGACCTGCCGCCCGAGGCCGAGGAGCTGCGCACCCGGATCCACGCCGACGCCGCCGAGATCGCCGCCCTGGACAAACAGGCCCAGCGCGACAAGCTGATCGAGACGGGCTACGTGATGCCGCACTGGCCCAAGCCGTGGGGTCGGGCGGCCGACGCGGTGGAGCAGCTGGTGATCGAGGAAGAGTTTCGCGCCGCCGGCATCAAGCGGCCCGACTACGGAATCACCGGATGGGTGATCCTGACCCTGATCCAGCACGGAACCCCCTGGCAGATCGAAAGATTCGTAGAGAAGGCGCTGCGCAAAGACGAGATCTGGTGTCAGCTGTTCTCCGAGCCGGACGCGGGATCGGACGCGGCGTCCATCAAGACCCGTGCCACCCGCGTCGAGGGTGGCTGGAAGATCAACGGGCAGAAGGTGTGGACCAGTGGGGCGCACTATTGCGCGCGGGGGCTGGCTACCGTCCGCACCGACCCGGACGCGCCGAAGCATGCCGGCATCACCACGGTGATCGTCGACATGAAGGCGCCGGAGGTCGAGGTGCGGCCGCTGCGGCAGATCACCGGCGGCTCGGATTTCAACGAGGTGTTCTTCAACGACTTGTTCGTTCCCGACGAAGACGTCGTCGGCGAGCCCAACACCGGGTGGACGGTTGCTCGTGCCACGCTCGGCAACGAGCGCGTCAGCATCGGCGGCAGCGGATCGTTCTATGAGGGCCTGGCGGACATGCTGATCGAACTCGCCAGGCAGCGACCGGATCAGTTGGCGGGGGCCAAGATCCGCGTGGGAAACTACCTGGCCGATGACCACGCGCTGCGGTTGCTGAACCTGCGCCGCGTCGCCCGCAGCGTCGAGGGCGCGGGCCCCGGGCCCGAGGGCAACGTCACCAAGCTGAAGTTGGCCGAACACATGGTGGACGGGGCCGCGATTTCGGCCGCGTTGCTGGGGCCCGAGGTCGCGCTTGGCGACGGGCAGGGCGCGCTGGCGAGCCGGATGATCATGGGCGCCCGTGGCATGTCGATCGCCGGCGGCACCTCCGAGGTGACCCGCAATCAGATCGCCGAGCGGATCCTTGGCATGCCGCGTGACCCGCTGATCAACTAACTTTCGTTCGGCGAGCAGACGCAAAAGCCCCTATTTCGCTGGGCATTTGGGGTCTTTTGCGTCTGCTCGCGGTTATGAAGCAGGGGCGAATTGCGGCGCGCCGCCGCTGCCCCTCTCGGGCTGGATGGCGACGGGCAGGCCGCACGTCACCGAATCCGGTTCGCAGCCAACGATGTTGGCGGCCACCCGCAGCCCGCTCTGCTCGGCGAGTTCGACGATCGCGATCACGTAGGGTGTCGGGATCTCGGGGTTGTACGGGTGGTGGTTCACGGTGTAGGTGAACACGGTGCCCCGGCCCGACACCGGTCGCGCCACCAGCGGGCCGCCGCAGTCCCGGCATTCGCCGGCCGCCGGGTGCACCCAGCGCGCGCACGCGTCGCAGTGTTCGATGAGCAACTCGCCTGACACGGCCAATACAGTACACTCTTTGGTTTGGGTTGCTTGGACGGATGGTGCACATGAGCTACTTCGAAAAAGACGCGATCATCTCCGGCCTCGGCATCTCGCGAATCGGCCGTCGCACCGGGATCCCGGGCCTGGAACTGACCATGGAGGCGGTGCGCGCCGCCATCGCCGACGCCGGCCTGTCGCCGACCGACATCGACGGGATCGCCACCCTAGGCGACACCCCCGCCGCGGACGTCAACGCCGAACTGCGCATTGAGGCGGCCGACTGCGGGGCCGGCTTCGGCACCGGGGGCCTGCTGAGCCCGGTGATGTCGGCGTGCCGCGCGGTCGCCGAACGACGCGCGCACCACGTGGTGATCTACCGGACGATCCAAATGCTCGGCGGGACGGTCCCGGTCAAGCGGGAGGAAAACGCGCCGGCGCCGGCACTGGCGCGCATGTTCGAGACACCAGAAGGCGCGCCGAAGCCGGCGGTCGGCGCGATGGACGACGTCAACGACCTGGTCGCGGCCCACGCCTACTCCGCCGCGAACTGGCTGGCGCTGAACTGCCGCCGCCACATGGAGCTGTACGGGACCACCAAGGAACAGCTGGGCTGGCTGGCGCTCAACGGCAGACGCAACGCCGCGCTGAATCCCCTTGCGGTCTATCGCGAACCGATGACCATGGCCGACTACCTTGCGGCGCGGCCGGTTTCGACGCCGTTCGGCCTGCTGGACTGCGACGTGCCCATCGACGGTTCGATCGCGGTGGTGGTGTCGCACGCCCAGTACGCCCGCGACTGTCCGCACCGCGCGGTGGCGGTGGAGGCGATCGGCGGATCCGACGGCGCGGGCGGCTGGTTTCACCGTGCCGACTACCCGAAGATGGCGATGTCGGACGCGACCGCGCAGATGTGGTCACGCACCCAGTTGACGCCGGCCGACCTGGAGCTTGCCGAGTTGTACGACGGTTTCACGTTTCTCGCCCTCGCGTGGCTCGAGGCGCTGGGGGTATGCGGCGACGGCGAGGCCGGGCCGTTCGTCGAGGGCGGCGCGCGGATCGCCCGTGACGGCCAACTGCCGCTGAACACCTACGGCGGCCAGCTGTCGGCGGGGCGCATGCACGGCTACTGGGCCTTGCACGAAGGGTGCCTGCAGCTGCGGGGCGACGCGGGGGGGCGCCAGGTGTCTAAACGCCCCGAGGTCGGCGTCGTTTCCGTGGGCGGTGGCCCCGTCGCCGGATGCTTATTGCTCACCTGTTGAGATAGCTTGTGGCACAGCGCGATTGGAGTCCCGCGGACAAACTCGCCGCGCAGATTGCCCGCCGCATCGAGGCGGACGTAGTCCGGCGCGGCTGGACCGTCGGCGAATCGCTGGGCTCCGAACAGGCGCTGCAACAGCGGTACGGCGTGAGCCGATCGGTGCTGCGCGAGGCCGTCCGCCTGGTCGAACACCACCAGGTCGCCCGGATGCGCCGCGGACCGGGTGGCGGGCTGCTGATCTGCCGGCCGGACGCCGGCCCGGCGACCCGAGCCGTGGTGATCTACCTCGAGTACCTGGGCACGACCCTGGTCGACCTGCTCAACGCGCGCCTGGTCCTCGAGCCGCTGGCGGCCTCGCTTGCGGCCGAACGCATCGACGAGGCCGGCATCGACCGGTTGCGGGCGGTGTTGCGGGCGGAGGAGCAGTGGCGGCCGGGCCTTCCGGCGCCGCGCGACGAGTTCCACATCGCGCTGGCGGAGCAATCGAAAAGCCCGGTCCTGCAATTATTCATCGACATCTTGATGCGGCTCACCTCGCGCTATGCCCTGCAGTCGCGGGCCGACTCGTCGACCGAGGCGATCGAGGCGGTCGAGCACATGCACCGCGACCACTCGCGGCTCGTCGCCGCCGTCACCTCCGGCGACGCGGCCCGGGCCAAGACGCTTTCCGAACGGCACGTCGAAGCGGTGACCTCCTGGCTGCAGCGGCATTACCCCGGCGAGGGCACCCCTCCGCGCGGGGGGCGCCGGCTGCAGCCGGGCCTGTCCCTCGAAGGTGACGCGCCCACCGGCAAACTCGCCGAGATGCTGGCCGTCACCGTCGGCGACGACATCGCCGCCGACGGCTGGCGGGTCGGCTCGGTGTTCGGAACGGAGACGGCCCTGCTGGAGCGTTACCGGGTCAGCCGCGCGGTTTTCCGGGAGGCGGTGCGGCTGCTCGAATATCACTCGGTCGCGCGGATGCGGCGCGGGCCGGGCGGCGGCCTGATCGTCACCACACCGCACGCCGAGGCCAGCATCGACACCATCGCGCTGTACCTGCAGTACCGCAGGCCGACGCGGGACGACCTGCGCTGCGTTCGCGACGCCATCGAGATCGACAACGTCGCCAGAATCGTCAAGCGGCGCAGCGAGTCCGAGGTGGCGGCGTTTCTGGCGACCCGTCCGGACACCCACCCGGGCGACGTGCGCAAGGCCGTCGCCGAAGAGGCCCGCTTCCACCTCGGATTGGCCCGGCTGGCCGGCAACGCGCTGCTGGATTTGTTCCTTCGCATCATCATCGAGCTGTTTCGCCGGCACTGGTCCAGCACCGCGCAGACGGAGCCGGATTGGGCCGATGTCGTCGCCGTCGAGCACGCGCATCTGCGGATCCTGCAGGCGATCGAAGCCGGCGACGACAGCCTCGCGCGTTACCGCATCCGTCGTCACCTCGACGCCGCGGCCTCGTGGTGGCTATAGCCGTTTCCGGGTGTGACGCGTTCGTCGGCATAGCGAAAGCCCATCTGGGGTACTGGCAATGGAAGTACCGAACGGCCGGTCCGGCAGGGGGTTGGCACTTGTGATCGAAAGCGAGCGCGCACCGGTGACGGGAGGCTTCGGGGGGATGTACACCGACCACTCGGGTTTCGTTCATTCCGGGCTTCTTTATCGTTCGCAGGCGGAGTACCTGGACTTTGCGGTTCGCTTCGTCGCCGACGGGTTGGCGCGGGACGAGGACGTTTTGGTGGCGGTGCCCGGCGACAAGCTGGACACGCTGCGCGACGCGCTGCCCGGGCCCGGCGGGGGATTCGCTGCGGAACTGCGGATGGTCGACATTGCCGAGATCGGCCGCAACCCGAGCCGCTTCATGGCCATGGAGGGTTCCTTCATCGACGAACACCAGGGCCGGCGGGTGCGAATCGTGAGCGAGCTCGCCTGGCCCCAACGCACCGACGCGGAAATCGTCGCCTGCTCCGAACACGAGGCGCTGGTGAATTCGGCCCTCGACGGATACCCGGCGACCGTGTTGTGCCTGTACGACGCGAGCGAGCTGGGTGACGCGGTGCTGGCGGACGCCCGCGCGACGCACCCCTTGCTGTGGAGCCGTGGCGCGCTGCGTCGCAGCGCCGAATATGCGCCCGGCGAGGTCTTGGATCGCTGCAACCAACCGCTCGTCGCCAAGCCGGGCGCCGTCACGTACCTAGTCAGGAAGTCGGCGGACCTGCGGCCCGCCCGCTCGTTCGCCGTCGACTACGCCGGCTGGGTGGGAATGTCCCAGGACGGCATCGAGGATCTGCAACTGATCGCGACGGAGCTGGCCAGCAACAGCCTGATGTACACCGACGGAGCCTGCCGGCTGGCGTTCTGGCGCGAAGACGAGCACCTGGTTTGTGAGGCGCGCGACACCGGGCGGCTGGGCAACCCGCTGGTGGGCCGCCTGGACCCCGGCCCGAGCGGCCCGGCCAGTCGCGGTCTGTATCTGGTCAATGCCATATCGGACCTGGTCCGCACGCACACCACCCCGGCCGGGACGACGATCCAGGCCTACCTGCGGTTCGACGCGGCGCCCGGGCCGAACGGATAGGGCATCATCACGAAAGCGCTTGTCCGGCAGTGAGTTACCGGGCCGCGCGAAACGGATTTGCATTGCCGGCCCGCGACGTCTAGTCTCGGCGCTCGTGCGTCTTCTTCAGCGTGCCGTAGTAGCCAGCACCCGCAGCGGGGTCTGATCCCAGACCGACCCCCCGCTGTGGGTCGGAAGCTACTACCGTCGGTCGCCCCTGCTGATCAGAGAAGACCGAAATCGTGGCTCTTACCAAATCCCTTCCCTCCTTAAGCGAGCACTTCGGCGCCGCCCTGCCGCGCGGGCTGCGCGAGGAGGCCGACGCGATGTCGTGGGAGGCCTTCGTCGCCACCTACGGTCGCACGGCCGGCCCGCTGCGACTGGGCCACTGGGCCTGCACCGACACCGAGCGGCCCGCCGGGCGGCTCGGCCCGCAGGCCCGCAACTTTCGGGCGATGATCGCCGTCGGCGACCACATCAGCACGTCGACCGCCGCCGCCAGCGGTCCGATCGCCGCCCTCACCGCGATGCTGCACGAGCGCGGGATCACGGTGGAGATGCTGAGGTTTCACCAGATCGGTTGCGGCGCGGCCACGGCGACGTTTATCCGCGGCAGCAACGGGATTCGCGCCGAGTGGGCGATGGGCCTCTCGGAGGATCCGACCCAGTCGGCGTTGCGCGCGGTGATCGCGTGCGCCAACCGGCTGATCGCCTGACGCTGCCGAGCAGACGTAAAAGCCCCCAGTTCGGGCCTCAAATGGGGACTTTTGCGTCTGGTGGCGAGGGGACTAGAGCGGGCGCAGCACGATCGGCATGCCGTCCTTGGGCACCGGCATACCGCCGTAGTCCCACTCGGCCTGGTACCCAGGGCGGGGCAGCTCCAGCCGGTAGCGGCGCAGCAGGCGGTGCAGGATCGACTTGATCTCCAACTGCCCGAACACCATTCCGATGCACTTGTGCGCGCCGCCGCCGAACGGCGTCCACCCGTAGCGGTGCCGCTTGTGCTCGTTGCGCGGCTCGGTGAACCGGTCGGGGTCGAATTTCAGCGGGTCCGTCCAGAGTTCCGGCAGCCGGTGATTCATCCCCGGATAGGCGATCACGTTCGTGCCCTTGGGGATGTAGTAGCCCAGCAGGTCCGTGTCGCGCACGGTCTGACGCATCGCCCACTGCACCGGGGTCACCAGCCGGATCGACTCGTTCATCACCAGGTCCAGCGACTCGAGCTTCTCGAGGGAGTCGATGTCGAGCGGCCCGTCGCCGATCAGGCGGTCCGACTCGTCGCGGCAGCGCTCCTGCCACTCCGGGTGGGCGGCCAGCTGGTAGACCATCGTCGTGGCGGTCGACGTCGACGTGTCGTGCGCGGCCATCATCAGGAAGATCATGTGGTTGACGATGTCCTCGTCGGAGAACTTGTTGCCGTCCTCGTCCTCGGTCTGGCACAACACGGACAGCAGGTCGTTGCCGTCCTTTCCGCGCTGTTCCTTGACGCGCTCGCGGAAATAGTTCTCCAGCAGTTCGCGGGCCTTCAGGCCGCGCCACCAGGTGAACGGCGGGACTCCGGTGCGGATGATCGCGTTCCCGGCGCGGGTGGTGACCGTGAACGCCCTGTTCACCTTGGTCACCAGTTCGCGGTCGGTGCCGGGCTCGTGGCCCATGAACACCATCGAGGCGATGTCGAGGGTCAGCTCCTTCATCGCCGGATAGAGAAGAAAGCGCGCGTCGTTGACCACCCAGTCGTCCGCGACCGTTTTGGTGATGACCTTGTCCATCTGCTCGACGTAGGAGACGAGCCGGGACCGGACGAACGCCTCCTGCATGATGCGCCGGTGGAACAGGTGCTCTTCGAAGTCGAGCAGCATCAGCCCGCGGTGGAAGAATGGCCCGATCACCGGCACCCAGCCCTGCTGGGAGTAGTCCTTGTTGCGGTTGGAGTAGATGACCTGTGCCGCGTCGGGGCCCAGCGCCGCGACCCCCGGCAGGACCGGCGAGTCACCGAAGACGACCGGGCCCTTGGTCCGGTACAGGAACAACAGATAGTCGGGTCCGCCGCGCAGCATCTCGATGATGTGCCCGAGGACCGGCAGCCCCGCGTCACCGAGGACCGGCTTGAGCCCGCTGCCCGGCGGCGGGTCGGCGAGCTTGTGCTCCGGGAACGTGGTGTTCAGCAACCTGCGTTCGACCAGGCCCATGCCGGGGAAGTTGTTGAATGACGGGGTCAACCTGCGGCGCGCCTGATCGAGCAGGTAATTAGGGGTGCTGATAGTGGCGGCCATGAAACTCCTTCGCGCTCCTTTGCGGGCCCGGGTCGGGTGACAGCGGTCACTGACTCATACCTTCGGGAAAAAGTTGACGGCTGTCAAGTTTGCTTTTCGTGTGGCGTGGTGCAAGGTCGATGGCGTGAGCAGCCATGCCGACTCCGACCCGGGCGAACCGGCCATTCGCCGCCGGGGCGACAAGCATCGGCAGGCGATCATGCAGGCGGTGCGCGACCTACTCGAGGAGAAACCGTTCGCGGAACTGTCGGTCAGCACCATCAGCCTGCGGGCCGGGGTGGCCCGCTCGGGCTTCTACTTCTACTTCGACTCCAAGTACGCGGTGCTCGCCCAGATCATGGCCGACGCCGCCGAGGAACTCGAACAGCTAACCCAGTACTTCGCCCCCCGCGAACCGGGCGAGTCGCCGGAACAGTTCGCCAAGCGGATGGTCCGCAGCGCCGCCGCGGTCTACGCGCACAACGACCCGGTGATGGCGGCTTGTGAGGTGGCCCGCCACACCGACGTTCAGATTCAAGAGCTCCTGGAGCGGCAGTTCGAGGTGGTGCTGGGACAGATCACGGCGATCGTCGAGGCGGAGATGAAGGCCGGGACGGCGAACCCGATCAGCGACGACATCCCGGCGTTGGTGCGAACCCTGGCGGGCACCACCTCCCTGACGCTGAGCGGCGACCCGCTGCTCGCCGGACGCCAAGGTCACCAAGACGACCTGGAGCGTCGCGTGCGGGTGCTCGAGCAGCTGTGGCTGAATTCGCTCTGGGGTGGCGGCCAGAAGTAACGCGGTATGGTCACGGCCATGGGGCCAAGGCTTCCGAGGGCGTCGGGGCGGTATTTCGCGGGGAAGCGGTGCCTGGTCACCGGCGCGGCGAGCGGGATCGGGCGGGCGACCGCCCTGCGGTTGGCCGCGCAGGGCGCCGAGCTGTACCTGACCGATCGCAACGCCGACGGCCTCGAACGGACCGTGGCCGACGCCCGCGCGCTCGGCGCTGCGGTGCCCGCCCACCGCGCCCTGGACATCGCCGACCATGACCAGGTGGCGGCCTTCGCCGCCGACATCCACGCCGAGCATTCGACGATGGATGTCGTGCTGAACATCGCCGGCGTGTCGGCCTGGGGCACCGTCGACCGGCTGAGCCACGAGCAGTGGAGCAAGATGATCGCGATCAACCTGATGGGTCCGATCCACGTCATCGAGGCGTTCGTTCCCCCGATGTTGGCGGCCGGCCGGGGCGGTCACGTGGTCAACGTGTCGTCGGCGGCGGGGCTGGTGGCGCTGCCGTGGCACGCGGCCTACAGCGCGAGCAAGTTCGGGTTGCGCGGCCTGTCCGAGGTGTTGCGCTTCGACCTGGCGCGCCACCGCATCGGGGTGTCGGTGGTGGTGCCGGGCGCGGTGAAGACCCCGCTGGTGGACACGGTCGAGATCGCCGGGGTCGACCGCGAGGACCCCAGAGTCGCCCGCTGGGTGGACCGATTCAGCGGTCACGCGGTATCGCCGGAAAGGGCGGCCGAGAAGATCCTGGCCGGCGTCGCGAAGAACCGCTACCTGATCTACACGTCGGGCGACATCCGTGCGCTGTACGCGTTCAAGCGGTTGGCCTGGTGGCCGTACAGCGTGGCGATGCGTCAGGTCAACGTGATCTTCACGCGCGCACTGCGTCCCGCCCCGGCGCCGCTAGTCCGGCATGGCCAGCTCGAGTCGCACGCCGAGTAGGCGAATCGGCCGGTCCAGCTCGAAGAGGTCCAGGACGCGCAGGGCCGCCTCGGTGATGGTGTCTGCGTCGGTGGTGGGCGCGGGCAGCTTGCGGATTTTGGTGCGGGTGTAGAACGTCGCGGTCCGCACGGTGACGGCCACGCGGGTGACGATCCGTCCCCCGGCCAGCACGTCGTCCAATGCCTGACGCGCCAATCGCGTTATGGCCGAGTCCATTTCGGCCCTATCGGTGAGGTCGCGCGGAAAGGTGATGACGTGGCTGCGCGAGCGCGGAATCCACGGCTCGGCGCTGACTTCCGCATCGCCGCCACCCTTGGCCAGCAGCAGCAGCCACAGGCCGGTGCGCGGGCCGAACGTGGACGTCAGCAGCTCCGCGTCGGCGTTCGCGAGGTCGCGGACCGTGGTGATATCAAGTGCCGCCAGCTTTTTCGCCGTCTTGGGGCCCACGCCCCAGAGTGCGTCGACCGGGCGGTCGGCCATCACCGCCATCCAGTTCGCGTCGGTGAGCGCGAAGATGCCGGCCGGTTTCGCGAAGCCGGTGGCGACCTTGGCCCGCTGTTTGTTGTCGCTGATGCCGACCGAGCACGACAGTCCGGTCTCCGACGCGATCACCGTTCGGATCTGTTCGGCCACCTCGGTCGGTTCCGCGCCCTCGACGCCGACGTAGGCCTCATCCCAGCCCCACACTTCGACCGGATGCCCCAGGTCGCGCAGCAGGCCCATCACCTGGTCGGAGGCGGCGTCGTAGGCGGCCGGGTCCGACGGCAGGAACGTGGCGTCAGGGCAGCGGCGGGCGGCGGTGCGCAACGGCATGCCGGCGTGCACACCGAATTCCCGGGCCTCATACGAGGCGCAGGTGACCACCTTGCGCGGTTCGGTCGGATCGCCGCTGCCGCCGACGATGACCGGCAGCCCGGCCAGTTGGGGGTGGCGGCGCAGCTCGACCGACGCCAGAAACTGGTCGAGGTCGACATGCAGGACCCAGCTCATGGCGCCGTCACCGTCCACAGAGCTTGCGCGCCAGGCTTTCCCACGCATCGCACAGCGTGTCCAGGGTGTGCCCGCCGCCGTTGAGTTGGTGCTCCACGTAGTCCGGGTCTAGCAGGGCCAGCAGCGCGTCGGTCTGGATGTCGAGGTCGCCGGTGGTGCCCGCCGAGGCCAGCAGCAGCCGCACGTGCGTGCGCTGCACGGCGCCCGCCCCGGCGTGGCGCAGCTGCGGATCGCGGTTGGCCGCCGACAGCAGCTCGTGATGGGTGTGCACGAAGCACATCCGCGCGCGGCCGAAGGCGACCAGGCGATCCATCGGCGGGGCATCGGGCCCGAGCGGCGGGGGGCCGAACAGGAAAGCCTGCTGGCTGGCCCGCTCGTCCTCGTCGAGCAGCACCATCATCAGGCCCGCCCGGTTGCCGAAGCGGCGGAACAGCGTGCCCTTGCCGACGCCTGCGGCGGCGGCGACGTCGTCCATGGTGACCGCGTCCGCGCCGCGCTCGGCGACCAGCCTGCGCGCGGCCTGAAGCAGGAGCGTGCGGTTGCGCGCCGCGTCGCCTCGTTCCTGGGGAACCGACACGGGCAACTCGCGCGACCGCTCGACACCGCTCATATCCGCACTTTAACGCTGCCGGAATAAACCGGACCGTGGTCCGGTTGAGGCGTGCAAGGATGGTAGACCAAAGGCCGAAGGGAACAAGCGTGGGAGAGATCAAAATTGTGGCGTTCGTGGGCAGTTTGCGCGCGGCGTCGATCAACCGCCAGATCGCCGAGTTGGCGGGGGACGTCGCGCCCGACGGCGTAACCGTCACGATCTTCGAGGGGCTGGCCGAGGTGCCGTTCTACAACGAAGAGATCGACGACGCGATGAACCCCGACGCCCCGCCGCTGGCTTCGGTGACCGCGCTGCGCGCCGCGGCGGCCGACGCGGACGCCGCGCTGGTCGTCACCCCCGAATACAACGGCAGCATCCCGGCGGTCATCAAGAACGCGATCGACTGGCTGTCCCGCCCGTTCGGCGACGGCGCGCTGAAGGGCAAGCCCCTGGCGGTCATCGGGGGATCGTTCGGGCAGTACGGCGGGGTGTGGGCGCACGACGAGACCCGCAAGTCGTTCGGAATCGCCGGCGCCCGGGTGATCGAGGGGCTCAAGCTCTCGGTGCCGTTCAAGACGCTGGACGGCAATGCGCCCGGCGAACACGCCGAGCTCTCGGCGAACGTGCGCGACGTCGTCGGCAAGCTGGCCGCCGAAGTCGGCTGAATTTAGCGAGAACCCACAAGCCGCTCGCCGGCCACCAGCGACGTTTCGATAACCGAATAGCCGAAGCCGCCAGCCCTGGCTGGCGGCTTTGCTGGTGATCGGGCGGGGATGGGCCCGGCCGCCGATCGCGCCGCGGCGACACGATCGTTGTCGGTGGCCGCTGATATACCGGATGGTGTGGGCTTCCCGAGACCGATCTGTGACCTGCGACACGCCGAGCGGATGTCGTGCGGAGCCTTACGACCAGGGAATTTCAAAATTGTTATTCAGAACATCTTGTATCTAGACAACTTGTCGGCCACTAGGTGTAGTGTTTCGAGGCACCGGCAGATCCCAGGATCCCCACGCTGGCCGGGCTTGGGGACTTCCCCGAATCGGCTCGAAGAGGTCGAAGCAGCGCCTTCGGCTTCCAGCGCCGCAAGACGGGAATCCGGGGCCCTGACGGGCCGCTGAAACACAGCGAAGACGCAGTTCGTTGCAGTACCCGAGTAGTTGCCAGTCCGTTACAGGTCTCCCTTCCGCAAAGGAGCGGCATCCATGAGCATCACCGTCTACACCAAGCCCGCGTGCGTGCAGTGCAGCGCCACCTTCAAGGCCATGGACAAGCAGGGCATCGCCTACCAGAAGGTCGACATCACGCTGGACGCTGAGTCGCGGGACTACGTGATGGCGCTGGGCTACCTGCAGGCTCCCGTCGTGGTTGCCGGGAACGATCACTGGTCGGGTTTCCGCCCCGACCGCATCAAGGCGCTCGCGGAGTCGGCGCTCAGCGCGTAGGCAAAGCGGCAGACGTTAGGTAAGGAAGGTTGCGGTGCCATGGAGATCACTGGGCGCAACCTTGGTTGGATGAGTGACGACCCGCTTCGCCCGGCTGCGCCGCGCTTGCGATCGTCACTGGTCTATTTCTCTTCCGTGTCGGAGAGCACCCACCGCTTCGTGCAGAAGCTGGGTGTCCCCGCCACACGGATACCGCTGCACGGGCGCATTGAGGTCAGCGAGCCGTATGTGCTGATCGTGCCGACGTACGGCGGCGGACGGCACGACTTGGACGTCAATGCCCGGGGGTATGTCCCTAAACAGGTCATCGCCTTTTTGAACAACGAGCTCAACCGGTCGTTGATCCGCGGCGTCATCGCCGCGGGCAACAACGACTACGGGATCGCATTCGCGTACGCGGGCAACATCATCTCGCGCAAGTGCAGCGTTCCCTACCTTTACCGCTTCGAACTGATGGGGACCCCGGACGACGTGGATGCCGTCCGCGCCGGTCTCGCCGATTTCTGGAAGGAACAGACGTGCCACCAACCGTCACTGCAGAGCCTGTAGCCGCCGCCACGCACGGGTTGCACGACGAAACGGACTACCACGCGCTGAACGCGATGCTGAACCTGTACGACAAGGACGGCAAGATTCAGTTCGACAAGGACGTTCTCGCGGCGCGCCAGTACTTCCTGCAGCACGTCAACCAGAACACCGTGTTCTTCCATAATCAGGACGAGAAGCTCGACTACCTGATCCGCGAAAACTATTACGAGCGTGAGGTTCTCGACCAGTACTCGCGCAACTTCGTCAAGTCGCTGCTGGACCGCGCCTACGCCAAGAAGTTCCGCTTCCCGACGTTCCTGGGCGCGTTCAAGTACTACACCTCCTACACGCTGAAGACGTTCGACGGGAAGCGCTATCTGGAGCGCTTCGAGGACCGCGTCGTCATGGTCGCGCTGACACTGGCGTCCGGCGACACCGGGCTGGCCGAGAAGCTGGTCGACGAGATCATCGACGGGCGGTTCCAGCCGGCCACCCCGACGTTCCTGAACTCGGGCAAGAAGCAGCGCGGAGAGCCGGTCAGCTGCTTTCTGCTGCGCATCGAGGACAACATGGAGTCGATCGGGCGATCGATCAACTCCGCCCTGCAGCTGTCCAAGCGCGGCGGGGGAGTTGCGTTGCTGCTCTCCAACATTCGCGAGCACGGCGCCCCGATCAAGAACATCGAGAACCAGTCCTCGGGCGTCATCCCGATCATGAAGCTGCTGGAGGACTCGTTCTCCTACGCCAATCAGCTAGGGGCGCGCCAGGGTGCCGGCGCGGTGTACCTGCAGGCGCATCACCCCGACATCTACCGCTTCCTGGACACCAAGCGGGAGAACGCCGACGAGAAGATCCGGATCAAGACCCTGAGCCTGGGCGTGGTGATCCCCGACATCACCTTCGAGCTGGCCAAGAAGAACGAGGACATGTACCTGTTCTCGCCATACGACGTCGAGCGCGTCTACGGAGTGCCGTTCGCCGACATCTCGATTACCGAGAAGTACTACGAGATGGTCGACGACGCGCGCATCCGCAAGACCAAGATCAAGGCGCGCGAATTCTTCCAGACGCTGGCCGAGCTGCAGTTCGAGTCGGGCTACCCGTACATCATGTTCGAGGACACGGTGAACCGGGCCAACCCCATCGAGGGCAAGATCACGCATTCGAACCTGTGCTCGGAGATCCTGCAGGTGTCCACGCCGTCGCTGTTCAACGACGACCTGTCATATGCGAAGGTGGGCAAGGACATTTCGTGCAACCTGGGGTCGCTGAACATCGCCAAGACGATGGACTCACCGGACTTCGCCCAGACGATCGAGGTGGCGATCCGGGCGCTCACCGCCGTCAGCGACCAGACGCACATCACGTCGGTGCCCTCAATCGAGCAGGGCAACAACGATTCCCACGCGATCGGCCTCGGGCAGATGAACCTGCACGGCTACCTGGCCCGCGAGGGCATCTTCTACGGTTCCGAGGAAGGCATCGACTTCACCAACATCTACTTCTACACCGTGCTCTACCACGCGCTGCGGGCCTCGAACCGCATCGCGATCGAACGCGGCACGCACTTCAAGGGATTCGAGCGCTCCAAGTACGCGTCGGGAGAGTTCTTCGACAAGTACACCGAGCAGGTGTGGGAGCCGGCGACCGACAAGGTGCGCCAGCTGTTCGCCGACGCCGAGATCCGCATCCCCACCCAGGACGATTGGAAGCGGCTGAAGGAATCGGTTCAAGCGCACGGCATCTACAACCAGAACCTGCAGGCGGTGCCGCCGACCGGGTCGATCTCTTACATCAACCACTCCACGTCGTCGATCCACCCGATCGTGTCGAAGGTCGAGATCCGCAAGGAGGGCAAGATCGGGCGGGTCTACTACCCGGCGCCCTACATGACCAACGACAACCTGGAGTACTACCAGGACGCCTACGAGATCGGTTACGAGAAGATCATCGACACCTACGCGGCGGCCACCCAGCACGTGGACCAAGGGCTGTCGCTGACGCTGTTCTTCAAGGACACCGCGACCACCCGCGACGTGAACAAGGCGCAGATCTACGCCTGGCGCAAGGGAATCAAGACGCTCTACTACATCCGGCTGCGCCAGATGGCGCTGGAGGGGACTGAGGTGGAGGGTTGCGTCTCCTGCATGCTGTGACGCACGCGACGGTGTAGTCGCGGCTCGCGTCGCGTAGCTCACACTCGGCCGTCGGGCTTGGTCCGCGGGGTTCACCGCGTATTCCGGCCATCGGCCGCGTTATTCGGGTAGACCGGTGGCGGGTGCACCCCTAACTTTGCATCGGACAGCGACTTTCAAGAAGGCGCCCCCTTCGGGTGCCGTCGACTGTCTTGGACGCATCCGATGAATAGAGGGGGCTACATGCCGCGGACCCGTGACGACAGTTGGGATCTCAAGACCGGCGTAGGCGCCACGGCCACGTTGGTGGCCGCGGCCCGAGCCGTCGCCAGCAGGCAAACCGATCCGGTGATCAGGGACCCGTTCGCCGAAGTGCTGGTTCGAGCGGTCGGGCTGAAATTGTTCAGACAGTTGCTTGACGGCACGATCGACTTCTGCGACCTCGACGCCGACTGGATGCCCGCATATTTCGGCATGCGCAGCAGAAGCCTCGACGACTTCGCCCTCGACGCGTGCCGCTCTGGCGTTCGGCAGGCCGTGATCCTCGCGTCTGGATTGGATTGCCGTGCCTACCGTTTGGGTTGGCCGTCGGCGATGTCCATCTACGAAGTCGACCAACCGCAGATAATCGAGTGGAAACGCAGCGTCCTGACCGGCTTGGGCTGGCCACCGGCGGAAGGCCACCACTGCCTGGGCATCGATCTGCGCCAAGACTGGCCAACGGCGTTGCGCCAAGCCGGTTTCGATGACGCCCAGCCCACCGTCTGGATCCTCGAGGGGATCCTCATCGGGTACCTACCGTCCCGGGCGCACGACGAAATACTCGATGCGATTACCGCATTGAGCGCTCCTGGCAGCCGGCTTGGAGCCGATTATGTTTACAGCCCGAGAGCCGACGCGCTCGGTGAAAATTTCCGGAGACTCCATCCGATATGGAACGAGCGAGACCCCGAAATAGACTTGCGGGGGCTCACTTTCGCCGGGCAGCACGCAGACCCCGCAGCGTACCTGGCCGAGCGTGGCTGGACGGCGCAGAGTCTGGACATGGCCACCGTCTTCCGCTCAGCCGGACGGACCGCCCCGACCGCGGACGGCTTCGTCGAGCTCGCAAGTTTCACGCGGATGTTGAGCGCGTCGCGCACCTAGCGGGTTCGTCGCAGCCGCGTTCGCCATCATCCCTGCACCAATCACTCGCGTGGTTCGGGCCCGCGTGAGTTGGATTTCTGTCGTCACCGCCCGGGGAAGGTTATTCGCGTGGGCGTTTCGGTATCCCGGCGATTGATCGGCAGGCTCTGGGTGCCCACCCTGGTGGCCGTCGTTGTCGTCCTGGCTGGATTCGTCATCGACACCGCCCACGGAACCTTCGGCGCCAAGGACCGAACTCGAAGCCCGGGCAACAAATTCGCGATCGCTCAGTTCAATCCCAAACGCATCGAATACGAGATATTTGGCGATTTGGCTGGGTGGGGGAGGACCAGCTACTGGGACGTGAACTCTCACGCGGTCACGGTCGACCTCGCTGCGCTGCCCTGGACGCACACGGAAGTAACCGTCTTGACGACGGCGACCGCCGATATCACGGCGCAGGTGGCGGGAGGAAATGTCGGCTGCCGCATCACCGTCGATGGTCAGGTGCGTTCCGAGCACACGGCAACCGGCGAGCATGCCGGCGTCTGGTGCCAGGTGCTGTCCGCATGAGCCTCGACGGCGCCGTCACCGATGTGCGCAAACCATTCGTCGCGCGGACCATCCGCAAGTTCGCCGTGCCCGTGGTCCTCGCGTGGATCGCGCTGATGGTCGTCCTCAACGTGGTCGTTCCGCAGCTAGAGCCCGTTACCGAGGCGGGCCGGGGTCCCCTGGTCCCGGTCGACGCGCCGTCGGCGAAAGCGCTCATCCACATCGGGGAAGTGTTCAAGGAGTCCGACAGCAACAGCCTGGTGATGGTCGTCTTCGAGGGCGAGCACAAACTGGACGAAACCGATCACGCGTTCTACACGGATTTGGTCGCAAAGCTGCAGCACGACAAGCACGTTCAATACGTCATGGACCTGTGGGGCCAAGGCGCGACCGCCGCCGGGGTGCAGAGCAATGACGGAAAGGCGTCCTACACTCTGGTGCGGATCGCCGGGAATCTCGGCTCGGCGCTGTCGGACGAATCAATCAAGGCGGTGCGCGATTTGGTGGCGCAGGCCAAAAGTCCGCCTGGGCTGAAGGTCTACGTCTCGGGTTCGGCGCCGCTGTCGGCGGACATGCTCGAAGCCGGCAACGAGAGCCTGATCACGATCATGTTCGTCACTATCGTCCTGATCAGCGTGATGCTGCTGGTCGTTTATCGATCGATCAAGACAGCGCTTCTCGTCCTGTTCATGGTGATGCTCGAATTGAACTGCGGGCGAGGCATTGTCGCCATTCTCGCCTTCCACAAGTTCATCGGGATATCGGAGTTCGCGTCGAACCTCTTGGTGTCCCTGATCCTCGGGGCGGGCACCGATTACGCGATCTTTCTGGTCGGCCGCTACCACGAGGCACGGCACGCGGGTGAAGACCGCGAGACGGCCTACTATTCGGCCGTGAACGGCGTGTCCCACGTCATCCTCGGGTCCGGCCTCGCGGTCGCCGGCGCAACGTTCTGCCTCAAGTTCACCCGGCTAAATTACTTCAACACCTGTGGAATTCCCTGCGCCGTGGCCATGCTCACGGCAGTTGCGGCTGCTCTCACGTTCGGTCCGGCTGTGCTGGCGTTGGGCAGCCGCTTCGGGGTCTTCGAGCCGAAACGTCGAGGCGGAGTGGGAATCTGGCGCAAGGTCGGCACCCTGACGGTTCGGTGGCCCGGCCGGATCCTGCTGGCAAGCTGTGTCGTGGTGCTGGTGGGGTCGCTCACGCTCCCCACCTACCGTCCCAACTATGACGACCGGATCTACATCTCGGACGACAGCCCGTCGAAGCAGGGATATGCCGCGAGCGACAGGCACTTCCCGGTCAGCAGGCTTAACGGCGATATGCTCATGGTCGAATCCGATCACGACATGCGAAACAGCACCGACATGATCGCGCTGGACCGGGTGGCACGCACTGTATTTCACACTCCGGGTGTGGGATTGGTCCAGAGTGTCACCAGGCCGCTGGGGACTCCCCTCGAGCATTCTTCGTTCACTTACACCATGGGCTCGATGGGTACGAAGATCAAGGAACTCCTGCCGTTCCTCACCGACCTCAACACCCGGCTCACCGAGCTGGCCGACATCACGAACCGGATGACCGACCTGATGCGTCATCAGCAGGAACTGACGTCGCAGCAGGCGGGCGCGGCTCATGTCGCCGCCGACGCCGCGAGGGGCATGAAGGACGTCACGGATGCGGTGCGGGACAACCTCGCCGACTTCGACGACGTCTGGCGACCGATCCGAAGCTACTTCTACTGGGAGAAGCACTGTTTCGACATCCCGCTCTGCTTGTCACTGCGGTCGCTGTTCGACGCGACCGACAAGATCGACCAGCTCGACGAGCAGATGGACAAGAGTCTCAAGGCCGCGCTGATTCAGGACTCGGTGACGCCCCAACTGGTCGAACTGCTGGGCCGCAACGTGGACCAGCTCGACCAGCTGCACCGGGTCATCCTGGCCGAAAACAGTACGATCGAGCCCCAGCTGGCGCAGTTGGACGAGCTGGGCCGTCAGATGATGGACCTGGGCAACGCGTTCGACAGTGCGAAGAATGACGAGTTCTTCTACCTACCACCAGATGCGTTCGGAAACCCTTCATTTCACATCGACCTGAGATTTTTCATGTCCCCGGACGGCAAGGCCGCCCGCTACATGATCTACCACGACGGTGAGGCGCTCACTGCCGAAGGTATCCGTCACGACCAGACCTATTTACCCGCCGCCGAGGAGGCGTTGAAAGGCACCACGCTCGGCGGGGCACGCGTCTATCTCGGCGGCGCCGCGACGACCTACTGGGACATCCAGGATGCGGCCAAGACCGACCTGATCATCGCGGCCACGGCGGCATTCGCGTTGATTTTCCTGGTAATGCTGCTCATCACCGGGAGCATGATCGCGGCATTGGTGATAATTGGCACCGTAGCTTTCTCTTATTCGGGAGCGTTTGGCCTGTCGGTGCTGATCTGGCAGCACATGCTGGGCATTCCGATCAGCTGGCTGGGCCTGCCGCTCACGTTCATCATCTTGGTGGCGGTCGGCTCGGACTACAACTTGCTGCTCATCGCCCGCTACCTGGAAGAAAGCAAGGCGGGTCTCAACACCGGTCTGATCCGAGCGGTGGCCAATTCCGGCAAGGTGGTCACCACCGCCGGGCTCGTCTTCGCCGTCACCATGATGGCAATGGTTTCCGGCAAATTGGTGTCGGTCGGCGAAATGGGATCCACAATCGGCATTGGCCTGCTGCTCGACACGTTGATCGTGCGTTCGTTCATCACACCCGCCATCGCCCAGCTGCTCGGACCGTTCTTCTGGTGGCCCCGGCTGATCCGGTCCAGACCGCCGCGCACGACCACCGCACGACGCGCTGCCGCGACCGAATACGCCGACACCCGTTGACCCGCTCGTGTCGTTTTTTGTGGACAAGACGGCTCAATGGCCATAGGTGAATTGCGCCGCAGCCGTGCAGGCTTGAATAACGTTGTCCGGACGGGCCGTGGCTGCGCGTCCGTCGGCATTGGGGGTGCGACAGCTGTGCAAGCGATTACCGCGCGCGACCGCGCCGCCGGTTTCCGTGGGCTTTCTCTGGTCGACATGCCCTATCCGCATGCCGCGGAAAACGACGTCATCGTGCGGGTCCACGCCGCCAGCTTCACGCCGGGTGAGCTCGACTGGCCGGCAACCTGGACCGACCGCGCCGGTCACGATCGCGCACCCAGCATCCCGGGGCATGAAGTCTCGGGGGTCGTCGCCGAGTTGGGCTACGGGACAACTGGTTTGATAGTGGGCCAGCGGGTCTTCGGGATCACCGACTGGGCCCGCAACGGCTCCCTCGCGGAATACGTTGCGGTGGAGGCCCGCAATCTTGCGCCTTTATCGGCAAGCATCGAGCACACCGTGGCCGCTGCGGTGGCGCTCCCCGGACTGACCGCATGGCAGGGGCTGTTCCTGCACGCACAGCTCGGCACGGGCCAGACCGTTCTGGTGCACGGCGCCGCCGGCGCCGTCGGCTGTATGGCGGTGCAACTTGCTCGCGATGCCGGGGCTCGCGTGATCGGCAGCGGCCGCGCCAAGCACCGGGAGACCGTGCTGGGCCTGGGCGCCGACGCTTTCGTGGATCTGCAATCCGATCGGCTGGAGGATGTCGGCTTGGTCGACGTGGTATTCGACGTGATCGGCGGTGAAATCCTCAAGCGCTCAGCGGAATTGGTGCGCCCCGGCGGTTCGCTGATCACCATCGCCGAACCGCCGGAGGTTGAACCGGAGCATGCGCGCTCGATCTTCTTCGTCGTCGAACCCGACCGGGCGGGCTTGGCCGCGCTGGAACACATGCTGCGCGACGGAAGGCTGCACCCGATCGTCGGCGCGGTTTGTTCACTGGCCGAAGCACCCGGCGCGTTCGACCCCGCGTGTCGCGGCGACGGCAAGACGATTGTCGCGGTCACATGAAGCCTGGCCTCACGATCGAGGGTCTGCGCATCCGAACCGATACCAAAGATCCGGAAGAGGCGCGAACCCAAATCGCGTCGGTTTACTGTCCCCACCGGCTCACCGTCCGCGGCAGCTTGTCGGCGTTCCGCGCGCGGCATGCCGAGGGAGGCGCCGACGGCCTGGGCGTCTACTCCCTGTCGTATGGATCGGGCACCACGCTTCTGGAATCGTCGACGTTCGACGACTTCTTCCTGGTCTCGCAGCAGATCAGCGGGCGGTTCGCGGCCCGCGCCGCAAGTGGGGAACGGCTCCTGTCGCCCGGCGAACACCTGGTGCTGGACGCGCACACGGCGTATCGGCTGCGCTGGGAAGAAAACTGCAACCTTTTCCATGTGCGAATACCCCGCACCGATTTCGAGACGACCGCTGCCGAGTTCACCGGCGCGAGCCGGCCGGCCGCCGTCCGATTCCCGCTGAGCTGGCACCCGTCCAAACCGGCGTCGAAGGCCGTAGCGAAGGTGATGCAAATCCTGCTCCAAAACGCCGGACCGGACGGGCTCTTGGCGTCCGGGCCTCTGCTGTCCGCGCAGATGCGGCGGATGTTGATAGCGAGCCTCATCGAGGCCTACCCCGGGATTCTCCACACGGCCGGCGGGGGCCCGAGTGGCGGCGTCCGCCCGCCAGCCATTCGGCGCGCGATCGCCTACCTCGAGGAATCCGCAGCCGAGGACGTCCGGATCGGTGACGTCGCCGCAGCGGCGCGATTGAGCACCCGCGCCCTGCAGGAGGCCTTCCGGAGGCACCTGGACACGACGCCCATGGCATACCTGAGGGCAATCCGTCTCACTCGAGCGCACGCGGACCTTCGGCGGTCGTCCATCGAGGACGGAACGACCGTCGCGGCCGTCGCGTACCACTGGGGGTTCGGCAACCTGGGCCGGTTCGCGGCCGACTACCGCCGGGAGTTCGGCCGATCTCCGAGCGAGGTACTGCGCGCGCCACGGTGACGCATCGGCACGCCGAGCCGCGGATGGTCGGTCTGCCCAGGTCAGCGGCGCCACCGGGGTAAGGTGCTTGGTGTGGTGAGAATTCCCCGACCACCTATGCCCCATCCGCCAAGCGCGAAGCCCGGGGTCAAGGTCGACGCGCGCAGCGAGCGGTGGCGCGAACACCGCAAGAAGGTGCGCGGTGAAATCGTGGATGCCGCGTTCCGCGCCATCGACCGCCTGGGCCCCGAGCTGAGTGTGCGGGAGATTGCCGAGGAGGCCGGCACCGCCAAGCCCAAGATCTACCGGCACTTCCACGACAAATCCGACCTGTTTCAGGCGATCGGCGAGCGGCTGCGCGACATGTTGTGGGCGGCGATCTTCCCGTCGATCGACCTCAAGACCGATTCGGCCCGCGAGGTGATCGGCCGCGCCGTCGAGGAGTATGTCAACCTCGTCGACCAGCACCCCAACGTGCTGCGGGTGTTCATCCAGGGCCGTTCCGCGGCGAGCCCCAAGATCCTGGAGGAGGGCCGCGGGATCACCCTGGCCGTGGCCGACATGTTCGACAACGAGCTGCGGGAGATGGAGCTGGACCACGCGGCGATCGAACTGGCCGGGCACGCGGCCTTCGGATCGGCCGCGTCGGCCACCGAGTGGTGGCTGGGCCCCGAGGCCGACAGCCCGCGGCGCATGCCGCGCGAGCAGTTCGTCGCCCACCTGACGACCATCATGATGGGCGTTCTCGTCGGCACGGCCGACGCGCTGGGCATCGCGATGGACCCCGATCAGCCGATTCACAGCGTGGTGCCCAGCAACCCCGCCGCCAGCTGAGGACTTTTGGCACGTTGACATCGTCCCGGCGATCGTCAACACTCGCCCTATCCGATACCCTGGGTACTGGGTATTTGCGCTAGCCAACAGGAAGACCGATCCGCCGTGACCGATGCCATGACACAAGCCGAGCCGACCCAGCAGACGCAGGAGCCGGTGCACACCCGCGCCCTGATCATCGGGACCGGATTCTCCGGCCTGGGCATGGGCATCAAGCTGCAACAGCAGGGCGTGGACTTCGTCATCCTGGAGAAGGCCGGCGACGTCGGTGGCACGTGGCGCGACAACAGCTATCCCGGCTGTGCCTGCGACATCCCCTCGCACCTGTACTCCTTCTCCTTTGAGCCCAAGCCCGACTGGAAGAACCCGTTCTCGTATCAGCCCGAGATCTGGGACTACCTCAAGGGCGTCACCGAGAAATACGGGCTGCGCCGCCACATCGTGTTCAACTCGCTGGTCGACCGGGGCCACTGGGACGACGACGAGAATCGCTGGCACGTCTTCACCACCGACGGCCGCGAGTACGTCGCGCAGTTCCTGATCTCCGGGGCCGGCGCGCTGCACATTCCGTCGTTCCCCGACATCGAGGGCCGCGACGAGTTTGCCGGTCCCGCTTTCCATTCCGCGGAGTGGGACCACTCGGTCGACCTGACCGGCAAGCGGGTGGCCGTGATCGGCACCGGCGCCAGCGCGATCCAGATCGTGCCCGAGATCGTGGGGAAGGTCGCCGAACTTCAGCTCTACCAACGCACCCCGCCGTGGGTGGTGCCGCGGTCCAACCCCGAGCTGCCCGTGGCGCTGCGCCGGGCGATGGAGAACGTTCCCGGCCTTCGCGCGGCGGTGCGCCTGGCGATCTACTGGGGTCAGGAGGCGCTGGCCTTCGGCATGACCAAACGGCCGAACGCGCTGAAGATCATCGAGGCCTACGCGAAATACAACATCCGGCGCTCGGTCAAGGACCGCGAGCTGCGCCGCAAGCTGACCCCGCACTACCGGATCGGTTGCAAGCGAATCCTCAACTCCTCCACGTACTATGGCGCCGTCGCCGACCCCAAGACCGAACTGGTCACCGACGGAATCACCCGGATCACGCGCGACGGCATCGTCACGGCGGATGGCAAAGAGCGCAAGGTGGACGTGATCGTCTACGGCACCGGCTTCCACGTCACCGACTCCTACACCTACGTCCAGATCAAGGGGCGGAACGGCGAGGACCTGGTCGACCGGTGGAACCGGGAGGGCATCGGCGCGCACCGGGGCATCACCGTCGCCGACGTGCCGAACCTGTTCTTCCTGCTGGGGCCGAACACGGGGCTCGGCCACAACTCCGTGGTGTTCATGATCGAGTCCCAGATCCACTACGTCGCCGACGCGATCGCGAAATGTGACAAGCTGGGCGCCGAGGCGCTGGCCCCGACCCGCGCCGCGCAGGACCGGTTCAACGACGAACTGCAGCAGAGGCTTTCGCAGTCGGTGTGGAACAGCGGCGGCTGCAGCAGCTGGTACCTCGACGAGCACGGCAAGAACACCGTGCTGTGGGGCGGCTACACCTGGGAGTACTGGCGAGCGACCCGCGCGGTGAAGCCGGAGGAGTACCAGTTCTTCGGGGTGAAGACGGGCTCACACGCCAACCGCCGCGCGGCGGCCGTGGGAGGCTGAGGTTTTCGCGAACGACCGAAGGTTCAGCCGCACAATGCGGTCCAGAACCCGGTCGGATACGACACGGCTGATTCGCAGCAGGATCGCGGCGTCGCGGCCGATCGTGTAGCGCGTCCGGGGACGCGATGCGGTCGCGGCCTTGACGATCACTTTCGCGGCGTGCTCGGCCGAAACGCCGTCCTCACCGAACGATCGGGCTTGGGCGGTGACGGCCGCGGCGAGATCCTCATAGCGTGCGAGCTGGGCGGCGGTCATGTTGGCCATCAGCCCCTCCGCGGTGGCGATCCCACGCTCCGCCATCTCGGTTTTGACGGCGCCGGGTTCGACGACGACGACCTTGATCCCGAGCTCGCCGACCTCTCGGCGCAGGGCATCGCTGACCGCCTCCAGCGCGAACTTCGAACCGGCATATGCGCCATATGTCGGCAACACGACCTTCCCGCCGACGGAACTGATGTTCACGACGGTGCCCGAGCTGAGCAGCAGCGCCGGCAACAACGCCTGGATCATCGCGATGTGTCCGAACAGGTTGACCTCAAACTGCTTGCGCCACTCGTCCATTGGCAGGGCTTCCACCGGTGCGTTGATCGCGATCCCGGCGTTGTTGACCAGCGCGCGCAGCGGACGGCGCAGCGGATCGTTCGCGACGCGTTCGGCGATCGCGGCCACGTCCGATTCGACGGTGATGTCCAGGATGCGCGGCTCCAGCCCGTCGGCCGCCAGCGCTGCGGCGTCGGCTTCGCGGCGTACGCCGGCGAGCACGTGAAAACCCTTGCGCGCCAGCGCACGAGCCGTCGCCGCGCCCATCCCCGTCGACGCGCCGGTGACGACGATCAGCTCGTTGCGGTCGGCGCGATTCGAGGAATTCATGGCTGTCTCCGTCCGGTGAATGCACTGAGTTGACGTTGTCAACTGAAGCTAGGCGTTTGAGTTGACGTTGTCAACTGGTTGCCGGGCTTATGCTCTGCGGGTGACGAGTCGAGCGGAGAGCGCTGCGGCGACACGTCGTTCGCTGCTTGAGGCCGCCGAGGTCTTGCTCGACCTCGGTGGAGTCGAGGCGGTGACGCTGCGCGAGGTGGGGGCGCGCAGCGGTGTGTCGCGCTCGGCGGCGTATCGCCACTTCGCCGACAAGGAAGCTCTGCTCGCGGTGGTCGCGACCAACGCCTTGACCGACCTGGGCGATGCGCTGGAGGCGTTGGCCAACAGCGGGGACCCGCCCGAGGAGTCACTGCGATCCGGCTTGCTATCGCTGATCGCCATCGGCCGCACCCGGCCTCACCTGTATCGGTTGATGTTCACCCCGCCGGCGGGCGATCCGGCCGCGGCGATGCGGGCGGCCGAACGCGCGCAGGATCTGTTTCTCGACATCATGGGTCGCATTGTCGGCCCGCAGCAGGCGCGCCGTTATGGGGCGCTGCTGTTGACCAGTGCCCACGGCATCACGGGACTGGATCTCAGCGGCCACATGGATTTGGACAAGTGGCACACCAACGCCGAGGAGCTCGTCGACACGCTCATCGCGCTGTTGCCAAAAGCTCGATGAACGCTTGCGCGGCCGCGTCCACGCCGGCCTCGTCGTCGGTGGCCACCAGGTCCAGCAGCAGGCCTCGGGTGACGGCCAGCCCGAGCCTTGCCATCGCGCCGTCGTAGACAACGCCGGCGGCGGCCGATTCCACCTCGCGCAGCCAGCCGTCGACCGCGCCGGGAACCATTCGCGTGAACGGCTTTTCGCCCTGGGCGGCCCGCGAATAGCACTCGAAGAACAGGCGCTCCAGTTGGCGCAATTCGCGGCGACGAAGGTCGGCCCACATCGCGGCGAAGCCCTCGGCCGGGTTCTGCGGCAGGTCGGGGACGAGGGCCATCTGGCGGCGCTCGGCCTCCTCGACGATCGCGATCAGCAGGTCTTCGCGAGAACCGAAGTGGTGCAACAGCATCCGGTGGCTGGTGCCGACCGCGGCGGCGACATCGCGAAGCGAGCGATCGCCGATGCCGTTCGCGGCGAACTCGTCGAAGAGCGCATCCAGTAGTTCGCGGCGCCGCCGTCGGTCAGGCGTGCGGGCCATTGGCGCGGCTGACCTGTTCAGACCGGGCCTTGAGGCCCTTGGCCTCCATCTCGAGGAAGCGCTGGGTCCGTTTGACCGTCAACCGCCCGACCAGCGCACCGAGGAGGCCCTGCTGATCGAGTTCCTGGCGCACCAGGCTGCGTCCACCGGGCAGGGCGGTGACGTAGTGGCGCGCGGTCACCTGCACGCCGGGGGAGCGGGTCACCCAGGTCCAGGAGGTGCCGGGATCGATCTCTGTGACCTTCCAGATCAGCTTCTGCAGGCCGGGTTGCTTGATCGCGAACCGCCTGCCGGCGGCCAGGGCGGAACCGTCCCGCCCGGTCAGGGAGTCGACCGACGCGGTCCACTCGGGCCAGTGTTCGACGTCGCTGAAGACGTCCCACACGACCTGCGGCGGCGCGTCGATCTCGATGCTGTCTTGGGTAAACATGTACCAAATGGTACATCGAAATCAGGGCTTTGCAACGCCCCTACGCGACGCGGGCGTTGAGGTGCTTGAGCGCCGCCTCGGCGCCGTTCCAGCCGGGGATGCCGGTCACCCCGGGTCCGGGGTGCGTGCACTGGCCGCACAGGAAGAGCCCGTCGACCGGGGTGGCGAACTTGTCGGCGCCCTCGACGACGCGGCCGGTCCACAGCTGGTTCGGCTGCAGCAGGCCGTGCGAGTAGTCGCCGGCGTGTGCGCTGAAGGTGCTGCCGAAGTAACGGTTGGAAAACACCACGCGGTTGGTGACGGAGTCGGCGAACCCGGGCGCGAAGGTGTCGAAGATGCGCACGCAGGTGTCGGCGTATTGCTCCTTCCAGCTTCGGTTTTCGTCGGCGTCCAGCCCGGTGGGGAAGTACGGGGTGAAGATGGTCGCGCTGTGCTTGCCCGCCGGCGCCAGCGACGAGTCGACCATGCTGGGGATGTACAGGTAGGTGGGCGGCGCGTCGGGAAGCTGCCCCTTGCGGTATTGCTCCCACGCGTCGCTGATGTACTCCGGCGACGGCGCGTAGGCGACGGTGGGACACCACTGGCCGTTGTCGTGCATGTAGGGCTGCAGGCGCTCGATCCATCGGGGCGCCTGGTCAATCGTGAGATGCGCCTGGATGTAACCCAGGTTGAAGTTGATCTCCTTGATCTTGCGAATGTAGTCGGGCGGAAAGTTCTGCGCGCCGGCCAGATTGACGAACGTGGTGTACGGGTCGAGCGACGACAGCACGGCGTCGGCGGAAATCGTTGTGCCGTCGCGTAATTCGACTCCGGTGGCGCGCCCGTCGGTGACCAGGATGTCCTTGACGTGTTGCTTCAGCTGCACCTCGGCGCCCAGCGATTCGGCGCGCCGGCACAGCGCGGTGCTCAGCGAGCCGATGCCCCCGCGCGGCATGATGTATTCGACGTTGCCGCCGCCGATCAGGTAGTGATACAAGGTCGATGCGTTCGAACCCGGGGTCCACGGGCCGCCGTCGAAGGCGTCGATGGACATCGCGGCCAGCGAGCCCTGGATGCAGCGGCCCTGGTCGGGTGCCAGGAAACGGCGGACCGTGTCCATGGTGCTGCCGTACCACATCTGGGCGAAATCGTGGCGGTCCTCGGGCGTGGGCTGGGAGGCGATCACCTCGATGATGTCCAGCGGCGGCCCGAACGCCGAGTCGACGAAATACGGTGCGAATCGGCCGATGTGGGCAAACAGCGACCCCAGCGCCGCCGCGGTGTCGGCCCCGTGATCGTCGAGCAGGTGGCGCGCCATGCGTTCAAGGTCGTTGTACATCACGAACGGGGAGTCGGCTGCGTCGCCGAACGTGCACGTCGACGTCCACTGGTCCATCAGCTCGAAGCCCCACTTGGTGAGCTCGAGGCGTTCGGTCATCTCCTGCCGCCAGATCAGCACGGCCCAGGCGCCGACGCTGTGCTTGTAGCCGTCGAAGAGTTCGCGGGTGGCGGCCATCCCGCCGAGGAAGTGCGCCCGTTCCAGGACGAGCACCTTCGCGCCGCCCTTCGCCAGCACGTTGGCGGCGACCAGACCGTTGTGACCTGCCCCGATGATGATCGCGTCGTAGTCCGACATGCCGGCTCCTTCGGTGGTGATCCGTCGACAGAAGGCACAATGTCACATATGACATATTTGCGTCAATGGTGACATTTAGTGTCTGCTTACAGGGTGGAATCTCGGAGCCAGCGCACGCGCCAGGCGCTGCAACAGGCGGCGATGAAGCGCTTCGTCGCCGACGGCGTGCACCAAACCAGCGTTTCCGACATCGCCGCCGACGTCGGGGTCACCGAGCGAACCTTCTATCGGCACTTCGCGTCCAAGCACGCGGTGATCTTCGCCGACTACGACATCGGATTCGAATGGTTCGCCCGCGCGCTGGCGCTGCGCCCGCACGGTGAGCCCATCACGGCGTCGGTGCGAAAAGCCATGGACGCGTTTCCTTTTGACTTCGCGATGGTCCGCGAGGCGGCCACCATCCGCTCACGCGACCTCGACCAGGAGATCATCACCACGCACATTCGGCGGATGCGCGATCAGGTGGCCGACGAGATCGCCCGATTCATCCACGAACGATCGGCACCCACCGCCGACGGCGCCATGATCGCCGACATCGCGGCGCACAGCCTGGCGACCGCCGTGTTCGCGTCGCTGGAAGCCTGGATGGGTAAAGGCGGGGAGGATATCGACGAGCTCAGCCGCCTCACCGACGTCGCCTTGCGCGCCCTCGAGGAGGGTCTGACGCGCACGCTGCGGGAGGTGGGATTGGATTGACGGCGCGACACGGCAAAACACAAGTTGTTGTGTTCCACCGCCTTGTCGGACCCCAGGGGTAGTGTTTGTGACCTAGACATCGAAGGCAAAATCGGCTGGTGAAGAAGGGTTCTGGTGACGAACATGAAGCTGATTGACCGGACCTCGGCGATCAACTGGAACCGGGTGCAAGACGACAAGGACGCCGAGGTCTGGGAGCGGGTGACCGGAAATTTCTGGTTGCCCGAGAAGGTGCCGGTGTCCAACGACCTGCCGTCGTGGGGGACGCTGACCGACAGTGAAAAGCAGCTGACGATGCGGGTGTTCACGGGGCTGACGCTGCTGGACACCGTTCAGAGCACGGTCGGCGCGGTCAGCATGATTCCGGATGCACTGACCCCGCACGAGGAGGCCGTCCTCACCAACTTCGCGTTCATGGAGTCCGTGCACGCCAAGAGCTACAGCTCGATCTTCTCCACGCTGTGCTCGACCACCGAGATCGACGACGCCTTCCGCTGGTCGGAGGAGAACGTCAACCTGCAGCGCAAAGCACAGATCGTGATCGACTACTACCGGGGCGACGACCCGCTCAAGCGCAAGGTGGCCTCGGTGCTGCTGGAAAGCTTCCTCTTCTATTCCGGTTTCTACCTGCCGATGTACTGGTCGAGCCGGGCCAAGCTGACCAACACCGCGGACCTGATCCGGCTGATCATCCGCGACGAGGCCGTGCACGGCTACTACATCGGCTACAAGTTCCAGCGCGGCTTGGCCTTGGTCGACGACGCCAGGCGCGCCGACATCAAGGACTACACCTACGAACTGCTCTTCGAGCTCTACGACAACGAGGTGGAGTACACGCAGGACCTCTACGACGAGGTCGGGCTGACCGAGGACGTCAAGAAGTTCATCCGGTACAACGCCAACAAGGCGCTGATGAACCTGGGGTACGAGGCGATGTTCCCGCGCGACGAGACCGACGTGAACCCGGCGATCCTGTCGGCGCTGTCACCCAACGCCGACGAGAACCACGACTTCTTCTCGGGCTCGGGCTCGTCTTACGTGATCGGCAAGGCCGTCGTCACCGAGGACGAGGACTGGGACTTCTAGACAGTTCGACGTCGCCCCGTCAACTCGTCACACTGATGCCATGGACGTGACGAGACGGCGATTTCTCATCGGGGCAAGCGCAGGCGTGATGTCGATGGTCACGGTCGGGGCCTTCGCCGAGGGTACGTCGTCGGCATCTCCTGATACCGGCTTCGCCGTGACCCACAGCGACGCCGAGTGGCAAAGACTGCTGACCCCGGCGCAATACAACGTGTTGCGTAACGCGGGCACCGAGACTCCGTTCACCAGCCCGCTCAATGACGAACACCGTCGCGGCGTTTTTGGCTGCGCTGGCTGCGGGCTGCACCTGTACTCCTCGGACACGAAGTTCGACAGCGGCACTGGTTGGCCGAGCTTCTGGAAGACCCTGGATAACGCGGTGCTGCAACGCCCAGACGCCAGCCTGGGCATGATGCGCACCGAAGTTCTCTGCAGCCAATGCGGCGGCCACCTCGGCCACGTGTTCACCGACGGACCGCA
>NZ_LZKK01000364.1 GCF_001672815.1 Mycobacterium sp. E796 | reverse complement strand
CCGTTCACCGCCAATGCCGCCGAGGCCCGCGACATCGCCGAGCTGGCCGCGAAGTCAGATCGCGTCGTCATGGAGGCAATCCAATACCGCTACCATCCGTTGACTTCGCGCGTCGAGCAGATTCTCACGTCAGGCGAGCTGGGTAGATTGCAGCGAGTGGAGGTAGCGGTGTGCGTCATGCTGCCGAAGCGTTCAAATAGCAACATCTACGACTACTCCCTTGCCGGTGGCGCGCTGATGACCGACGGAAGCTATACGGTCGACATGCTCCGTACGTTCGGCGGTTCGACCCCGGAAGTCGTTTCGGCTCGTGCGAAACTGGGCGGTCCCGAAGTGGACCGGGCTATGACGGCCGAATTGCGGTTCGCCGGCGGGCACACGGGCCGCCTGCACTGCGCGCTGTGGTCGTCGAACCTGTTTTGGGCGAGCGCCAAGGTGGTTGGGGATCGCGGCCGGCTGCGTTACCTCAGTCCGGCTGCTCCGCACTTGTTGCCCCGGCTCACGATCCGCTCGGCCGACGGCAAGCGGGTGGAGCGCTTCCCGCGCCGCACCAGCTATGCGTACCAGCTCGAGGCTTTTGCCGCGGCGGTGCTGCGCGGCGAACCGGTGAAGACGACGCCGGAAG
>NZ_LZKK01000363.1 GCF_001672815.1 Mycobacterium sp. E796 | reverse complement strand
GGTGATGCAGGCGCCCGCGCTCTCGCCGAAGATCGTGACATTGCCGGGGTCTCCGCCGAATTCGGCGATGTTGTCCCGGATCCACTGCAGCGCCATCACCAGGTCGCGCAGGTACAGGTTGCTGTCGATCTTGGTGTCGCGCGTCGACAGCGACGACAGGTCCAGGCATCCCAGCGCGCCCAGGCGGTAGTTGACCGACACGTACACGCAACCGCGGCGGGCCAGCGCGGCGCCGTCGTAGAGCGGGGTGGCCGAGCTGCCCATGATGTAGCCGCCACCGTGGACGAAGACCATGACCGGCAGCGGCTCGTCCGCAGCCACCTCGGGGGTGACGACGTTGAGGGTGAGGCAGTCCTCGCTCATCGGCTGGTAGCGGCCGACCCCGAGCAAGGTGTAGCGGCGCTGCTGGGGCGCGCAGTTGCCGAAGCCGTGGCAGTGCCGCACACCCGACCACGGCGGCGCGGGCTGCGGCGCCCGGAATCGCAGGGCTCCCACCGGCGGGCGGGCGTAAGGGATGGACCGCCAGCGGTTTACGCCGTCGCGGGTGAAGCCTTCGACGATGCCGGCCGTCGTGCGGGCGCGAACGATGCGCTCATGCATACCAGTGACGGTAGCCGACACCGCGCCGGTAGTGCGCGGCTAGCGATCGAATCGCCGGGCGTGGCGGCTAGCCTGACGGGATGCGGATTGCCGCGCTGGTCGCCGTGCCATTGCTGGTCGCCGGGTGCTCGCATCCCGGCGGCAACTCGGGCCAGCCGCAGACCGCTACGCAGACCCCCGCCACCACATCGGCCGGAGCGTCGGGCAGCAAACCTCCGGCGCCGTCCGGCGCGCCGGCCGTCGGCACCGCGATCTCCGCCGTCATCGCCTGGATCGAGGCAGCTCACCCCGCGGATCCCGGCCGCTATCACACCGCCTCCAGGGAAGGCGCCACCACGCCCCTCGGCAACGACGTCGCCCTGACCGTTCAAGGGGGCAAGGTGTCGTGCATGACCGATTCCAAGCACACCGGCGCCGCGCTGGC
>NZ_LZKK01000362.1 GCF_001672815.1 Mycobacterium sp. E796 | reverse complement strand
CCGCGCCGCGGTGAACGCGCCCTGCGGCGCGTTGGGGTCCAGCGGCACGTTTTCGGCCCCGTCGGATTCCAGCACGATGCGCGCCGGTGGCGGCCCTTCGCCGCCGCCCATCACCGAGCCGACCGTGGCGATCGCCTGCAGCGCCGTGAAGATGCCCTCCCCCGTCGCGGTTTTCGGCGCCGGCTTCAACCCGTCGATCGCCGCCTTCACCGCGGCCCGGTTTGTCGTCGGCGACACAAGCAACGAGGCGTTGGCAGCGAATTCCACCAGGCCCAGGTTGATGGCCGGCGTCAGCTGGCTGGCGAACTGGCTGGCCGCCTGCTCGGCCGCCTTGAGCCGGTTGGGTTCGACGTCGGTCGCGCGCATCGAGTTCGACATGTCGATGATCAGCACGACGCAGGCGCGGTTGCGCGGGATGCGCATGTCATGCGTAGGCGTGGCCAGGGCGACGGTCAACAGGAACAGCGACAGCAGCGCAACCGCGACGGGAACGTGTCGCCACCACGACTGGGGCACCTCGGCCTCGGTGAAGCGGCGCAGCCGCTGCCGGCGCCGGGCCTGCACCACGACATAGACGGCAAGCAACGCCAGCGGGATCAGACCGAAGAGCAGCAGGCCCGGGCGCTGGAATCCGT
>NZ_LZKK01000361.1 GCF_001672815.1 Mycobacterium sp. E796 | reverse complement strand
GCTCGTCGGCGGCGAGCACCTTGACCAGGAACGGCAGGACGTCCCCGAAGCGGGCGCGCGACCCCGGGCCGAGCTGTCCCTCCGGGTCGGCGACGACGGCCTCCAGCAATGACACCTCGCCCTTGTCGGTCTCCAGCCAGGCCGGGTCGCCGGGATGTGCCCCGAACCACAGCTCGGCCTCCGGATGAGCCGCCGGAACCGCCCGCCCGGTGAATTCCGCCAGGGCGGTGCGCGATCCCCAGGCGTACGTCCTCAAGGCCCCGCGAAGCAGTTCCACTTGTCTATTTATCCCCGCACCAGTCGCATGTAAACCGCGGCCATCTCCAGCCGAACGGCCAATACTGCCAGTTGCTGCTCGGCGCTGACGGCACCCCCCAACGCCGGCGCAACCGTGGAGCCGGCCGAGCCGCCGGGCCCGTCCGGCACGTCCTCGGCGGCCAATAAGTACACGTTTTCCAGGCCGGCGGTCCGGGCGGCCACCACCGTCTGCTCGTCGCGCAGCGTCAGGGCCAGTACCCGAAGCCGGTCGGGCCGGGGCCCGTCGATCTCGTCGTCGTGGAACAGATCCTCGACCGAGGACGCGGCTCCCCCGGAGCCCGCGAGGCCATCGGTCGCCGTCCGCAACGCCACCACCGCGTCGGCCAGGCCGGTCGCCGCGACCACCTCGTGGGCGAGCCGAAGCAGCACCGAACTGCCGTGCCGGGCCAGCGCCAGCGTCGCGGCGCAGTCGCCGGCCAGCACCGCCCGGCGACCGGCCAGCCGCTCGGCGATGTGCTTGGCCGGGTTGGTGAACAGCTCGCGGCCGGCGCTGTTGCGCAGCGCCTCGGCGTCCAACTCGTCGGCCAGCGGCCCCAGCTCGACACCCGGTCGCGGGTCGACGGCTTGCAGCACGGCCAGGCCGGCGGCCAGGTATCGGCACAGGCCGAACTCGGCGGGTACCCGGACCCGCGGCTCCAGCACCGCGACCCGCCCCGCCGTCGAGTCGCGCAGCGGGCCCTCGTACGGCGCCGCGACGACGACCCGCGCGCCGCGGCGCACCCCGGTCGCGGCGGCGCTCACCAGCGCCGGATCGCCGGGGTCGTCGCCGGCGACGATCAGCACGTCCAGCGGGCCGACCCAAGGCGGCGCCTCGCCGACGACCGTGATCGGCTGGGAGGCCGCCGCGCCCAGCGTCGCGACCAGCAGGGTTCCGGCGGTCTCGGCGGTCCCGCGGCCGGCCACCCAGATCACGCTGCGCGCGCGGTCGTCGGTCCGCAGCGCGTCCAGCGCGCCCTCGTCGGCCGCGGCGCCGATCGCGCGCACCTGCGCGCCGGCCGACGACGCCGCGCGCAGCAGGCCCTGCCGGTCGGCTTCGAGCAGGCCGTCGGTGTCCTCCAGGTCGATCGCCCGGGTGGTGCTCACGGGGCGGCCTCTTGGGCCGCGATCTGGGCGCTGATCGCGGCGACCAGCGCGTCGACGTCGTCGGCGGTGCGGCCCTCCACGTTGAGCCGCAGCAGCGGCTCGGTGTTGGAGCTGCGCAGGTTGAACCAGCTGCCGTCGCCCAAATCGACCGTCACCCCGTCCAGATGATCGATGGACTGAATCCGGGTGCCGAACGACTTCAGCACCGCGTCCACACAATACGACGCGTCGGCGACCTTGAAGTTGATCTCGCCGGACGATTCGTAGCGCTGGTAGTCGGCGGTCAGCTCCGAGAGCGGCCGGTCCTGTTCGCCGAGGGCGGCCAGCACGTAGAGCGCCGCCAACATGCCGGAGTCGGCGCCCCAGAAGTCGCGGAAGTAGTAGTGCGCGGAGTGCTCACCGCCGAAGATCGCGCCGGTGTCGGCCATCAGCGCCTTGATATAGGAGTGGCCGACGCGTGAGCGCAGCGGTGTGCCGCCGCGTTCGGTTACCAGCTCGGGCACCGCGCGCGAAGTGATCACGTTGTGGATGATCGTGGCGCCGATCTCACGGCCCAGCTCGCGAGCGGCCACCAGGCTGGTCACCGTCGACGGCGCGACCACGTGGCCGCGTTCGTCGACCACGAAGCACCGGTCGGCGTCGCCGTCGAAGGCGAGCCCGATATCGGCCCCGCTGTCGCGCACGAACTTTTGCAGGTCCACCAGGTTGGCGGGGTCCAGCGGGTTGGCCTCGTGATTGGGGAACGAGCCGTCGAGTTCGAAGTACAACGGCAACAAGGTGATCGAGTCGATCGGGCCGAGCACCGCCGGGGCGGTGTGGCCGGCCATGCCGTTGCCGGCGTCCACGGCCACCCGCAGCGGGCGCAGCCCGGAGGTGTTCACCAGCGAACGCAGGAAAGTCCCGTAGTCGGCGAGCACGTCCTGATCGGTGGCGCTGCCGGCTCGCCCGTCGTACGCCGGGACGCCGGCGATCAGTTCGTCGCTGATGACGGCCAGCCCGGTCTCGGCGCCCACCGGTTTGGCGCCGGCCCGGCACAGCTTGACGCCGTTATAGGCCGCCGGGTTGTGGCTCGCAGTGAACATCGCGCCCGGGCAGTCGAGCAGCCCCGAGGCGAAATAGAGCTGGTCGGTGGACGCCAGGCCGATCCGCACCACGTCCAATCCCTGGCTGCGCACCCCGCTCGCGAACGCGGCGGCCAGCGCCGGCGAACTGTCCCGCATGTCGTGGCCGATCGCCACCCGTCCCGCACCCTCGCCGCGCATCAGCCTGGCGAACGCCGCACCCAGGTCGGTGACGAGCGACTCGTCGAGCTCCTCGCCGACCAGCCCGCGCACGTCGTACGCCTTGACGACACGGTGAACGGTCGCGGCGGACCGGGACATGCGAACTCCTGACGCTGCCGACTATGAGGCCACTTGGCCGCAAGCCTATCGGCCCGAGAAAAACACCGGGTGCGTTAGCCGCGGCTAGCCCCCCTAGTCGGAGGGGTCGGGCAACACCCGCAGATGCCCGCGGCGCCGACCGGAACGATGCTCGGGTGGCGCGAGCAGGCCGCTGCTCGGCGCGGTGGCATGGGCCCCGGCGTGCTGGATGTGGGGATCGGCAAACCCGTTGACCGGCGTGGCCCCGTAGGGCACGGCCGCGTCGCCCGGGCGGCCCTCGCGCACCGCGTCGGCCAGGGCGACCAGGTCGTCCTCGTCGGGATGGACGGGCTCGGCAAGCAGCGGTCCGGCATGGCGCACCAGCTCCCAGCCGCGGGGCGCGGTGATCCGGCCGGCATGGCCGACGCACAGGTCCCAGGAGTGGGGTTCCCGCGCGGTGGCCAACGGGCCCACCACTGCCGTCGAGTCCGAGTAGACGAACGTCAAGGTCGCCACGGCATAGTGCGGACACCCGGGCCGGCAACAGCGACGGGGAACGTTCACGACCGAAAGGCTATCGTGCGCAAACGCCACGGAAGCGCCGGACACGCGCATGCGTCGGACCCGCGATTCCCAACCGTTACCATCGGCCCGATGAGTGATTCCCGCGGCTCCCCGCAAAGCGATCGGTCGCGGCGTCGTTCGGCTTCCTACCGTGCGACGCGCCGGGGCCGCGACATGCGCGGCCCGTTGCTGCCGCCGACGGTGCCGGGGTGGCGCAGCCGGGCCGAGCGGTTCGACATGGCGGTGCTGGAGGCCTACGAACCGATCGAGCGGCGCTGGCAAGAGCGGGTGTCGGAGCTCGACGTGGCGGTCGACGAAATCCCGCGCATCGCCGCCAAGGACCCCGACAGCGTGCAGTGGCCGCCCGAGGTGATCGCCGACGGGCCGATCGCGCTCGCCCGCCTGATTCCGGCCGGCGTCGACGTCCGCGGCAACTCCACGCGGGCACGAATTGTCTTGTTCCGCAAGCCGATTGAGAGACGGGCCAAGGACACCGAAGAACTTGGCGAGTTGCTGCACGAAATCCTGGTGGCCCAGGTCGCCATCTACTTGGACGTCGAGCCGTCGGTCATCGACCCCACGATCGACGACGAATGAGGTTGCGAGGGCGTCAGATGATGCCGCGCTTGAGGCGGCGACGCTCGCGCTCCGAGAGACCGCCCCAGATGCCGAAACGCTCGTCATGGGCCAGGGCGTACTCGAGGCACTCGTGGCGCACCTCGCAGCCGAGGCAGATCTTCTTGGCCTCGCGGGTCGAGCCGCCCTTCTCCGGGAAGAACGCCTCGGGATCGGTCTGCGCGCACAGCGCGCGGTCCTGCCACTGATCCGGCGTCGGCAGCGGCTCGGGCTCGGGCTCGAAAGCGACTGGGGCATCGGGAACCACAGTCAGATGCGGGCGGACGGGTGCCGCCGGCAACGAGCCGATGGTGCTGTGCGGTGTGCTTGCCATGACGCCCCGAAGGTGCTCATAAGACATGCTTCGTCCGCCTCCTCAGGTTTGATTTGAGAGAGTGAGTGAGTTCCCACTGTTCTGATGTACAGACAATTCGAACATGTGATCGAATCTCGGTCTGCGACACCGGAATCGGCCGGCCAACCGGGAAATGACACTGATGTGATTAGACACTCGTTAACCTGCCCGGTCAAGCGTAATGGCGAATTTCCATATCATCTCGTGACCAAATTCCGGCGTTTCCGTTGTTTTGCGCGTTCCGGCGTGTCGATCACAGTCCCGACACGGGCAGTACTGTCGAGCCCTGTGAAGGTCAAGTGAAGGTCACCGTTCTGGTCGGTGGGGTTGGCGGCGCCCGGTTCCTGCTGGGTGTTCAACAGCTGCTCGGGCTGGGTCAGTTTTCGCAACAGGGCCAAGACGCCGGCGAACACGAACTGACCGCGGTCGTCAACATCGGCGACGATGCGTGGATCCACGGGGTGCGCGTCTGTCCGGATTTGGACACCTGCATGTACACCTTAGGTGGAGGTGTCGACCCGGAGCGAGGGTGGGGTCATCGCGACGAAACCTGGCACGCCAAAGAGGAATTGGCGCGCTACGGCGTGCAGCCGGACTGGTTCGGACTCGGCGACCGCGACCTGGGCACCCACCTGGTGCGCACCCAGATGCTGAACGCGGGCTACCCGCTGTCGCAGATCACCACCGCGCTGTGCGACCGCTGGCAACCGGGTGCGCGGTTGCTGCCGGCCAGCGACGACCGCTGCGAGACCCACGTGGTGATCACCGATCCCGCCGACGACAGCCGCCGCGCCATTCACTTCCAGGAGTGGTGGGTGCGCTACCGGGCCCAGGTGCCCACGCACAGCTTCGCGTTCGTCGGCGCCGAAAAGGCCAGCGCCACAGCCGAAGCGGTGGCGGCGATCGGCGAAGCCGACGTGATCCTGCTGGCGCCGTCCAACCCGGTGGTGAGCGTCGGCGCCATCCTGGCGGTCCCCGGCATTCGCGCGGCGCTGCGCGCGGCCAAGGCCCCGGTCGTCGGTTACTCCCCGATCATCGGCGGAAAGCCGTTGCGCGGCATGGCCGATGCGTGTCTCTCGGTGATCGGGGTCGAGTCCACCGCGGAGGCGGTCGGCCGGCATTACGGGGCGCGACGGGCCACCGGGATCCTGGATTGCTGGCTGATCCATAAAGGCGACGAGGCCGACATCTCCGGCGTGGCGGTCCGCGCGGTGCCGCTCATCATGCGCGACCCCAAGGCGACGGCCGAGATGGTCGCCGCCGGGCTGGAGCTCGCGGGCGTGACGGCGTGACCGACTCCGCCACCGAGCATGGCACCGGCTCGGCGATCGAGATCGTTCCCGTCACCGGGCTCCCCGAGTTCCGGCCCGGCGACGACCTCGCCGCCGCCGTCGCCGCGGCCGCGCCCTGGCTGCGCGACGGCGACGTCGTGGTGGTGACTAGCAAGGTGGTGTCCAAGTGCGAGGGCCGCCTGGTGCCGGCCCCACGGGACGCCGCGGAGCGCGACCGGCTGCGCCGCAAGCTCGTCGACGACGAGGCGGTGCGCGTGCTCGCGCGCAAGGGCCAGACGCTGATCACCGAGAACCGGCTCGGCCTCGTCCAGGCGGCCGCCGGGGTGGACGGCTCCAACGTCGACCACGACGAGCTGGCGCTGCTGCCGGTCGACCCGGATGCCAGCGCCGCGGCGCTGCGCGCCGCCCTGCGCGAGCGGCTCGGCGTCGGCGTGGCCGTGGTCATCACCGACACGATGGGCCGGGCCTGGCGCAACGGTCAGACCGATGCGGCGATCGGCGCGGCGGGTCTTCGTGTGCTGCACAGCTATTCGGGGGCCGTCGACCGGCACGGCAACGAGCTGCTCGTCACCGAGATCGCCATCGCCGACGAGGTCGCGGCCGCCGCCGATCTGGTCAAGGGCAAGCTCACCGCGATGCCGGTGGCCGTGGTGCGCGGCCTGCCGGTGACCGACGATGGCTCCACCGCGCGGCAGCTGCTGCGGCCCGGCGAGGAGGACCTGTTCTGGCTCGGCACCGCCGAAGCGCTCGACCAGGGCCGCCGGGAGGCGCAACTGCTGCGCCGGTCGGTGCGCCGGTTCAGCGCCGAGCCGGTGCCGCCCGAGCTGATCGAGGCCGCCGTCGCCGAGGCGCTCACCGCGCCGGCCCCCCACCACACCCGGCCCGTCCGGTTCGTGTGGCTGCGCACCCCGGGCACCCGGACCCGGCTGCTGGACCGCATGAAGGACAAGTGGCGCGCGGACCTCGCCGGCGACGGCCGGCCCGCCGACTCGGTCGAGCGGCGGGTCGCGCGCGGCCAGATCCTCTATGACGCGCCGGAGGTCGTCATCCCGTTTCTGGTCCCCGAGGGCGCCCACGACTATCCCGACTCCGCCCGCACCGCGGCCGAGCACACCATGTTCACCGTCGCGGTCGGGGCGGCCGTGCAGGCGCTGCTGGTCGCGCTGGCGGTGCGGGGCGTGGGCAGCTGCTGGATCGGCTCGACGATCTTCGCCGCCGACCTGGTCCGCACCGAGCTCGGGCTGCCCGCCGACTGGGAGCCCTTGGGCGCCGTCGCGATCGGCTACGCCTCCGACGCCGCCGGGGTGCCGCCCGCGCCGCGCGCCGCGCCGGACCCCGGGGATTTGCTGCTGCGCAAGTAATACTGGGCCCATGCATTTCGCGGGCAAGCCGGCCGCGTCGGCCGACAAGGTCCGCGGCGGCTACTACACCCCCGCCCCCGTCGCGCGGTTCCTGGCCCGCTGGGTCCGCGAGGCCGGCCCGCGGATCGTCGAACCGTCCTGCGGCGACGGCTCGATCCTGCGCGAGCTGGCCGGCCTCGGCGGTCGGGTGCGCGGGGTGGAGCTCATCGCCGACGAGGCGGCCAAGGCCCGGCGATTCGCGCCCGTCGACGCCGAGAGCCTGTTCACCTGGCTGGCCAGCGTTGAGGCCGGCGGGTGGGACGGCGTCGCCGGCAATCCGCCGTACATCCGCTTCGGCAACTGGGCATCCGACGAGCGGGACCCGGCGCTGGAGCTGATGCGCCGCGAGGGACTGCGCCCCAGCCGGCTGACCAACGCCTGGGTCCCGTTTGTCGTTGCCGCCACAGTCCTGGTGCGCGACGGCGGGCGGGTGGGCCTGGTGCTGCCCGCCGAGCTGCTGCAGGTCGGCTACGCCGCGCAGCTGCGTGAGTTTCTGCTCGGCCGGTTTTCCGAGATCACGGTGGTGACGTTCGAGCGGTTGGTGTTCGACGGCGTCCTGCAGGAGGTCGTCTTGTTCTGCGGCGTGGCCGGGCCGGGCCCGGCGCGCATGCGTACGGTCCACCTCGCCGACGCCGCCGCGCTGGCCCACGCCGATCTCGAAACCGACTGGGCGCCCGCGCTGCTGCACGAAAACGAGAAGTGGACCAAGTACTTCCTGGACCCCGCCGCGATCGAGCTGCTGCGCGCGCTCAAGGCGTCGCCGGCCATGACCCGGCTCGGGTCGCTCGCCGAGGTGGACGTCGGGATCGTGACGGGCCGCAACAGCTTCTTCACCTTCACCGACGAGCGGGCCCGCGAACTGGCGCTGACGCCGCAGTGCGTCCCGCTCGTCTCGCGCAGCGCGCAGTTGACCGGGCTGGTATACGACAGTGACTGCCGCGCAAGCGATCTCGCCGCCGGACACCGGACCTGGCTGCTCGACGCGCCGCCCGAGCCGGCCGACGCCGCCCTGCTCGCGCACGTGCGGGCCGGCGAGGCCGCGGGCGTGCACCGCGGCTACAAGTGCTCGATCCGCACCCCGTGGTGGATCACCCCGTCGCTGTGGATGCCCGACCTGTTCCTGCTGCGACAGATTCACCGGGCGCCGCGGCTGACCGTCAACACCGCCGCGGCGACGAGCACCGACACCGTGCATCGGGTCCGGCTCGCGCCCGGTGTCGACGCGCGCTCGCTCGCCGCGGTGTTTCACAACAGCGTGACGTTCGCGTTCGCCGAGATCGTGGGCCGCAGCTACGGTGGGGGCATCTTGGAGCTGGAACCCAGGGAAGCCGAGCAGCTGCCCGTTCCCCCACCCGCGTATGCCGGAGTCGACCTCGCCTGCGACGTCGACCTGTTGTTGAAGGCGGGCGAGGTCGACAAGGCGCTCGACCTCGTCGACCGCCGCGTCCTGATCGACGGGCTCGGCCTGTCCGCCGACGTCGTGACGCAATGCCGCGCGGCCTGGGCCTCGCTGCGGGACCGCCGCAAACGGCGGGGTTCTCGATGAGCGTCCGGGAGTCGGCGATCTCGATCCTCAGCGACTGGCGCGCCCCCGACGCGGCGCAGGACTCGTTGCGGCACGCGGTGCTGGCCTTCGTGCACGGCCGCCCCGACGCCTGCCGCCGGGAGTGCGCGGCGGGCCACGTCACCGCGTCGGCGCTGGTGCTCGACCACACCGGCGCGCAGGTGCTGCTGACCCTGCACCCGCGGTTGGGCCGCTGGGTACAACTGGGCGGGCACTGCGACGAGGACGACCCCGACGTCGTCGCCGCCGCGCTGCGCGAGGCCACGGAGGAATCCGGGATCGACGGCCTGCGCATCGAGCGCGAACTGGCCGCTGTGCACGTGCACCCGGTCACCTGCTCGCTGGGCGTGCCGACGCGGCACCTGGACCTGCAATTCGTCGCCCACGCGCCGGCGGGCGCGCAGATCGCCATCAGCGACGAGTCCGACGATTTGCGGTGGTGGCCCGCCCACGCCCTGCCGGACAGTACCGATCACGCCCTGGCGTATTTGGTCGCCCGCGCCACGCGCGTTTGACCGTTATCCGTCGCGCGCCAATTCGGAGCGGGGTGCGACCGGGATGTCGTGCAGCATGCGCTCTCTTTTGGTGCGCAGGTATCGCACGTTGTGCGGGGTTTCGGCCGCGGGCAGGGCCACCCGAGCGGTGATGTGCAGCCCGTATCCGTCTATACCGCCGTACTTGGCCGGGTTGTTGGTGATCAGGCGCAGTCGAGAAATGCCGAGGTCGGTCAGTATCTGTGCGCCGACGCCGTAACTGCGGGAATCGACCGGAAGGCCCTGGGCGAGGTTGGCGTCCACCGTGTCGAGACCTTCTTCTTGCAGCGCGTACGCCCGCATTTTGTGTCCGAGGCCGATCCCGCGGCCCTCGTGTCCGCGTAAGTAGACCAGCGCACCGACGCCTTCGGCGGCGATCGCGTGGAGGGACTTCTCGAGTTGCGCGCCGCAGTCACAGCGCAGCGATCCGACGATGTCGCCCGTCAGGCACTCCGAGTGCACCCGCACCAGGATTCCTTCCCCGGATTGACCGGCGTCGGCGACGTCGCCCATCACCAGGGCGAGGTGCTCCGTGCCGTCGAGGACGTTCCGATAGGCCAGCGCGCGGAAGTCGCCGAACTCGGTCGGCATCCGTGACTCGCCGATCAACTCGACGAGTCGTTCGGTTCGCAGCCGGTGGCGAATCAGGTCGGCGATCGTCAGCAGCGGAAGATCATGTGCGGCGACGAAATTGCGCAGCGACTCGCCGCGCCGCATCGACCCGTCGTCGTCGATCAATTCTCCGATCACCCCGACACCGGAGAATCCGGCCATTTTCGCCAAGTCCACGGCGGCTTCGGTGTGCCCCGCGCGCACTAGGACCCCGCCGGGCCGCGCACGCAACGGGAAGACGTGACCGGGCCGCCTGAGGTCGGTGCTGACCGTCGACGGGTCGGCCAGGGAACGCACGGTCCGGGCGCGGTCGCCGGCGCAGACCCCGGTTCCGGTCGACATGTGGTCCACGGTGACCGTGAAGGCGGTGCCGTGCGGGTCGCGGTTGTCGTCGACCATCAAGGGCAACCGCAATGCCTCGGCACGCTCGGCGGGCATCGGCGCGCAGACGATGCCGGTGGTGTGCCGGATAAGGAAGGCCATCTGTTCGGCGCCGACCGCCTCCGCCGCACAGACGAGGTCGCCCTCGTTTTCTCGATCGAGGTCGTCGGCCACCACGATGATCCGCCCTCGTGCCAGGGCGGCCACCGCCCGGTGGACGGATTGCGAGGCCCTACTCATGACGTCGCTCCTTGCCTGTTGCGCGCGCTCCCGAACTCGCACGTCGAAGGTCACATCGCTGTTGCCCCGCCGTCGACGAACATCGCGGTTCCGGTGACGAAGGAGGCTTCGTCGCTGGCGAGGAACAGTGCGGCGGCGGCGACCTCCTCGGGGCGGCCCAGGCGACCGGTCAGGTGCTGGGCCTTCATTCCTTCCAGGACGGCGTCTTGCTGGTCCTCGGGAAGCGAGGCGACGAAGCTTCGCGGCATCGGCGTATCAATGAGGCCGGGAACGAGGGCGTTGACCCGGATGCCGGGAGCAAGGTCGACGGCAGCGACACGGGACAGCATCACGACGCCGGCTTTGGCGGCTCCGTAGATCGACATGTTGGGTATCGCAACGGCTCCCCCGGCCGACGACGTGTTCACGATCGCGCCTCCGGGATTGGTCATCTGGGGTGCAAACGCCCGGATCATGAGGAACACGGACTTGGAGTTGACGTCGTGAAGTCGATCCCAGTCCGCGACGGAGGACTGCAGTATGTTCTTTCCGAGGATGACGCCGGCGTTGTTGTAGACGATGTCGACGCTGCGGCCATCGGCGACCGTCACGGCAAGACGATTGACTTCGTCTTCTGATGACACGTCTACGGTGCGGAACTGGAAGTCGTATCCGTCGCCGCGCAGTTCTCGTTCGAGTTCCTCGCCGGCGTCGGTGCGGATGTCGACGCCGACCACCGATGCTCCTTCACCGCAGAACATGCGGCACGCCGCGCGGCCGACTCCCCCGGTGGCGCCGGTGATCACCGCGTACTTGTTGTCGAGTCGTCCCATGACATTGCTCACCGCTCAGCGCGCAATCCCGCTTGCTGAAGCAGCGGCATGACGGTGTCGTCGAAGTGGGCGAGTTCCTCGGCATAATCGAGGAATCCCAACGTCATTCCCGCAATTCCCGCTTTCTCGATCTCGATGAAGCGGTCCACGATTTGCTCCGGTGTTCCAACGAAGGGCGCTCCGCCATAGCCGGTGATGAAACGATCCACCGCCGCCTTGGCGATCAGGTGATCGAACGAGCCGCTCTGGATGCCGAGAGTCTGCATCAAGTTTTGCGCGGCGTCGCGGTCGCCGTTGTCGAGAATCGATTGCAGCGCCTGCTTGGCCTCCTTTTCGGAGTCCCGGCACACGACGTAGGCGCCGGAGAAGACCAACGGGTGCCGGCCATACTTCCGGTAAGCGCTGTTCTTGAAGCCGCTCACCGTGGCGGCCGCACCTTCCGGGTCGTCGACGGCAATGAAGCTGATGTCGGCGTTGCGTGCGGCGAAGTCGCTGCCGGCCGGCGATGCGCCGGCGTTCATGATCACCGGATGGGGCTTCTGCACGGGCTTGGGCCAGGATTGCGCATCGTTGACGGTGTAGAAGTCACCCGCATAGGAGAACGGTTCCTCTTGGGTCCAAAGCCGTTTGACGATCTCCAGCCACTCCTCGCCCACCTTGTAGCGCTCGTCGTGCTCACGCAGCGTCGAGCCGAACATCTCCATTTCGGGCTTGAACCAGCCCATGACGAGGTTCAGGCCGAAGCGTCCGTTGGAGATGTGGTCGATGGTCGCGGCTTGTTTGGCGGCGACGATCGGATGGACGACGGGGACGTGCGACGTGGCAAAAACCATGATGCGTTCGGTGGCTTGGGCAAGGCCTGCCGCCCACGTGTAGGTCTCGAAGCTTGCACCGTTGAAGTTGGTCGGACCACCGAAGCCGCGCCAGCGTCCGAGCGGAATGAGCATGTCGAAACCCATGGCATCGCACCGCTGCGCAAGGCCGACCGTGTGGTCCCAACTCAGTTCGAAGGACGTGGGCGCCTGGCTCAGGCTCACACCGGAGCTCACGTTGGTGGCGAATGTCCCCAATTTTAGCTTGTTGCTGCCGTCGTACAAGGGAAGGTGCGACCTCGCTTCGGCGACGTCGGGGACAGCGAGGTCGGACATGGCGAATCTCCTCTTATGCTCTGCGGCTTACGTTTTCGACGCTTAGGTAGTGACTTGTCCAGGTTGCACGTGCTGGTCGCCGAGGTGGCCGACGTACCCCAGGCGCTGAGATATGGAGATGCCGGCGGTGGTGATCACCGGGCCGAACGTGGCGGCGGCCGCCGACGTGAGGCGAAATGCCGGCCCCCCCACCGCGATTGCCGCGGCGATGTCGCCGGCGGAATCGAAAATGGGTGCCGCGATGGAGCTCAGCCCTGGCTCGCGCTCCTCGGCGGTGTACGAATAGCCCTCTCGGCGAACCACCTCGAGCTCGCGCTTCAGCGCGTCGGCGTCGGTTGTCGTCGCCTCGGTGTACCGCGTCAACCCGGCGCTCAGGGCCGCGTTCAACGCTTCGCGCTCGAATGCCATGAACGTCTTTCCCGCCGCGCCGGCGTGTAGGGGCATCACCTGGCCGACGTAGCCGTTGTAGATGATCGATTGTTCCGACAGTGCGACGGCGACACCGACGCGCACCGCCCCCTGACGCACATAGATCCCGGTCGTCTCGCCGGTCAGATCGCGGATGTGCTCGATGACCGGGGCGGCGGCGACGATGAGTTCCGAGGCGGCCTCGGCGGGGGCGGCCCACACGAGCACCCGCAGTCCGAGCCGGTATTCGTTGCCATCGCGCTCGAGCAAGCGCTGCGAGACAAGGTTTTTCACGATCCGAGCCGTCGTTGTCGCCGGAAGGCCGGTGCGTTCGCGGATGTCGGCAATCTGCAGGCGCGGCCGCTGCTTGGTGAAGCAGTCAAGCACCAGGCAGACCCGTTCAATCACCCGCACCGAGCCTTCGTCAGGCACGCATACCTCCCGTTCGACGACCGCTGTGTGGTTTTTAAAACCATCTGATGGTTTGTGACCATAGTCACTGCCCGCCGCGGGTGTCAAGGATCGAGCGGTGCCCCCGTGCTTAGGGCCAGTCGATCGAACCCGAACGAATCTGTGCGACAAGGTGATTCATCTCGCCGGCGACGAGCCGGGCCGGGTCGATGTCCAGGTGGGTGAACTGACCGACCAGTTCCAGGCTGACGACGCCATGGATGCGGGCCCATGCCACCGTCGCCAGCAGGAGGGCACGATCGTCCGGAGCCGCCTCACCGAGGAGCTCGGCGGCGATCGCGGCGAGGACGTTGAGCGGGCGGAACGCCTCCCCGACGGTGTCCAACGGCGCCCGATAACCGGGTATCGGCGTGCCGAACAGCAGCAGGTAGCGCTGCGGCTCTTCCCTGGCCCAGCCGCGCACCGCACCGGCCACCGCCTGGAGCCGGTCGGCGGCCGGCTGGCCCGCACCGCGCCCTGCCGCACCTTCGGCGGTGCGCGCCAGGTCCGCGTATCCGTCGCGAATCAGTGCGGTTATCAGCGCATCCCGATTGGAGAAATATCGATAAAGCGCCGGCCCGGTCATTCCCATCTGCTTGGCGATGGCGCTCATCGAAATTCCGATGCTCCCAGACTCGGCAAGCTGACGCATTGCGATCCGTTTGATCTCGTCCGTCGCTTCCCGGCGGTAACGCTCTCGCCGGCTCCCTGGCGGTTGTGACATGGGTCTCTCTTCGTCGCGGTGATAATACGATACTTTAGTAATGAGTCGTAACTAAAGTTATTTGTTGTTACCCAAACTCTGTCTGGAGGCGCGATGAGCGGGACGGTAGTGGTGTTCGGGGCCGGCAGCGGGCTCGGCGGCGAGATCGCACGCCAGTACGCAGCACAAGGCCGCCCCGTGCGGGGCGTAACCCGCTCCGGGACTGGCATCCCGGAGGGAGTCGAGAATCACCGTGCCGATCTGTTGAACCGTTCCGCGGCGATCGCCGCCTGCCGGGATGCCTCGGTTATTCATCTGGCCGCCAACGTGGCTTACCCCGACTGGATCAGCACGTTTCCCGCCATGGTCGACAACGCCGTCGCCGCCGCCCAAGACACCGGCGCCAAGCTGGTGTTCACCGACAACCTGTACGCCTACGGGCCCGTGGACGGTCGCTTCGATGAGCAGACACCGGAACGACCCGTCGGCCCCAAGGAGAAGCTGCGCGCGCGGTTGGGGCGCACCCTGCTCGATGCACACGCCGACGGCCGGGCGCGGGTGACGATCGGCCGGGTCAGCGACTACTACGGTCCCGACGCGCGGATGTCCTTGCCCGACGAACTCATCATCGGGCCGCTGTCGCGGGGCCGGAACCCGATCTGGTTCGCGCCGCTGGACCTGCCGCACACGTTCGCCTACTCCACCGACACCGCTAAAGCGCTGATCGTGTTGGGGGACGACGACCGCGCCGACGGCCAGGTCTGGCACACGCCGGCCGATGTGACGCTGCCGGTTTCGGCATTCATAGCGCTCGCCGGCAGTGTCGCCGGCCGACCGCGCCGACCCATCCGACTGCCCGCTGTGACCACCCGTCTGATGGCTCTGTTCGATCGACGACTGCGTGGTTACGCCGAACTCGAGCATCAGCGGACGAAACCCTGGATCGTCGACCACTCCGCCTTCGACCGCACCTTCGGGCCCGAGTGTGAAGCTGGGTGCACGCTCGGCGGTTCACCGCGCGATGCCGCGATACCACTCGATGGTTCGCCGGATGGCCTCCTCGTGGCGTGTCACGGGCAGGGGCCCGAAGGTGCGGTCGAAGGCGGAGTGGTCGACGATCCAGGGTTTCGTCCGCTGATGCTCGAGTTCGGCGTAAC
>NZ_LZKK01000360.1 GCF_001672815.1 Mycobacterium sp. E796 | reverse complement strand
GCCAACATGGCGTCGTTGCTAAAGCCCTTGGGAGGGGTTGTGAACTTGATTGGCAGCGCCGTCGGGGCTGTCCGATACGAGTTAGGCAACATTGTTAGCGCAGCTTTCGACCAATTACTCAAGATATTGGGCGCAGCCTTTTACCAGTTTTGGATATTTATTCAAGGCTACCCGGCGTTATGGAGCATTTTCGTTACGGTCGGCACTTTTGTAATCATAGGCGCTTGGGTAGCACTAGTTTTACTTTTTATTGCAACAGGTACTCCCATTCCGATGTTCTTCCCGATCTAACAGACGCGCTCTGCGTTGCGGCCTGCCTCTTGGCCCTGGCCGGACATCGCCATCACCACCAGCGTCCACGTCCGGGACAACCGCGACGGCACCTTCAAAGCCGAGACACGCCTCGTCGTCGGCTAGACGCTGCCCGACCACGAACGTGAAAGGTTCGGCGAAGGAACGATGGAGAATCCAACCCTCGCGACCAACTCGTTGGGCGTCGATCCGACTGCGCGAACCTCACCGACCGCGCTGAGGGGGGCGTCATCTCAATACCCACGCCCGGCATTAAGCAAAACAAGCCACCATGGCCCGTATAAAGCAACACTTAAAAGAAACAGTAGCAAAAAGGGTACAATCGCTAGCAACATTAATAAAGATGTAATCATCGTTATCAATGTCTCTATTCCGGCTTGAATATTTGTTATCACATTCGCTATTAAATCGCTCATCGTGGACTGGGCGGTTGTGGCAGCAGCGGCAATCGGGGCCCCAATTGCTGTCAAGGGCTTGATCAGCGACGTGACGTTGGCGGCCTCCGCGCCGGCATACGCGCCGGCACTCGCAGTCAGGTGCTGCACGAACTGGTCCTGAAACGCCGCCGCCTTCCCGGCCAGCGCGTGATAGTCCTGGGCGTAACCGGAGAACAGGTGCGCGATCCCCGCCGAGACCTCATCAGCGGCCGCAGGTGGCACAAAGACGGTCGGGGCCGCGGCCACCATGTGCGCGGCGTTGACCGTCGAACCAATACTCGCCAAGTCGGTTGCCGCCGCCTCTATCAGCTCCGGTGTCGCGATCACCGCAGA
>NZ_LZKK01000359.1 GCF_001672815.1 Mycobacterium sp. E796 | reverse complement strand
TGCTCCGGGAAGATCCCCAAAAGTATTGTGACGGCGGCGCATACCGCGATCGCGACCTTGCTCAGGATGCCGGGCTCCACCACGTGCGGGGTGTCGTCGGTCGCTTCGGTGAAGAACATCGACACGATGACGCGCACGTAGAAGTACGCGGCGACAGCACTGGCGACGACGCCGAGGATGACCAGTGGCACGGCGCCGCCCTGGGCGGCTGCCTTGAACACCGCGAGTTTGCTGACGAATCCGCTCGTCAACGGGATGCCGGCGAAGGCCAACAGGAACATCGAAAACATCACGCCCACAATGGGGGAGCGCTGTCCGAGCCCGGCATCCTGAGCAAGGTCGCGATCGCGGTATGCGCCGCCGTCACAATACTTTTGGGGATCTTCCCGGAGCAGCTGCTCGACCTGGCCGATCAGGCGGCGTCGCTACTGCACTAGATATCCCCCGCGTCAGCTCACGAACGGGCGCGTGGCCAACACGTAGATCGCCAGCACCCCGACCGGCGCGGCCAGCGGCAACCACGGCAGCTGCAGCGGGAAGGCCGACGCGACCAGGCCGGCGAACATAAACCCCACGGCCGCAACGGCGGTCGGCCAGCTCCACATGACGGGCGCCCCGACCGCGTGCCGGCACACCAGATAGGCGACCGCGCACAGTCCGGACCAGGCGGCGAAGACGAGCGAGGGATCGGACGCCAGAATGATCGCGACCGTCAGCAGCACGGCGAGGGTCGCCGCCGGGCGGAAGACCACGGAGGCGCCCACCGCGACGGCGGCCGCCACGCCCGCGACGACCGCCGGCCCGTGCGAGCCGAACGCGGCCAGCCCCACCATGAGTGCGCCGAATACCGTTGAGATGCCCAGTGTTGCGGGACGCGCGATCGAGCTCATGCCCGCAGCCGTCCCCGCACGCGGTGGCGGCGGTCGGGCAGGACGGCCATCGACTGATCCAAAGTGCTGTCCCCCCGCCACGCCACGATGTCGACGCCGACGGTCGCCATGTCGCGATACATTGCCGAGCGCTGCAGCGCCCACATCCGGTCGATCAGCGGATCCTGCTGGCTTTCGAAGGGCGAGCTGTCGAGGATGTCGACGGCGATCACGACGTGGCCCCGCTTGCGCAGGTCGATCAGGGCCAGCGCGAATTCCGTGTCGAGCAGCGTGGAGAACGCGATGACGATCGCGCCCACGGGCACCGCGGCGCGGGGCGCCAAAGTGCCGGTGGTGTTTTCGAATCGGTCGCCGGCGCCGAGGACGGTGTCGAGCACCCGGTAGAACTGGCGCTGTCCGATGTCGGCGCCCAGCCAGCGCGGGCGGTTGCCGCCCAAGGCGACGATCCCGGCACGATCGCCGTGCCGCAGGGCGGTCTGCACCACCTGTGCCGCGCCGCGCACGACGCGTTCGGTGGCTTCGGTTGCCGGGCCCGCGGGTTGGCGATACGTGTCGATCAGCACCACCACGTCGGCGGCGCGATCGGTCAATCGCTGTGTCACGTGCAGCTGGCGCCGGCGCGCGCTCACCGGCCAGTTCACCGCCCGCAACTGGTCACCGGGCACGTAGGGGCGGATGTCGGCGTACTCCACACCGGGGCCGATGTGGCGGGTCAAGTGGGCACCCAGCCGGTCGAGCAACTCGATCTGCGGGATCGGTGTCGACTGCGGGGGCGTCAGCGGGAACACGATCACGTCGGCGGCGTCGACGGCGCCCGTACCCGTCAGCAACCCGCCCCGCGCCAGCACCTCGACCCGGGCCCGCACGGGGTAGCGGCCCCAGCGCTGTGCCGTCGCGGCAACGGTTTTCGCGTGGCGCGATGCGGTGTCGAGCTCGTCGAGCTGCATGCCCGCGACGGGCCGCACGGTCAGTTCCACCGCCGCGCGCCCGGAATCGCCCTCTTGGGTCAGCCAGACGCGCACCCGCGCCTGTTCGCTTTCAAAGCATCGCTGCGAATCGGGCGCTCCGTGCACGCGGATCTTCGGCACCGCGGGTTGCCAGCTGATCGAACACAGCACGCCCAGCAGCGGCGCGGCGAACGCGAGCAGCTGCCAGCGCGCACCGATCACCGCGGCGGCCAGCGCAACCCCGGCGCAGGTCGCGATCGAGCGGGTCAACGGCGATGCGCGCCAACGGAACTCGACTTCGGTGCCCATTGGGGTCAACCTTGTCCCCCGCTCGTTCGGGGTACCGGCAGGCGTCGGAGCAATTCCCCGACCACGTCGGCCCCCTGAATCTTGCGGACCCACATCTCCGGCCGCAGGGTGATGCGATGCGCGACGGCCGCGACGGCGAGCGCCTTGACGTCCTCGGGAATCACGTAATCGCGGCCGAGCAACAACGCCCGCGCGCGGGCGAGTTGAACCAGGTCGAGTTCGGCGCGCGGGCTGGCGCCCACAGCGACTTGCGGGTGGTGCCGGGTGGCGGTGGCCAGCGAAACCACGTAGTGCAGGACGTCCTCGTGCACGGTCACCTGCTCGACCGATTCGCGCATCGCCAGCAGGTCGTGCCCGTCCACCACCTGGTTGACCGTCGGCTCGGCCGAGCCGCGCTCGAGGCGGCGGCGCAGCATCGAGGTCTCGTCGCGCTCCGAGAGGTATCGCAGTTCCAGCCGGATCGCGAACCGGTCCAGCTGCGCTTCGGGCAACGGATACGTGCCCTCGTACTCGATCGGGTTGTCGGTCGCCAGGACGATGAACGGCGTTGGCAGCTTGTGGGTTTCGCCGTCGATGCTCACCTGGCCTTCGGCCATCGCCTCCAGCAGGGCCGCCTGGGTCTTCGGCGGCGTGCGGTTGATCTCGTCGGCAAGCAACAGGTTGGTGAAGATGGGTCCGGACCGGAACGCGAAGTTGCCGGACTGCATGTCGTAGATCGTCGAGCCGAGCAGGTCCGCGGGTAGCAGGTCCGGGGTGAACTGCACCCGGGTGAATCGAAGCCCCAGCGCGGCGGCGAAGGACCGCGCGATCAGCGTCTTGCCGAGGCCGGGCAGGTCCTCGATCAGGACGTGGCCGCGCGCGAGCACCGCGATCAGGATGAGCGTCAGCGCCGAGCGCTTCCCCACCACCACCCGTTCGATTTCGTCGAGGACTGCCTCGCAGCGTGCGGTGGTGGTCGCGACCGGCAGCGTCATATTTGCTCCAACTTTCGCAGAATCTCCTCCAGCACCCCGCGTCCGGGTCCGGGTTCGCGGTCGCCGGTGCGCGTGACGTTGTTCGGATTGACCCAGTCCCACAGTTCGGGGCCGAAAAGCATTCGGCCGCTGGCGTGATAGGCGCCTGCGTCCTTGGATTGCTTGTGCCCCGTGGTCATTTCGTAGCGCCGGGCGAGCATGGGGCGCAGATGCCGGTCCCAGTCCGCCCGCGTGGAATCCGACCGCCGGATCGTCGTCTCGGTGGTGGAAAGCCAGCGGCGCAACGAATCCCCCAGCTCGTCGTAGTCCGGCTCGGCCGCCGGTTCGTTGCCGCGCCCCACGTAACGGCGAACGTTGAGCAACACCAGGGCCAGGCCGACACCGGAGGCGGCCAACAGGAAGCGGCGGCCGTGCAGCGTCAACGCCAGCAGCTCGATCCCGACGACGAGGCAAACACCAAGGACGATAAGCCTTTTCATACCGGGCTCCGCAACTCGGCCAGGACCAGCCGCAGAACGTCGACCGCCACCTCGCGATGCCCCTCGCTCATCACATGCCGGGAAAACCGCGCCTCTTCGAACAGGTTGACCAGCCGCTCCGCGTTCTCGGCGTGCAGCGCATGGTGTTCGACGGCCCGGACCAGTACCTCGGTCGGCGTATCGAAGTCCTGCGGGGCGGCGCCGGGCACGCGGGCGAGCTCACGTTCCATCGCCGCGTAGCACGCGATGATCGCCTCACGGGGTTCGCGGTTGAGGTCACCGATCTCGGCCAGTCCGACTTCGGCGGCGCGGGCCAGCGACTCCGACCGCGGCTGCGGTGCCGGCGATTCGATGCGATCGTCGGCCGCCAGGACCGGTCTGGGCGCGCGCCACCGCCGCCGCGCCATGATCAGCGTTCCGGCTACAAGTACCAGGATCATCGGAATCGTGCCGGCCAGCAGGACACCGAACGTGTCCCCCGAACCATTGCCCGGGCGCGGCTGGTTCGCCGAGCCGTCGGCGGACCCGGGCGGCCGCGCGGGGACTTGGGTGGGGGCCGACGGATTGGCGCCGTGCGGCACCAGGAAGCGGACCAGCAGGGTCACGATCAGCAGCCAGGCCACGATCAGCAGCAGTCCGATCAGCAGCACGCGCCAGCTCGGCCGGCCCTTGCCGGTACCGAGCAAGTCGGACAGGTCCGCCTGCGCGGGTGCCGGCCCGCGCGGATCCCGCAACCGCGCGATGACCGCGATCGCCAGCAGCGCGAGCGCCCCGCTCAGGGCCGCGATGACGAAAAGCAGGGCCGCCCGGCCGCCGCCCGGCTCGCCATGAGCCGCATGGCCTTGGGCCGGGAAGTACCCGCGCAGCGCGGTGGCGGCAAAGATCAACAGGACGATCAGGGCAACCACCCGCCCCGTCGGCTTGTCAATACCGGGCTTCATAACGGGCAAGGGGCACCACCCGACCGGTTGCATACGCGGTTGCGGCTCTGTCTTGGTTCATACTGGCACGTCAAGCGGCCATCCCGCCAGGAACGACGCCGGTGCCGCCGCGCGCCGCCGACCCCGGGACGGACCGCGGCTGCGGCTTTGTCCACGGGCCAGAACCGCCGCCGCTCACGGTGTGCAACTTCAACGGATTGTGGCGTACGTCACACTCTTGCTACCGCCGGTACAACCCGCGTACTCGGTGCGACTATTGGACGCACGTCGACCAAGCCCCCAATCTTTGATTGGCTGAGAACCCGTGGCAGCGATTAAGGAGGGACCCGCCGTTGACCGCCGTATACAACGCGACAGCGGCTGAACCACCGACTGAGACCGAAGGCGACGCAGTCGCCTGTATCGACGCCGACGCCGGCACCATCACAAACGGCGGGCTTGCCCCCAGTCGGGCGGTGGAGACGCCTGACCAACCGGAAGACGGCCGGGCGGTCCCGGAGGCCGCCATCGCGGCGCCTACGGGCCCGCGAACCGGCACGGCACTGGGCAAACCCTTCCGATACGTCCTGCGCCAGCTCGATTCCTCGATGCAGACGCTGGGCCGCTTCTTCGACCTGGCCGCCCAGTCCTTCAGGTACCTGATCACGGATTTGATCCGGTTGCGCCACCCCTGGCGGGACACCATCAACCAAGCCTGGTTCATCATCAGCGTCACCGCGATACCCGCGTTGCTGGTGTCTATCCCGTTCGGGGTCATCGTGGCGGTGCAGGTGGGCAACTTTGTCCAGCAGGTCGGCGCCTCGTCGGTGTCGGGCGCGGCCGGCGGCCTCGGGGTGATCCGGCAGGGTGCGCCGGTCGTCGCCGCGCTGCTGCTGGGCGGCGCGGCCGGTTCGGCCGTGGCCACCGATCTCGGCGCCCGCACCATTCGCGAAGAGGTCGACGCGCTGCGCGTCATGGGCATCAACCCGGTGCAGCGGCTGGTCACCCCCCGGCTGGCCGCGATCGTCATCGTGGCGCCGGTGCTGTGCTCATTCATCATCTTCATGGGGCTGGCGGCGGGCTACGCGATCAACGTCGGCTTCCAGTCCGGCACCCCGGGGAGCTACATCGCGTCGTTCGCGTCCTTCGCCAGCGTCAACGACGTCGTGGTGGCCGTCCTCAAGACCTGGCTGTTCGGCGTGATCGTGATCCTGGTGGCCTGCCAGCGAGGGCTGGAGACCAAGGGCGGCGCCCGCGGCGTGGCCGACGCGGTCAACGCCTCCGTGGTGATCGGCATCGTCTCGGTGTTCGTTATCAACCTGGTGATCACGCAGGGGCTGTCGATGTCGATGCCGCTGCGAGTGGGCTGACGGGCGCCGATGACAAAGCCGGCTCGATACGTACCCACGCCGCTGCGGGTCCCGCGATGGTTCGCGAACCGGGGCGATTCGCTCGTCCAGCGCCTCGGCCACCAGGTCACCTTCGGCGCCCAGGTGCTCGGAGCGATACCACACACGCTGAAGCGCTACCGGCACCAGACCGGCGTCCTGCTGGTCGACATGATCTGGGGAAACGGGTCGCTGATCGTCGGCGGCGGCACCATCGGCGTGCTGGTGTTCATGGGCGCGGCGGTCGGCGGTTCGGTCGGGGTCGAAGGGTACGGGGCGCTCGACATGGTCGGGATGGGCCCGCTGACCGGCTTCGTCTCTGCGTACGCGAACACCCGCGAGATGGCGCCGATGATCGCGGGGATCGGCTTCGCGGCCCAGGCCGGGTGCCGCATGACGGCGGAGATCGGCGCCATGCGGATCTCGGAGGAGATCGACGCGCTGGAAGCCCTTGGCATTCAGTCGGTCCCGTTCGTGGTCACCACCCGGGTGATCGCGGGCATGATCACCATCGTCCCGCTGTACGTGGTGACGCTCGCGTTGAGCTACGCGTCGTGCGCGATGGTGGTCAACGTGCTGCACGGGCAGTCGTCGGGCACCTACTACCACTACTTCGACTCGTTCATCCAGCCGTCCGACGTGGTGTTCTCGGTGCTCAAGGCCGCCATCTTCGTGACGCTGATCATCGCCATCCACTGCTATCAGGGCTACTACGCCAGCGGTGGTCCCGAAGGTGTCGGGCGGGCCTCGGGCCGGGCCATCCGGGCCAGCATCGTCACCGTGGTCGCCGCGGACATGGTGCTGACGCTGTTGTTCTGGGGCAACAGCCCCGGCATTCGGATATCGGGATAGCCCATGGCAACGCTGCCGGGTGCGGACCAGGGAGCGCGAGCGCCGAGCTCGCGCTCGTTGCGGATCCGTGGACTGATCGCCGCCATAGCGCTGGGGATCGCGGGCATCGCGCTGTATCAGCTGGGCACCGGCGGCTACGCCGACACGTTCACGCTGACCGTGGTGGCCGATTCGATCGGTGAGGGCCTGACGCCGGGCGCGGAGGTCAAGTTCCGCGGCCTGACGATCGGATCGGTGAAGACGCTGCAATCGGTCGGATACAACAGGCAGAAAATCACGGTGGAACTCGAGCCGCGGCAGGCGAAGGCACTGGCTGCGGACACGACGGCGAATTTCATGTCGTCGAACACTTTTGGCCTCGCGGCGGTCGAACTTGTCAGCAGCGGCGCCGGCCCCCGACTGCGGCCGAACCAGACGCTGTTGATCGGCGCCAACGCGCGGTCGGCCTCCATCACCGGGCTGCTGCGTCAGGGCCAAAAACTCGGCCGGATCGCGGACTCTCCCGACGTCGACCACATCATCGAGGTGGTGCGCCGGCACGCCGACCTGACCGAGCCGGTCACCCGGTCGTACTTCGATCTGGTCAAGATGCTCGTCGACTCCCAGAAAGTGCCGTTTTCGCAATCGCTTTCGGTGTTCGCCTCGGTGGTCAACGGCGCCAGCGACTCCATCCCCCTCATCGGCCTGGCCTATGACCTGCTCAACGGGATGGAGTTCCTGGCGCACCCCGACGGGGTCGACCGCATGAACGTGATCCTGGACCAGACCGCAAAGCTGCTCTTCACCAGCGACAAGATGATCGTGAAGAACGTCTCTTGGCTGGCCCCGTTCATGCGCGCGACGGCCGACGTCTTGCTACCGCTCTCGTACATGCAGGGCAGCATGGCGCCGGTCTATGACCGGCTCTCGGGTCTGCTGGACCGCACCAGCGCGGCTTTCCCGATCATCGACGGCAAGGTCCGCATGCAGATCGAGGTCACCCTCGACACGATGCCCGGACTGACGGCCGCCCTGCCCTCTCAACCCCCAGCGCCGCCGCAGCGAGGTGGCCGATGAGAAGTGTCACCAAATCGGTGGTGTGGCTGACCATCTTCACCGCGGTCGCGGTGGTGTGCACGCTGATCGTGTTGACCGCCTTGCGTTCCCCGGTCACCGGGGCGGTCTCCCGCTACACCGCCGCGTTCTCCGACGTGTCGGGGCTCTACGTCGGCGACGACGTCCGCATTTCGGGCGTGCAGGTCGGCAAGGTGGAAACCATCCGGCTCGACGGGCGGATCGCCAAGGTCGATTTCACCGCGCAAAACGATCACCCGGTGTTCGCCAACACCGTCGCCGCGGTGCGCTATCAAACCCTGCTCGGTCAGCGCTACGTCGAACTCGTCCAACCGGCCAAGCCGGACCAACGGCTACCGCCGGGCGGGACCATCGCGCTGGCGCAGACGATCCCGTCGTTCGATGTGGCCAAGCTGTTCAACGGGTTTCGGCCGATCTTCCAAACCCTCGACCCGGCGCAATTCAACCAATTGGGCGAGAACCTGCTGCGGCTGATCCAGGGCGACGAAAACGGCATCGGCCCGTTCCTGCATGACCTCGACGTCATTTCCAAGCTGGCCGTGGACCGGCAGGCGGTCATCGCCGGCGTGCTGCGCAAACTCAGCGCGATCTCGGCGGACCTGGGCGGCAAATCGCAACAACTGTTCCACCTCATCGCCACGCTCAACGACGTGGTGACGAAGTTCGCCTCCAAGGGCGAGGAGTTCAGTCAGGCAATGGAAGCCGGTCTGCCCGTCTTGCGCAACACCACCCATTTCCTGCAGTACTTCGAGCGCATCTTCGACGGGACCACGGTCCCGCTGTACGACCTGTTCAGCCGGATGTGGCCGCAGACCGCGACGATCATCGCGGGCCTGTCGCTCGCGCCGTCGCTGATCCAGGGCATGCGGGACTGGCTGGCCGACGAAAAGCCAGCCACGCCAACGTTTAGCTGCTCGCACGGCGAAGTGACCCTGCCCGGGATCGGTCAGGTGTCGTTCGCGCAACAGAACTTGGTGGTGTGCCGGTAATGGTGTTCGGCGACAAGGGGACGGGACGGCGGCGCCCCGTGCTCGACGAACGCGCGGCCGCCGCCCGCAATCGCCGCAACGGCATCGTCGGCGTCGTCGTCATCGTTGCGGCGCTCGCCGCGACCGCGATGGCATACCTCAATCCCACCGGCCAGACCGGCTACACCGCGCACCTGCCCAACTCCGGCGGCGTGCGCGCCGGCGACCAGGTTCGGATCGCCGGCATCCCGGTCGGGAAGGTGACCGGCATCCGGCTCGCCGGCGCCGTCGTCGAGATGAAGTTCGACATCGAGCAATCGGTGGTGGTGGGCTCGGAATCCACCCTGGACATCAAGCTGCTGACCCCGTTGGGCGGCCACTATGTGGCGCTCGACCCGAAGGGCGGTTTGCCACTGGGCCGCAAGGTGATTCCGCCGCAGCGCGTCACGCTGCCGTTCGAGGTCAACGACATAATCCAGGCGGCGACGCCACTGATCAAGCAAGTCGACGGCCAAGTCATCCACGACACCTTCACCGAGGTGGCCAACGCGGCCAACAGGTATCCCGACGCGGTGCGCGACCTGCTCCGGTCGGCCAACGCGCTGACCGCGTCGTTGAGCAAGACGACGGCCGACTTCCATCGCGGTCTGGACTTCGTCAACAACGGCCTGCGAGCCACGGTCGCCGAGCGTAAGCAGCTCATCACGCTATTCGAGCAACTCGACATCCTCGACCAGGCCTACACCTCGAGGTCGGTCGACATCATCGAATTCTTCAGCCTGTTATCGGAATTGGCTCGCATCATGGACCGCATCACGGTGTTTTGGGGCCGGGAGGTCGCGCCGGTCGTCAACGGGATCGACGACATCAGCGAGACGCTGGGCGCCCATCCCGAGCGCATCGGCGAGGCGCTCGAGAACCTGGGTCAGACCCTCAACATCGTCGGGCCGATGCTGAGCGGGAACGGGGTCGTCTTCGACAAACACAACCGGCTGGTGCCCGGGCAGGACCTGTGCCTGCCCAACATCATGAGGAATTGTTGACGTGGCCCGGATTTCGGCGCTCGGCTCGCGGCTTCGGTCCCCACTGGGGATCGCCGCGGTGGTGGCCGTGGCGGTGGCGGTCGCGGCGGCGGCGATCATCGGCGCCAAGTTCCTCTCACCGAGCCACACCCGGGCGATGTGCGCCGAATTCACCGACGCGGTAGGGCTTTATCCGGGCAACAAGGTGGCACTGCTGGGTATCGAGGTCGGCTCGACGACCGCGATCGTCAACAAGGCCGACCACGTCGAGGTTGACTTCACCGTCCCCACCGATCTCGACCTGCCGGCCGACGTCGGTGCCGTCACCTACTCGCAATCGATTGTCACCGACCGCCATATCGAACTGACCAAGCCCTACACCGGGGGCCCGAAATTCACCGGCCCGGGCTGCATCAAGCTGAAGTCCACCAAAACGCCGATCAGTGTGAGCGAAACCTTTTCCGCCGTAGGCAAGCTCGCCGACACGATCATGGGGCCCCAACCCGGGCAGGACCCCTCGAAATCGCCGGGTGTGCAGGCCATCAACGACAGCCTGCGGGCGTTCAGCCGCTCGCTGGACGGCACCGGCCCCGGACTCAACCAGACGCTCGGCAACCTGGTCACGATGCTGGCCGACCCGTATAAGGCCGACGCCGACTACCGCCAGCTGTTCGAGAACAGCGAGATCCTCACCTCCGACTTTCTCAAGAACTGGGACAGCTTCGCCTCCTTCGTCCGGATGCTGCCGACCACCACCGAATTGATCGAGGGCCTCTCGGACAACCTCGGCGCGGCCCTGAGCCACATGTCGCACCTGCTGCCGATCCTGGTCGAGGCGCTGGACCGGTGGGGGCCGCGGCTCTACCAAAAGCTGGACAAGGCGATCACCTGGCTGCGGGACATGCTGAACCGGCACACCCCGGCCATCCTCGCGATGATCAACTCGTGGCCGCAGTTCAGCCACTGGATCAGCGACATCTACGAGCCGGCGTGGGGAACCCACAACGTCACGTATATCCCGCCGCAGGTGGCGATTTCGCCGTCGCAGGCCGGCGCCGTCTGCGAGGGGCTGCGGAAACGCAATGTCCCCGGTGCCGCGGCGGCCTGCGCGTCGGGCACCGCGTCGGATCCGGTCACCCTCGGCCTGACCGATCTCATCCTGGGGGCCGCGCTGTCATGAGCCGACGATCGATGCGCGTACTGGTGACCCTGCTGATGATCGGCCTTACCGCGGCGTGTTCGCTGGATCCGACGCGGCTGCCGGTCCCGGGCGCCTACAGCCCCGAACACTCCTACCGGGTCAAGATCCAGTTCTCCAGCGTGCTGAACCTGCCCGCCCGCGCCAAGGTGGACTTCGGTGGGATCCAGATCGGTGTGCTCGACCACGTCCAGCTCGACGGCACCACGGCGGTCGCCTACGTCGATATCGCCGGCGAGAGCAGGCTTCCCGCCAACACCCGCGCCGAACTGCGCCAGGCCACCCCGCTCGGGGACATCTACATCGCGCTGCTGCCGCCGGCGGATCGGGCCGAAGATCGATCCGGGGACCGCTCGGTGGCGCTGTTGCGCGACGGCGACACGATTCCATTGCGCAACACCGCGCCAGCCGACAACGTCGAAGACGTGTTGCGCTCGGTGTCGAACCTGGTGGCCGGCGGCGCGATCGGCACGCTGCAAAGCACCGTGGTGAACCTCAACCACGCGTTCCCCAAGGATCCCGCCGAGCTGACGCGGGCCCAGCAGACCGTCGCCGGCGTGCTGAATGACTTGGCGGCCAACCAGGACACCATCGACGGAATCCTGTCCAGCATGGACAACATCACCACCAACGTGGCCGCCAACACCACGGTGTTCAACCGGCTCGTCACCGAAGGGCCGCCCAAGCTCCAGGGGCTGTCGGCGATCACCCTGGCCATCGTGAACTTGGTCGGGGACTCCAGAGAAATCGGTGATCTCGGCGGGCAGATCCTCAACCCGGTGGCAGGGGACATGATGCAAATGCTCTCCTACATCACGCCATTGGTCGGAACCGTTGCGACCCTCGACACCACCATTCCGGTGCTGGCCGACAAGCTGATCGCGTTCTTGCACTACAAGCTTCTCGGATTTTTCCGCAACGGCGGCCCGAAATACATTGTTTCCGAACTTCATCCACCCACCGGCCACGAGGGCGTCGATCCCGCCGACAAGGCTGATGCGGCGGTCTCGGCGATGCAGACGATGGGAATGCTGCCATGAAGTTCAACGCCCGCGTCACGCTGGCCATCCTGGCGGTGATGACGCTGCTCGGCGCGGCCTACATGTCGATCGGCGTGCTCGACATCGGCCCGACGAAACAGGTCACCCGACTCACCTTGCTGCTCAATACTTCCGGCGGCCTGATGCCCACATCGGAAGTCACGATGCGCGGCATCAAGGTCGGGCGGGTGACCGGCATCCAGACCACGGCGACCGGGCTGGCGGTCTCGATCGACATCGACCGCGAACACCCGGTGCCCGCCGACAGCCCGATCAGCGTGGAAAACCTCTCCGCGGCCGGTGAGCAGTACATCGACTTCAAACCGAAACTCATTGCGCCGCCGTACTTCGCCGACGGGGCGGTGATCCCGCCGGACCGCGTCGCGCCGATGGTTACCGGCGCCGACTTGCTCACCAAGGTCAACGCCCTGGTCTCGGCGCTCAACCTCGACCAGGTACACACCATCATCAGCAACGTCGCCGCCGCGTTCGCCGGCAACGACGCCACCCTCGATTCCCTTGCCACCACGGCGGGGTTGACGGCCAAGGTGATCCACGACGACAAGCAGTTGATGGCCACCCTGTTCGAGAACGTCTCGACGATGACCACCAACCTGGGTGACATCAACGCCGGCGAGGTGATCAGCGAGACGGGGAAACTGCTGCCGCGTTCGGTGCCGGCATTCGTGCGGATGGTCCACGAATTCGAAACCCTTTCGCACAGCGGCGTCGGCGTGGTGGGCCCCAACGACCCGGCCGGCATCTTGGTGGGCAAGATGAGCCAGTACATCGACATGCTGGCCGGTCCGCTGAGCACCTTTGCCACCGTGCTGGAACCCGCCCTCGCACCGCTTCACGACGTCAAGGTCGACGCCGGGCATTGGCTCGACTTCTGGGAATCGACCTTCAACGACACCGGCGGCATGCGGGTTCAACTGAACGTCCCCGCGTGGCACCAATGATCAAGAAAGAACGGGCATGACCAAATCAATTGTCGACAAAGATGAAGCCGTGGACGACACCGAGCCGACGGCGCCCGACGACGGCGCCGAGGACACCGTCGAGGCCGACGAGCCGCCCCGACGATTGTCAAGGTTCCGGCCGAGGATCTCGAGGCGATGGGCGGTGGCCGTTGTCTCGGCGGCGGTGCTCGCCGGCGGCGTGTTCGGGTTCATCAAATACCACCAGGTGACCGGCCAGCTCGCGCAGCTGCGTCAGCAGCAGGCCGACCGCGACGCCGCGGCACAGCTGGCCAAGGAGTATGCGCTGAAGTCGCTGACCTACAGCTTCGAAGACCCCGACGCCTTCTTCCGTTCGGTCGAAGACGGTGTGTCGCAACAACTTAAGGACAAATACGTCAACGCCTCCGACTTGCTGAAGAGCATCATGCTGCAGGCGCAGGTCACCTCCACCGGTGAGGTGCTGGCCACGGACCCGGTGGCTCAGCCCGGTGGGGTCTACCAGGTGGTGGTGTCGGCCCATCAGACCACCCGCAATCTGCAAAACCCGACGCCGAAGGTGTCGATCATCCTGCTGCAGGTCACGGTGAACAGGGTGGGCAACGCCTGGCAGGTCGCCGATATCGGCCCCAAGGCCGGCGCCCGCCCGCCGATCGAGCAGCAGCTCCCGGCGCCCGAGCCGCCTCCCCCGGCCGCCCCCGCTCCGGCCCCGGCTCCGGCTCCGGCTAAGCCGGCTCCGAAACGGTAGGCGCGCACCCGTGCGGCGGCTGGCCCAGCTGGGCGCGATCGTGATGATGGCGACCACTGGCACCGTGTGCCCGACCGCGTCCGCCGACACGTCGTTGCCTTCGTGCCCGCAGACTGCCGCGGTCATCGCGCCGAGCGCAGTGTCGCCGCACACAGACTGCCGAATGCATTCCGGCCCCTTCGATTTCGCGGTCACCTATTGGACCGTGCCCGAGCTGCCCGGGCCGCGCGCGGTCAAGGTCGTCGTGACCGACGCGTCGGGCGAGGTGGTGCAGACGATCGATGAGCTGTTGGAGCCGTCCAGTCCGGGCGGCGTCGGGTTGGAGGACATCGACGGCGACGGGCGCGACGAGCTGATCATCCCGATCGCGCGACACCCGTTCAACGGCAGCCCGAATACCCGGTTCACGGTGTGGCGGGCACCGGACGACCGCCTGCATTTCGAACGCACTCAGATGGTCGCGCAGGCCGCGTATCCCAGCGGCGACGGCTACCTGGTGACCAACGCCGGCGCGCTGGACAGCCGAGACCTGACCTTCTACCTGCCGACGGGAGCGGGCTACACGCTGGTCGTGGTGTTGACCATCGAGGCCGAGCAGGTCGACCCCGACACCCACCGGGTCCTGACCGTCGTCTGCCGCGCCCACCAGGAAGACGGCCTACATGCGGTCGACATGAGCCTGCGCCAGGCCGAGGAAACGTTCTGCGCGTCGCCGGCCGCCATGGCCATCTGGCCGGGCGCCGAGCGCCTTGACATCCGACGCTGGCGCCGCGGGCAGCAATAACGTTTCAAGGTGCGCACGCCGCGCGGGACACCGCCAGCTGTTGTCGTGCCTGGACGAGATCGCCGGCGAGTAGTTCCGGGCTCGCCGGTCGGTAGGGGTCGCTGGCGTCGATCTGCGCCGCCAGCATGTCCGATCGAAGCCGGAGGTCGACCGCGGCGGGATCACGCAAGCCGTTCAGTGGTGACAGGGCGTTTCTGATCTGGCCCGCCACGTAAGGCGGTGTCCCGGAAGGGGTTACGAGGTCGAGGACGTTCTCGAGTCGGTCGGCCACCGGCAGGACAATGCTGCACTCCCAGTCACCGGCGGCCGATGCCGTCGGGCACGTCGTGACCGCGGCGACCACGAGCGGTACGGGCAGAATTCGTCTCAAGCGTTCGGGCATTGACCCTACCTTTGTCCACAGTTGCGGTTTTATCCACAGATTGGTGTTCGGCCGGCCTGATTCGCACACTTGTTCGATAGATTCGAGGTGTGGGATTCATCAGCGCCGAGGCGGCACTAGAGCGGATCAGCGCCGCTCTGGACGCGATCGACGCCGCGCACGATGTGCTGCGGGGCACCTCGTCGGATCTGGTGGGCAACGACTTTCGGGTGGAGGTGGCCGAGCGGCTGGAAACCCAGCAGCGGACCAACCGGGGGTTGATGTATCGGGTGTTCGGTGAGATCGCCGAGCCGCCCGACGGCGCCGAATCCACCCCGGGGCTGCGGGGCCGGGTGTGCGCGCGGCTGCGGATCACCCCCGGGGAGCTGACGCGCCGGTTTCGGGTGGCGGCCCGGATCCGCCCGCGGCGCTCGCTGACCGGACCACCCCTGCCGCCCGAGCTTTCCGAGGTAGCGGCCGCGGTGGAAGGGGGCGCAATTGGGGAGGACCATCTCCGCGTGATCTGTCACGCCCTCGACGTGCTGCCCGCCGCCGTGGCCCCGGCCGACGTCGCCGAAGCCGAACGCGTCCTGGTCGAACACGCCACCAAACTGGACTCCGGAGTGGTGGCCCGGTTGGGGCAGCGCATCGCCGACTACCTCAACCCCGACGGGAACTTCACCGACGAAGACCGGGCCCGACGACGCTCTTTGCGGCTGGGCCCGCAAGGACCCGACGGCATGTCGCGGCTCTCCGGGCTGCTCGATCCCGAGGCCCGCGCCTACTTCGAGGCCATCGAGGCCGCGGTGCGCCCCGGGCGCCACCAACCCGACACCACCCCGCCCGACGAACGCGACACCCGCAGCGCCGCCCAGCGTGGCCACGACGCCCTCAAACTCGCGCTGCAAACCGCGATCGGCTCCGGGAACCTCGGCACCCACCGCGGGCATCCGGTCACCGTGGTGATCACCACCACCCTGGGCGAAATCAACCAAGCCGCCCACGCCGCCGCCGACCCCGCCATCCCGATGCCCGCCCCGGCGCGCACCGGCGGCGGCTCCCGGCTACCGATGTCGGATCTGATCCGCCTGGCGTCCCAGGCGATTCACTACCTGGCCGTCTTCGACGACCACACCAACCGCCCGCTCTACCTCGGCCGCCAAAAACGCCTCGCCACCACCGACCAACGCCTGATCTGCTACGCCCGCGACCGCGGCTGCACCCGCCCCCACTGCCTCGTCCCCGGCGACCGCTGCGAAGTCCACCACGCCCCCGACTGGGCCCACGGCGGACAAACCGACGCCGACAAACTCTTCTTCGCCTGCGGCCCCGACCACGCCGGCGCCACCAACGGCGACTACCACACCCAAGTCACCGACACCGGACGCCTCGCCTGGACCGACGGCACCAGCCCCCCCGACATCAACCACGCCCACCACCCCGACGAACTCCTCAACCAAGACCCCGACCCACCCGACGAAAACGAACAGTGAGAGGCGGTGCTTAGGCCTCCAGGCCGCCCAGCACCGCCATCAGCTGCTTCTCCACCGCCGCCTGCGCGTCGGGCTCGTCGGGCAGCTCCACGCAGAACACGTCGGCCGCCGTCGACCCGAACGTGTGAACCTTGGCCCAACGGATGTCGGCGCCCGCGCGTTCCAGGGCCCGGGCCAGCAGCGCGAGCAGTCCCAATCGATCCATGGCGCGGACCTCGACGAGGGGCTGGCCGGACGCCGCGGGGTCGAGCCACTGGACGTGCGGCGGGGCGGTCGACCGCACGACGGGAACCCCGACCTGGATCTCGCCGGCCCGCTCGGTCGCCGCGCTGGCGGCGTCGGTATCGCGTTTCTCCAGCGTGCCCAGGACGTCGACGTCGCCGTTGAGCGCGTTGGTGAACTGCTGGCGCAGCAGGCCGGCTTCGGGCGGCGAACCGAACAGCGGCGACACCACGAATTCGATGATCGCCACACCCTCGTGCGTGTTGACCGATGCCGAATGGATGCGCAACGAGTTCAAGGCGAGCACCGCTGCGGCGTTCGACACCAACCCGCGCTGATCGGGCGCGATCATCACCAGGTTCAACCGCTCGCCGCCGGCGGCCTCGAGCTGCACATGCACGCCGTGGTCGGCGGCCAGCGAAAGATATTGCGGCGCAGTCGGTTCCGCCTGCGGCAGCGGCTCGCCCGCCATCACCAGCCGGCAGCGGCGCACCAGCTCCTCGATCAGCGACGCCTTCCAGTCGCTCCACACCCCGGGGCCGGTCGCCTTCGAGTCCGCCTCGGTCAGCGCGTGCAACACCTCCAGTAGGAGCGGATCCCCGTCCAGCGCCTCGGACACGACCTCGATCGTCTTGGGGTCGTTGAGGTCGTTTCGGGTCGCCGCCACCGGCAGCAGCAGGTGGTGGCGAACCAGCTTCGACAGGAACTCGGCATCCTTGGCCGCCACCCCCAGCCGCGGCGCGATTTCGAGGGCCATTTCGGCGCCGAGCACGCTGTGGTCGACTCCCCTGCCCTTCCCGATGTCGTGCAGCAGCGCGCCCAGCGCGAGCAGGTCGGGCCGTGCCACGCGGGTCGCCAGCGGCGCCGCGTTCACGGTGGTCTCGATGACGTGACGGTCCACCGTCCACTTGTGCGCGACGTCGCGCGGCGGAAGGTCGCGGATCGCAGCCCATTCCGGCAACAGCCGCTCCCACAGCCCGGTGCGGTCGAGCGCCTCGACCGTCGCCACCGCGGTGGGCCCCGCCGAGAGCACGACCAGCAGATCGTCCAACGCCGTGCTGGGCCAAGGGATTGGCATCTCGGGCGCGGCGGCGGCCAGGCGACTGAGCGTGGCGGCGCCGATCGGCAACCCGGTGTCCGCCGACGCGGCGGCCACCCGCAGCACCAGCCCGGCGTCGGTTTCCGGTGCGGCGTCGCGGGCGAGCACGATCTCGCCCGCATACTCGACGACGCCCTCGTCCAGCGGGCGCCGCCTGGGCCGGCGCACCAGGGCCGACACGCCACGGCGCGGCAACGCGTTTTCCGCGGTCCGCAGCCCCGTCTCGGAGTGGTAGGCGATGGTCCGCCCGGCGTCGGAAAGCTTGCGGGACAAGTCGAATCGGTCACCGATATGCAGGGCGGCGCTGATCTCGTCGGCGTACTGGGCCAGCAGCTGATCGCGCCCGCGCCCGGAGACCCGGTGCAGCTCGGTGCGCACGTCGAGGAGCGTCAGATAGGCCTCGTCGAGCGAACCGCCCGGCGTTTCCGGGCGGGCCATGCCGTGACGGTCGATGAGCTGGGCCACCCCGAGGGCGTCAAGCAATTGCACGTCGCGCAGGCCGCCGCGACCGGATTTGAGGTCCGGCTCGGCGCGCTGCGAAATCCGGCCGCAGCGCTGCCAACGGGCTTGGGTCATTTCGACCAGCTCGCCCATTCGGGAGCGAATTGCGCTGCGCCACTGCCTTCTTGCGCCCGCGATCAATTCCTCGGACAGCCGAGCATCGCCGGCGATGTGGCGGGCATCGAGCATGCCCAGGGCGGCGATCATGTCGGTGTTGGCGACGCCGAGCGCGCCGGAAACCGTTCGCACGCTGTGGTCGAGCCGAACGTTGGCGTCCCACAACGGATACCACAGCTTGTCGGCGACTCGCTGCAGCACGTCGTCGGACTTGTTGTCGTGCAACAACATCAAGTCCAGATCGGAATACGGCAGCAGCTCGTGGCGTCCCAGCCCGCCGATCCCGACGATTGCGAAGCCACTGCCGTCGGTGATGCCTAACTCGTCCGCCTTGGCCGTCAGCCACGACTCGTGCAGATCCTGCCACGCGTGCCGCAACTCGGCGGCCGCCAGCCCGCGACCATCCGACAGCAAACGACGCCGCGCGGCTACCAAATCGCTTGCGCCGCGGCCATTTTCCGTGCCCGGTCCAGATGACCCGGACGGGCCGGGTGGGTCCTCTTTCATACCCTCCCGGCCCGTCCGGCCTGAATCAGCAAGCTACGGTCAAGGTCAGAGGGCATCGGTCCCGCGTTCACCCGTGCGCACCCGCACGATGGTTTCCACGGGGCTCACCCAGACTTTGCCGTCTCCGATCTTGCCGGTGCGGGCCGCCCGGACGATGCTGTCCACGACCTTGTCGACGATGGAGTCGTCGATGACGACCTCGATCCGCACCTTCGGCACGAAGTCGACCGAGTACTCGGCACCCCGGTAGACCTCCGTGTGGCCCTTCTGCCGTCCGTAGCCCTGGATTTCGCTAACGGTCATCCCCAGGACGCCCGCCTCCTCGAGGGCGGTCTTGACGTCGTCGAGCGTGAACGGCTTTACGATAGCGGTGACCAGCTTCATGAAGTCTCTGCCTCCACTTTCTTGACTGCGTCGTCCTGTCCGTTGGGGCTTTCCTCCGCGCCGCCGATCCGGTGCGGAATGGACGAGGCCCCGATAACTGCGAACTCGTAAGCGGTTTCTGCGTGCTCCGACTCATCGATGCCGCCAGCCTCGGCTTCCGGACTCAGCCTAATCCCGATGGTGTATTTCAGGATAAGCGCCAGGACAAGCGTCACGAGGAACGAGTAGAAGAGGACGCTGAACGCGCCGACCGCCTGCCGCTCGAGTTGTGACCAGCCACCACCGTAGAAGAGGCCCTTCGAAACGCCGGTCACGCCGTTGATAGCCGTGCTCTCCGGGGCCGCGACCAGGCCGACCAGAAGCGTGCCCGTCAAACCGCCGATCATGTGGACACCGACCACGTCCAGCGAGTCGTCGAAGCCGAACCTGAACTTCAGCCCCACCGCCAGCGCGCACACCGCACCGCCGACGAAGCCGATCACCAGCGCACCGAGCACGTTGACCGACGAGCAGGACGGCGTGATGGCCACCAGCCCGGCGACGATGCCCGAGGCCGCGCCCAGCGTGGTGGGATGCCCGTCCCGGATGCGCTCGACCAGGAGCCAGGCCAGCATGGCCGTCGCGGTTGCGATCGTCGTCGTCATGAAGGTCGACCCGGCGGAGCCGTTGGAGCTGGTCGCCGATCCGGCGTTGAACCCGAACCAGCCGAACCACAGCAACCCGGCGCCCAGCATGACGAACGGCAGGTTGTGCGGGCGGAACAGCGTCGTGGGCCAGCCCTTGCGCTTACCCAGGACGATCGCCAGCGCCAAGCCCGCCGCACCGGAGTTGATATGGACCGCCGTTCCACCTGCGAAGTCGATCGCATGCAGCTTGTTGTTGATCCAGCCGCCGTGCTCGGAAGCGAAGCCGTCGGCCGCGAACACCCAGTGCGCCACCGGGAAGTACACCAGCGTCGCCCACAGCCCGGCGAACACCAGCCACGCGGTGAACTTCAGCCGGTCCGCCACCGCGCCCGAGATCAGGGCGACGGTGATGATCGCGAACATCAGCTGGAAGGCGACGAACACCGTGGCCGGCATGGTGCCGGCTAGCGGGATGTCAACGGCCGCCTGCGCCTTGCTCGGGTCGGCTTTGACGGCATTGCCACCGATGAGGCCCTTCAGCCCCCAGTAGTCGCCGGGGCTGCCTACGACGCCGCCCTTGCTGTTGCCGAACGACATCGAGTAGCCGTAAAGCACCCACAGCACGGTCACCACGCCCATCGCGCTGATGCTCATCATGATCATGTTGAGCACGCTGCGGGTACGGACCATGCCCCCATAGAAGAAGGCAAGGCCCGGCGTCATTAACAGCACCAGAGCGGAACTCGCCAACATCCAGGCGGTATCGCCCGTATCGGGTTGGCCCAATTGCGGGAATGCCACGCGCTATCACCTCCGGTTGCACAGGAAAGGCCGTCAGACGTCCGTCTGTGGCCTGCGAGAACCATGCGCAATTGTTGTTTCGGCGATGGTGCCGCCGTGTTTCGGCGGTATTAACGTCGTGCTTGGCGTGTAAGCGGTCTCAGCCGAGCAGGGCGTCCACGAAAGCGGCGGGCTCGAACGGCGCCAAGTCGTCGGGGCCTTCGCCCAGCCCGACCAGCTTCACCGGCACCCCTAGTTCCTGTTGAACGCGGAAAACAATGCCGCCCTTGGCCGTTCCGTCCAGCTTGGTCAGCACCGCGCCGGTGATGTCGACGACGTCGGCGAAGACGCGAGCCTGGGCCAGCCCGTTCTGGCCGATGGTGGCGTCGAGCACCAGCAGCACCTCGTCGACCGCGGCCCGCCGGGTCACCACGCGCTTGACCTTGTCGAGCTCGTCCATCAGCCCGACCTTGGTGTGCAGTCGCCCGGCGGTGTCGATGACGACGACGTCGGCGCCGGCCGCGATGCCCTTGTCGACCGCGTCGTAAGCCACCGACGCCGGATCGGCGCCCTCGGCGCCGCGCACCACGTCCGCGCCCACCCGCGAGGCCCAGGTTTGCAGCTGATCGGCGGCCGCCGCCCGGAACGTGTCGGCCGCGCCCAACACGACGCGCCGCCCGTCGGCCACCAGCACCCGCGCGAGCTTGCCGACGGTGGTGGTCTTCCCCGTGCCGTTGACGCCGACGACCAGCAGCACCGAGGGATGGTCGGCGTGCGGCAGGGCGCGAATCGAGCGGTCCATGTCGGGCTGCAGCTCGTTGATCAGGACGTCGCGCAGCACCGCCTTCGCGTCGGCCTCGGTGCGCACGCTGCCGCTGGCCAGCCGGCTGCGCAGCTGCGTGATCACCGACTCGGTGACGACCGGGCCGAGGTCGGCGACCAGCAACGTGTCCTCGACGTCCTGCCAGGATTCCTCGTCCAGGTCGCCGCCGCCGATGAGGCCGAGCACGCTGCGCCCGAGCGCGGTCTGCGAGCGCGCCAGCCTTCCGCGGAGTCGTTCCAGCCGGCCTTCGGGCGGGGCGATGGCCTCGATCTCGGCCGCTTCGGGCGCGGGAGGGGCCGGCGGGGCCTCGGGCGCCGGAGGGGCCTCGGGCGGCAGGGCGGCCTCGGGC
>NZ_LZKK01000358.1 GCF_001672815.1 Mycobacterium sp. E796 | reverse complement strand
ACATGGTCGAAGGCGGGGATGCCGCCGTCCTGCGCCCGGGAATAGATCAGCGCGCGCTCGCCCAGTTCCGCGCAGGCCCCGCCGATCATCGTGACCAGATCCGCGAGCGACCCGACGGGCATGCTGCCGAAGCCGAAATAGATCGGCGGCGTTCCGGCGGTGATCCACGACGCGACCTCGTCGTCGGCATCGGTGGGCGACTCCATGGTCAGCGCGCCGACGAACGGCCGCCGGGCGCCCCATTCCTCGGCCAAGCCGGGAAAACAAAGCGCGTCGTAGGCCTGGATCTCCAGCGCGCCGAGTTCCGACATGCGTTGCGGCGCAGGGCAAGTGGCCTTCGGCAGACCCAAATCCCGGCGCTGCGCTTCCTCGGCGCTCCGGGTGAACCGCCAATACATCCAGTCGAGGGTCTTCATCGTCGAGCGAACCAGCGGCGCGGGCAACCGCGCGGGAAACGCCACGTGGCCGTTGGGCCGCATCGGGTAGAAGTGCAACGCGGCCAACGGAATGTCGTAGCGCTCGGCGACGTTGGCGGCGATCTCCTGATAGAGCTGGCCCGTCAGCAGCAGGTCGACCCCGTCGACGAGCGACTTGAGCGCGGCGCCCAGCTCTTCGAAGCCCGCCCGGACCGGCTCCATCGCCTCGCGGGCCAGCTTGACCGGGTTTTGGAACTTCCAGGAGTTATGCAGGAAATCCTCGTCCAGCTGCTGCTGGGAATCCCGCTGCCCGTAGGCGACGGCAGGCATCCCGGCCGACTCGACGAAGCCGATCAGGTTGGGCGGCACCGC
>NZ_LZKK01000357.1 GCF_001672815.1 Mycobacterium sp. E796 | reverse complement strand
CCCGCTGTATGTGGGCGACACCTTCCGCCACGCAGTCATCTCCATCGCCGGCGGACCGCTTTCAGAGGTGATAGTGGACACCGGGTCGCATGGTCTTGTGGTCCCACCCCAAGACGTCAATATCGCGACCCTCGGCGCGCCCGGCCCGACGGGAATGCTCCATTACGGCAACAGCGTGGATTACCGGGAGGAGACCTACACCTCATATACCGCTCCGGTGAATCTTGGGAATGGGATCATCACCAAACCGACCACCGTTGCCGTCGTCACGTCCCTAAAGGTCGTGCAAAATGGCGGTCCCCCAATCACTATGCCGGCCTCGGAGGCACCCGCGTTTCTGGGTGTGGGTGAGAATACGACGGGCCCGATCCCCAGCGCGGTAAAAGCGTTGCCGGACACCCTGGGTCAGGGTGTGCTGCTGAACCAACCCGGGGGTTATTTCGAGTTCGGCGCCAACCCACTACCACCCGGTATCTCGGTCTCCGGAGCCCCCCTTGCCACCCTGGACGTCACGATCGGCGGCAACGGGCAGGCGCCCGTCACGACAACCGCGCCGAGCGCATTTATCGATTCCGGTGTTCCCTTCGGATGGGTCCCCCAAGACTTTCTCCCGAGCGGTCAGCAAGGCGGCGCCTACGTGCCGGCGGGAGACACGATTACGGTCAGCTACAACGGTACGACGCTGTTCACGGAGACGGTGACCGGTACGGCCCCCGAGCTCCCGATGGTCGTGTCGAACACCGATCCGTTCAATACCGGGGGTTATCCCTTCACGCAGGGGCCGATCTACCTGTCCTACAGCCCCAGCGGTACCGGGACGATGGTCTTCGATACCTGAGCACGGCATTCCTGCCGCTGCGAGTGACGGCAGAAGCGGCTACTAAATGAGCAGGTCAGGGTCGTTTGTGTAAGCTGCTTAGCCGTGGGATACGCAGGAGACATCACGCCCCTCGAGGCATGGAAGCTGCTGAGCGACAACCCCGACGCCGTGCTGGTCGACGTGCGCACCGACGCCGAATGGCGCTTCGTGGGCGTGCCCGACCTGTCCAGCCTGGGGCGCGACGTGGTGTACATCGAGTGGGTCACCGCCAACGGCGTCCCCAACGCGAACTTCGCCGAGGAGCTGAAGAGCCACGTTCCGCCGGCCGACGAAGAGCGGCCCGTGATCTTCCTGTGTCGCTCGGGTAACCGCTCCATCGGCGCGGCCGAGGTGGCGACCCAGGTCGGCCTCACCCCCGCCTACAACGTGCTGGACGGCTTCGAGGGCCAGCTCGACGCCAATGGCCATCGCGGTGGAAACGGTTGGCGCGCAGTCGGATTGCCCTGGAAGCAGGGGTAGCAGCAAGGATGACGGACGACCAATCGGTCCGCACGCCCAAGGCGCTGCCCGACGGCGTCAGCCAGGCCACCATCGGGGTGCGCGGCGGGCTGCTGCGATCCGGTTTCGAAGAGACCGCCGAGGCGATGTTCCTGACGTCCGGCTACGTGTACGAGTCGGCGGCGGTGGCCGAGCGGTCGTTCACCGGCGAGCTGGACCATTTCGTCTACTCCCGCTACGGCAACCCGACCGTCACGATGTTCGAGGAGCGGTTGCGCCTGATCGAGGGGGCGCCCGCGGCGTTCGCCACCGCGAGCGGCATGGCGGCGGTGTTCACCTCGCTGGGCGCGCTGCTGGCCGCCGGTGACCGGCTGGTCGCGGCGCGCAGCCTGTTCGGGTCGTGCTTCGTGGTGTGCAACGAGATCCTGCCGCGGTGGGGGGTCGAGACCGTCTTCGTCGACGGCGACGACCTCGCGCAGTGGGAGCGGGCGCTCTCGGTTCCCACGCAGGCGGTGTTCTTCGAGACCCCGTCGAACCCGATGCAGTCGCTGGTGGACATCGCCGCGGTGACCGAGATGGCTCACGCCGCCGGCGCGAAAGTGGTGCTGGACAACGTCTTTGCCACCCCGCTGCTGCAGCAGGGGCTTCCGCTCGGGGTGGACGTGGTGGTGTACTCGGGTACCAAGCACATCGACGGGCAGGGCCGGGTGCTGGGCGGCGCCATCCTGGGCGACAAGGAGTACATCGACGGCCCGGTGCAGAAGCTGATGCGGCACACCGGCCCGGCGATGAGCGCCTTCAACGCCTGGGTGTTGCTGAAAGGCCTTGAGACGCTGGCGGTTCGGGTCGAGCACAGCAACGCGTCCGCGCACCGCATCGCGGAGTTCCTCGAGACCCACCCCGCGGTGAGCTGGGTGCGCTACCCTTACCTGACGTCGCACCCGCAATACGACCTGGCCAAGCGCCAGATGACCGGCGGCGGAACGGTGATCACCTTCGCGCTCGACTGCGCCGAAAGCGCCGCCAAACAGCGGGCTTTCGAGGTTCTGGACAAGCTGCGGCTGATCGACATCTCCAACAACCTGGGCGACGCGAAATCCCTGATCACGCATCCGGCCACGACGACGCACCGCGCGATGGGCCCGGAGGGTCGCGCCGCGATCGGGCTGGGCGACAACGTGGTTCGCATCTCCGTCGGGCTGGAGGGCACCGACGACCTGATCGCCGATATCGATCAGGCCCTGGGCTAGCCGGCCTGCTTCTCGGCGGCCTCGATGCGTTCGGCCGCGGCCAGCGTCCCCTCCTGCGCCTGCTTCTCCACCCAGTCCACCACCGGCCGGGCGTACATCATCTGGCTGGTGATCGCCATCTGGCCGCGCGTGCGGCCCAGGAAGGAGATGCCCCAGGAAAACATGGCGGCAATGCGGTTGCGGAATCCGACCAGGTACAACAGGTGCAACAACAGCCACGCCAGCCAGGCGATGAAGCCGCCGAACTCCAGCTTGCCGATCTTGGCGACCGCGCTGTACCGCGAGATCAGCGCCATGCTGCCCTTGTCGAAGTAGTTGAACGGCTTGCGGGTGGCCGGGTCGTCGTGGCCCTTGACGGCCTGCTTGATCAGCGCGGTGGCGTAGTGCGCCCCCTGAATCGCGCCTTGGGCCATGCCCGGTACGCCGGGCACCGACATCAGGTCGCCGACGACGAACACGTACGGGTGGCCCTTGACGGTGAGGTCGGGCTCGACGATCACCCGTCCGGCGCGGTCGGTTTCGGTGCCGTCGGACTGCTCGGCGATCATCTTGCCCAGCGGGCTGGCCTGCACGCCGGCCGCCCACACCTTGCAGGCGCATTCGATGCGGCGCTCGCTGCCGTCGGAGTCCTTGACCGTGATGCCCATGTAGTCGACCGCGGTCACCATGGCGTTGAGCTGGACCTCGACGCCCATCTTCTCCAGCCGCCGCTGCGCCTTGAGGCCCAGCTTTTCACCCATGGGCGGCAGCACCGCGGGCGCCGCGTCGAGCAGGATGACCCGGCAGTCGCTGGGCGTGATGGTCCGAAAGGCGCCGGCCAGCGTGCGCTCGGCGAGTTGGACGATCTCGCCGGCCAGCTCGACTCCCGTCGGCCCCGCCCCGACCACCACGAACGTCAGCCGGCGTTGGCGCTCGGCCGGGTCGGTGGCGACCTCGGCGGCCTCGAAGGCGCCGAGGATGCGGCTGCGTAGCTCCAGGGCGTCGTCGATCGACTTCATGCCGGGCGCGAACGCGGCGTAGTCGTCGTTGCCGAAATAGGACTGCTGCGCGCCGGCGGCCACGATGAGGCTGTCGTAGTGCGTCACGGTCTGCATCCCCATCAGGTGCGACGTGACCGTCTGTGCCTTCAGGTCGATCGCTTCGACCTCGCCCCACAACACCCGGACGTTCTTCTGCTTGCGCAGGATGAGCCTGGTGGTGGGCGCGATGTCGCCCTCGGACAGGATCCCGGTGGCCACCTGGTAGAGCAGCGGCTGGAAAAGGTGAGTGGTGGTCATCGAGATCAGGGTGACGTCGACATCGGCCCGCTTGAGCGAGCGCGCCGCGTTCAGCCCCCCGAATCCGCTCCCGATGATGACGACGTGATGGCGCGACATGCCTACCCCTTCGTGTCGTGGTCCCCGCGGCCCGTCACCAGCCTATGTGGTCGGGGGCCGCCCTCAATACCTAAGTGCGTCGCTGCACGTCAGCGACGCGCCCCCGCGCTCCGGGCACTCTTGGGTAGAGCCACGCCCCACACACGTAGTTCGGCGAGCCGGCCGTCGTGCAAACCGTTGTGCGCCAAGATGTTTAGAAGGGCCACGCCCCGGCGTTGGTCTTGTACTTCCCGTTGAGTTGGTTGCAGAAGTCGTCGTTGGTGCCGGCCAGGAAGATGTAATAGGCCTCCGCGTTGCTGCGGCGGCTGTCGAAGGAATTGGGCGTCGTCCAGCCGCTGTTGCACGCCGCCGTGTCCGAACCCGTGGTGGGCTTGCGCCAATTGGTCTTGGCGCAGGCGTTCAGAGCGTCGACGTTGGGGGTGGCGCTCTTGGCGGCGACGAGCATCGCGCCGCCCCACAGCCCGTCGTTGCGCCGGTAGGCGCGGGCCCCGAATCCCGTGTTGTTGGTCTGGCAGGCCAGCGCCCGCTTGAGCAGCCCGAAGGGGGCGGCAAGCTGCGGATTGCTGACCGCGGCCGAGGCGGTGATGAATTGGGCCGCGTCCGAGCCGTCGACCTCCTGGACATTCGGGTTGCCGAGGCCGGTCAGCTGCTGCGCGATCCCGGAGTTGTTGCCCCCGCCGATGATCGGCCCGCCACCGCCGGAGGTCAGCGCGGGCAGCGTGACGGGATCGGCGGTTGCGACTGGAGCGGACAGGGCCAGTCCGCAGGCGGCGAACAGAACGCCGACCCGGTACAGGGCAGATCTCATAGCGGGACTCCTCTCAGCGGAACGCGTCGCTGCCGGTGAACGCCTGGCCGAGGACGAGCTGGTGCATCTCGGGTGTGCCCTCGTAGGTCAGCACCGATTCCAGGTTGACCATGTGCCGGATGACGGGGTATTCCAGCGATATTCCGTTGCCGCCCAATATGGTTCGGGCGGTGCGACAGATCTTGATCGCCTCTCGGGTGTTGTTGAGCTTGCCGAAGCTGACCTGTTCGGGGCGCAGCCCGACGCCGTCCTTGAGGCGGCCGAGGTGCAGCGACAGCAGCTGCCCCTTGTGCAGTTCGACCGCCATGTCGACGAGTTTGGCCTGCGTCAGCTGGAATCCGGCGATCGGGCGCCCGAACTGGGTGCGCTGCGTGGCGTAGTCGAGCGCGGCCTGCCAGGCCGACCTCGCCGCGCCCATCGACCCCCAGATGATCCCGTAGCGCGCCTCCGACAGGCACGACAGCGGGCCGCGCAACCCCGTCGCCGCGGGCAGCAGCGCGTCGGCGGGCAGCCGCACGTCGTCGAGCACCAGCTCGCTGGTGATCGATGCGCGCAGCGACAGCTTGTGATGAATGGTGTTGGCGGCGAAGCCCGGCGTGTTGGTCGGCACCACAAAGCCGCGGATCCCGTCGTCGGTGCCGGCCCACACGATCGCCACGTCGGCGACCGAGCCGTTGGTGATCCACAACTTTCGCCCGTTGAGCACCCAGTCCGAACCATCTTGGCGCGCACGGGTTTTCATCGCGGCCGGATCGCTTCCGACGTCGGGCTCGGTCAACCCGAAGCAGCCGAGCAGTTCGCCGGCGGCCATGCCGGGCAGCCACTGCTGCTTCTGCTCCTCGGACCCGAACTTCCAGATCGCGAACATCGCCAGCGACCCCTGCACGGAGACCATCGACCGGATACCCGAGTCGGCGGCCTCCAGCTCGGTGCAGGCCAGGCCGTAGTGCACGGCCGAGGCGCCGCCGCAGCCGTAGCCGTGCAGGTGCATGCCGAGCAGCCCGAGCTGGCCGAACTGCTTGGCCAGCTGGCGGACGGGAAGGTCGCCGATCTCGAACCACTCGGCGACATAGGGGAGGACGTGCTCGGCGCAGAACTTGCGCACCGTGTCGCGCACGGCGAGCTCGTCCTCGGACAGGGAGGCGTCCAGGCCCAACGGGTCGTCCCGGTCGAACGCCGGAGGTGCGTCAGTGCTCATAGGACCCAGCCTGCCACCCGGTAGTCTCGCGGCATGCGGAGGCTCCAGTGGATGGCCTACCTGTTCGTCGATGTCGTCGCCGTGCTGGTGTTCTGCGCCGCCGGACGCCGCAGCCACGCCGAAGGGCTCACCCTGGGCGGCCTTGCGACGACGGCCTGGCCGTTTCTGGCCGGAACCGTCGTCGGGTGGCTGCTCTCCCGCGGGTGGCGGCGACCGACCGCCGTGGCCCCGACCGGCGTGATCGTCTGGCTGTCCACCGTCGCGATCGGCATGCTGCTGCGCAAGGCCAGCTCGGCGGGCGTGGCGGCGAGCTTCGTGGTGGTCGCAGCGTCGGTCACCGCGGTCCTGTTGCTCGGCTGGCGGGCCGCCGTGGGCCTGGCCTTGCGGCGCCGCTCCAACGCCTGAGCGGACCATGGCACCCGCCAGCTGGAACCCGGCCGCCGGCGACGGCCTGACCACCACGTTCGACGCGGTCGTCCGGGCCGTGGCCACCAACAAGGGCCTCCTGGACGACCCGTTCGCCGAGCCGCTGGTGCGCGCCACCGGCGTGCCGTACTTCACCCAGATCATCGACGACGAGCGATACGCCGCCGACGACGGCGGTCACCCGATCACGACGGGGCTCATCCACGTCCAGGCCGCGTACGGACGGTTCCTGGACGACTTTCTCGCCGACGCCGGCCGCTCCGGCATTCGCCAGGTGGTGATTCTGGGGTCGGGGCTGGACACCCGGCCGTACCGACTGTGGTGGCCACCGGGCACGACGGTGTACGAGATCGATCGCCCGGACGTCCTCGATTTCAAGGCCGGGGTGCTGCGGGGGCTGGACGCGCGGCCCGGCGCGCACCGCCGCGAGATCGGCGTCGACCTTCGCCAGGATTGGCTGGCGGCGCTGCGCCGGGCCGGTTTCGACGCCGCGACGCCCACGGTCTGGATCGCCGAGCAACTGCTCGTCGGCTACCTGCCGCCGGACGCCCAGCACCGGTTGCTGCAGGGCGTCACCGAGGCGAGCGCGCCCGGCAGCCGGTTGTCCGCCGATCACATGGCGAGCTGGACACCGGAACGGCAGGCGGCGCGGCAGGCCTTCGTGGACGGCTGGCGACGGCGCGGCCTGGACGTCGACCTGGCCAGCCTGACCTACCCGGGCGAATACCGCTTTGTCCCCGAATATCTGGCGGCGCATGGCTGGGAGACGGCCAAGCGGAACGTCGTCGAGTTGTTCACCGGCCTGGGGTTGGCCGAATTGTGGCGCGGCCGCCCGGAGCACGTGGAACTGCTCCCCGGGTATGTCACGGCATCGCGCGTCTAACTCGTGCCGCGCCCGGCCAGCTCATTAAGTGGATTAAAGGTTCAGTTATTGAAATTCCATCCATGCCGGCCGTCGCTCCGAATGACTTGTGTTCAAGCCGAAGACGGCGCCCATGGGCGTCCGAAGACGAAGGAGTCGAAACGCAATGATGAGCACTCGCGCGAAAACGCTTGCCGCGGCGGGTCTTGCGGCCATCGCCGTCGCCGCGGGGCCGACGGTCACGGCCACAGCTGACAACCCGAGTGACCTGATCGGGACCGGTTGCGCGGACTATGCCAAGCAGAATCCGAGCGGTCCGGGGTCCGTGATGGGGATGTCGCGCGACCCGGTGGCGACGGCGACGTCGAACAACCCGATGTTGACGACCCTGGCCGCGGCGCTGTCGGGGAAGCTGAATCCGAACGTGAACCTGGTCTCGACCCTCAACAACGGCCAGTACACGGTGTTCGCGCCCACCAACGCCGCGTTCGACAAGCTGCCGGCGGGGACCGTCGACAAGCTGAAGACGGACTCGCAGCTGCTGACCAGCATCTTGACGTATCACGTCGTCCAGGGGCAGCTCAGCCCGGCGGTGATCGGCGGCGTCCACCCGACGGTGCAGGGCGCGCCCCTCACCGTGGCCGGCCAAGGCAACGACCTGAGGGTCAACAACGCGGGCCTGGTCTGCGGCGGGGTGCACACGTCGAACGCGACGGTCTACATGATCGACACGGTGCTGATGCCCCCCGGCCAATAGAGCCGACCCGCCGCCGGGTGGAATGGGCGCGCGTGGGAAACGTTAGATGATTACGTGACGCCCACCGCCCGGCTCGAGTTCGTCGCGGCCACCCACGACGATCCCTTAGCGCGGCCGCTGCTAGCCGAGCTGGCCGTCGAGTACGCGGAGCGCTACGGAGGCACGCCGGACAGGCACCTGGCCTGGCTGCCGGTGCCGGCGGGTGAGCTGGCGCCGCCCGACGGCGGCTTGCTCATCGGTGTCGTGGGTGGCGTGGCGGTCACCGGCGGGGCGTTCCGGCGCTTCGACGCCGACACCGCCGAGCTCAAGCGGATCTGGACCGACAGCGCCCATCGGCGCCGCGGCTATGCGCGGGCGCTGCTGGCGGCGCTCGAGGCGGAGACCGCCGCGCGGGGTTACCGGCGGCTGTATCTGATCACCGGCAATCGCCAGCCCGAGGCCGAGGCGCTGTACGACGCGACGGGGTACACCCGCATCGCCCCCGCCGAGCCGCTGCCCGACTGGGGACCGTTCCGGCCGATCGCCTTCGAGAAGTGGCTGCCATGACGGGTCAATTCCACCTGGGCGTCGCGCTCGACGGGTACGGCTGGGACCCGCGCGCGTGGCAGGTCACCCTCGCCGCCGACCCGGAGACGCCGTCGGTGCTCGGCGGTCCTTACTGGGCCGACTTGGCGGCCACGGCGGAGCGCGGGCTGCTGGACTTCCTCACCATCGACGACAGCTTGATGCCGCAGATCGGCCGAAGCTCCCGGATTCATCCGGACCGGCTGACCGGCCGCGCCGACGCCGTCCTGGTCGCGGCCCGCATCGCCCCCGCCACGCGACACGAAGTCAAGCGTGGCAATGGATTTGGAGACGTGGAAAGGCTCGGTATGGGTGACCGTGGCCACGGGGATCAGCCCGATGTGTCGCGTGGCGGGGGCGATGCGGGCCGCGACCAGGACGGCGTCGGCGCGGCCGGTCAGCCGGTCCGGATGAATCC
>NZ_LZKK01000356.1 GCF_001672815.1 Mycobacterium sp. E796 | reverse complement strand
CCCGCGCGCCCTGCAGCCACTTGCCGAACTGGCCGTCCTTGACGTGTTCGGGGTACCAGGTGATCTGCTGGTTGAGTTCGACCATGCGGTCGCGGAATTCGGTGACCGCGACGAACCACGACGACACGGCCCGGTAGATCAGCGGATTGCGGCACCGCCAGCAGTGCGGGTAGGGGTGCTCGTAGGTCTCGTGGCGGACCAGTACGGCGCCGTTGGCCGCCGCCGGGCCGCTCTGGTTTTTCAGGTCGCGGATGATGTGCGGATTCGCGTCAAAGACGCGCTGCCCCTGGTAATCCGGGACGCTTGCGTCGAACCGGCCCTTCGAATCGACCGGGGTGACGGGCACGATGCCGGCCGCATCACAGGTCGCCATGTCGTCCTCGCCGTAGGCCGGCGCCATGTGCACGATCCCGGTGCCGTCCTCGGTGGTCACGAATTGACCAGGCAGCACCCGGAATGCGTTGGGGGTGTCCATGAAATATGGGAACGGCGGAACGTAGCGCAGACCAAGCAGGTCCGCGCCCCGATAGGTACCCAGCACGTCCGGCTCTTCACCCAATTCCCGCGCGTACGCGGCCAGCCGCGCCTCCGCCAGCACGAAGCGGCGGCCGTCCGCCTCGACCGCCACGTAGGTCACCTCGGGGTTCACGGCCACCGCGAGGTTCGACGGCAGCGTCCACGGTGTCGTCGTCCACACCAACAGATAGGCGCCGTCGAGCTCACCCCCGGCCACCTTGAAACCGACCGTCAGGGCCGGGTCCTGGCGGCTCTGGTAGACGTCGTCGTCCATCCGCAATTCGTGGTTGGACAGCGGGGTTTCGTCGCGCCAGCAGTACGGCAGCACCCGATAGCCCTCATACGCCAGGCCCTTGTCCCACAGCTGTTTGAACGCCCAGATCACCGACTCCATGTAGCTGGGATCCAGCGTCTTGTAGTCGTTGTCGAAGTCGACCCAGCGGGCCTGGCGCGTCACGTACGCCTGCCACTCGTCGGTGTAGCGCAGCACCGATTCGCGGCAGGCGTCGTTGAACGCGGCGATCCCCATGTCGTCGATCTGGGACTTGTCGTTGATGCCGAGCTGGCGTTCGACCTCCAGTTCGGCGGGCAGCCCGTGGGTATCCCAGCCGAACCGGCGCTCCACCTTGTAGCCGCGCATGGTGCGATACCGCGGCACGATGTCCTTGACGTACCCGGTGAGCAGGTGACCGTAGTGGGGCAGCCCGTTGGCGAACGGCGGCCCGTCGTAGAACACGTACTCCGGAGCGCCGTCGCGGCGGGCGATGCTGGCGCGGAAGGTGTCGTCACGGGCCCAGTAGTCGAGAACCTCGACTTCGAGAGCCGGAAAATCGGGCGCCCCACCGGCCAGCTTCGGGTACGCCTTGACGTCAGCGTTCTCGGTCACGGTCTGTGTCGTCTCCTGTGGCCATCATGCTCAGGCCGGGGACGACGACGCGCAAGGTGCGCGAGCGCCGCGGTACCACCCCGCTTGCCGCGCTCTCGCGCGACCGCTCGTGAGGGCTGTGACGGGCCTACCCGTTCGGTTCTACTGAGCCTGCCGGCCGTTCTTCCGAAGGCTCCCCGGTGATCGCCGGATCGATGCCAGTGTCTCGATTCTACGGAACCCGGCACTCCAAGGGGCTACCTGGTCTCAGGGAAGACCTGCGGCCGGGTAGCCCCTTGGAGTGGAGGCAGTTAGGCCCGGACATCGAGTACGCCGACGCGCCACAGCGCGGCGTACACGTGTCGCACCCCGATGGCCAAGAAGTGGGCGGCGCCGTCCACCAGCGGGTCGCTGATGACGATGGTCGTGCCCTCACGACGCGTTGTCTTCTTGGGCGCGGGGGCCGGGGTCGTGTCGCGCACCACGGTCAGCTTGCGGGCGGGCGCGACGGTTACCACTTCGTCGTGCAGAACTGCGGTCATGATCGTCTCCTGACGGAACTCAAACGAACGTTGACTGGACTGACGTGTCCCATCCCGTTGTGGTTCCGATCCGAGAACGCTTGGCGGGTAAGCCGATTAGCGTTGCGGCGACTCAGCCGAGAACGTCGCGCTTCAGGTCGGATCGGGACGGAACACGGCCCGGACTTCGATCCGGACTATCGCTGGAACTCATACGTCCCTCACCTCCTCGACGTCACGACGCGTGCGGTTGCCCGCGCGATCCACGCGCACCAAAAGGAGTACAGAAACCGGCGAGTCGCCGGAGATCCGCACCCCTCTCGTCAGAGCTTTGGCACTACACGACGTGTCCGATTCCTCGGAAGCCACCTGGGCTCAACCCTTAAGCCGGGAGGAGCTGTCCTGACCCGGGGCGTCTTTCGACGTTCGGGGTCAGTGGCCTGTATTCGTGTAGACGCCTCACCTAACGAGGTGCATACGCGACCGATCATGCATGACCGCCATGACACGGTCAATGTGATCTCGTCGATGTGGCCGAATCTTTATGCAGTCATTACGCGGGCACACAGGATTTAACAAGTTTCACCGGCGCAGCGTGGGCGCAACCCGTCGAGCACCAGCGCCACCACGAAATCGGCCACTTGAGCAGCGGTGACGCCGTCGTCGGTGCTCAGCCGCCGTTGCGCCAGCTGGGCCACCAGCGCCGCAAGCGTGTACGCCACCATGCGTGGCGGAGCGGTGACCACCTCGCCGCGCTCCTGGGCGGCGACGATGAAGCTTTCGATGTCGTCGATGAACCGCTCGTAGATCCCGACGAGATGCTTTTCGAAGCGCTCGCCCAGCGCGCAGGGATCCCGCAGCAACAGCTTGACCGTCGCCTTGTCGGACTCGAAGAACTCCAGCGTCGCCCGCACCGCGACCCGAAGCGACTCCTCCTGCCCGGCGTTCTCAGCCGGAGTCCCCAACGCCGCCGCAACATGGGCGCGCAGCGCGCCCTCCTCGGCCGCCATCAACGCGTGGAACAGCTCGTCCTTGGAGTCGAAGTACCAATAGACCGAGCCGTAGGCCAGGCCGGCGCGCCTCGCGATGTCGGCAATCGTCGTCGCATGAAAACCCTTGCGCGCGAACACGTCTTTGGCGGCCGACATGATCTGCTCGCGCCGCTGCGACTTGTCCTCGTCGCTGACCGCGCGGCGCCGGCGGGTCGCGCTGGTCACGTACCGACCAGGCCGTCGAGCCGGCCGATGGTGTCGATGAACTCCTCCACCATGTCGAGCACCACCGAGCGGACCGGGCGGACCCGGTCGAGCGAACCGACCACCTGGCCGACGAAGTACGTTGCCAGCTCACGCGCCTTGGAGTCCGGATTGGTCGCGGCCTGGTTGATGCGCACCTGAGAGCCGGTGACCAGCGCGGTCTGCAGCGGCATGCCGAGCGGATCGGGGGTGTCGGGCCGCTCCCACTCGTCGGTCCAGGCCGTGCGCAGCATTCGCGCCGGCTTTCCGGTCATCGACCGGGAGCGCACCGTGTCCGAGGAGCTGGCCGCCAAGAACTTCTCCTTGACGACGGGGACCGTCTCGGCCTCTTCGGTGGTCAGCCACACCGATCCGCACCACACCCCTTCGGCCCCCAGCGCCAGGGCGGCGGCGACCTGGCGGCCCCGGGCGATCCCGCCGGCCGCGAGAACCGGGACCGGCGACACGGCGTCCACCACCTCGGGGACCAGCACCATGGTTGCCACCTCGCCGGTGTGGCCGCCCGCCTCGGTGCCCTGCGCGACGACCAGGTCCACGCCCGCGGCCGCGTGCCGACGCGCGTGTTGCGTGGTGCCCGCGAGCGCGGCCACCACGACGCCCCGGTCGTGGGCGCGCTGGACGAGGTCGGCGGGCGGCGGCCCGAGCGCGCTGGCGATCAGCCGGATGTCGTGCTCGAACGCCACGTCGAGCAGCGGCTCGTAGCCCTTGGGCGAGATGTTCAGGCCCCCGGCCGACGCCCTGGGCTCCTCGGCGGCGGCAACGACGCCGTAGCGGGACAGGATGTCCTCGACGAACGCGCGGTGCTCCTCGGGCAGCAGCTCGCGCGCCTGTTTGGCGTCGATCCCGCCCTGCTCGGCGCCGACGTACTTGGGCGGCAACAGCAGGTCGACGCCGTAGGGCTTGCCGCCCGTCTGCTCCTCGATCCAGGTGAGCTCGTTGTGCAGGCGCTGGGGACTGTGCGCGACGGCGCCGAGGATGCCGAACCCGCCGGCGTTGGTTACCGCGGCGACCACGTCGCGACAGTGGCTGAAGGCACAGATCGGAAACTCAACGCCGAGCATCTCGGCGACCCTGGTTCGCATTGCAAGACGCTAAGAGTTTATTGACTGATAAGTCAATCGGTTAGGGCGACCGGCCGTCCGGCGGCCAGCTGGACACGCCCTCTTCCAAGGGGACCTGGAGGCTGCGCAGGATCGACGCGACCATTCGCCACGCCCCGATGGCGGTGACAAGCTCGATGAGAACCGTTGTATCGCCGTGCAATTCGTGCTCGCACGCGGCCCAGCTCTCGGCGCTCACCGCGCCGTCGCGCACCACGTCGTCGGTGGCCGCCAGCACCGCGCGCTCGGCCGGCCCGAAGCCCTCATACCCTCGCCAATCGCGCACACCGATGAGGTCGTCGGTGCTCACCCCCAACCCCGACGCGACCCGCCAATGCTGCGTCCACTCGTAGTCGCACGCGGTCAGCCAGCCGATCCGCATGATGACCAGCTCGCGCAGCCGCGGGTCGAGGGCGCCGTGCCAGAGCATTGTCGCCAGCAGGTCGTTGATGCCACGCGCCAGCGGCGGATGGTTGAGCAAAACCTGGAAGATGCTGAGCTCCGCCATGTAGTCGGGTACCGCGGCCTCGTCGGCGGCGGCTTTGGCCACGTCAAGTGGCAGTCGGGGGACCCGGGCTTGCCCAATCGGTGGGGTCATGGTGTTGAGCCCTCCGTCCACTGGTGGACACCTCGCGTTCACCGGCAATGGTAGCCAGCGGCAGCAGACGTCGGAGCCGAAGAATGATGAACGAAAAGCACGGAGCCCCAATGCCGCAACGCGGTACCGGGCGGTGAAAACCGCGGTTCCGGCGCGGGTTGCGCCGGGGCGGCGCGTGCGAATGCCTTTGGCGCCCACACGGATACCCCGGCGCCGTCGGCTCAGTGCCGGCTCGCCGCGCTGGCCCAGCCCGTCCCTCGCCAGCGAATGAATACAAAGTCGCGGGCTGCCGTGATCGGACTGTGATCGGTCCCCCTGGACGACGCCCACGCCCTGCGCCCGCCCGCACGGTTCGGCCCCGAACAGGACACGCCAATGACGACAAAGTATGAATCTCGCCACAATTCAGTTGGACTTAACTTGCAATCTTAAAGATTTCAGCGATTTCCCTGCGGAGTTTCGCAATAGCCCCTAGCATGGCGTGATTACGCATCCTCGATGCAGGGCATCGGTGCGCCCAATTTGGTCTCCGTCCCGGCCCGCGTGGGTCGGGCTGCCGCAGCCAGCCCTCGGCGGCGCGCGCTGACAACGTCCCTGGTCATGCCTGTTCGGGCAGGTAAACGCCGGACACCTTGGCGGACAGCGCCTCTGGCGTTGACGGCAGTACGACGTTATGGCCAAATACCGTCCCAAAAGTATGCGTCTGGGCCTTCGGCCAAGCCCGACGTCGACCGGCCCTGGCCAGGGCATTGTTAAATTTTTGTACGTTCGCACGATTTTTCCACGCGTGAGAAGCGAAGCCGCTACGCTGCTGATCGCGCCATGTTCTTACGGGTGGGCTTCGATCCGGGGGTCGGTGGGTTTTTTGCGCGTTGCGGCGGAGTTGCCAGCTCGCACAAAAAAATTCGACGAGATTTCTCGAAGCCCAGATAAGAGCGAGCAGCAGTGATAGGAACTTGTGGATAGGCAAGGAGAGGTGAAGGACAGTGGATAAGGCAGGCGTGACTCCGGTTGCCGTCATCGGGATGGCATGCCGGCTGCCAGGGGGTATCAACTCACCTGACCTCTTTTGGGAAGCGTTGCTCCGTGGCGACGACCTTGTCAAGGAAATTCCCGCCGAACGCTGGGACGTCGACTACTACTACGACCCCGAGCCGGGCGTCCCGGGCCGTTCGGTCTGCAAGTGGGGCTCGTTCCTGGACAACGTCGGCGACTTCGACCCCGAGTTCTTCGGCATCACCGAAAAAGAAGCCACCGCGATGGACCCCCAGCACCGGTTGCTCATGGAAACCGCGTGGGAGGCCATGGAACATGCCGGCCTCACCAAGGACACCATGGCCGAGGAAACGGGTGTCTTCGTCGGATTGAACTACGGCGACTACCAATTCGTCCACGCCGCCACCGACGCCTTTGACGGTCCCTACGGAAACCCGGGCACCATCTCCTGCATGGCGTCCGGGCGCATCGCCTACGCGCTCGGACTGCACGGTCCCGCGGTCACCATCGACACCGCGTGCTCTTCCGGCCTGTTCGCCATCCACCAGGCCTGCCGCAGCCTCAACGACGGAGAGAGCAACCTCGCGTTCGCCGGTGGCGTGAACGTGATGATGGAGCCGCGCAGGTCCGCTTCCGCCTCGGCGGGGGGCATGCTGTCGGGCACCGGGCACTGCTTCGCGTTCGACGTCAAGGCCGACGGCTTCGTCTCCGGCGAGGGCTGCGTGGTGCTGCTGCTCAAGCGCCTGACCGACGCGCAGCGCGACGGCGACCGGATCCTCGGTGTGATCCGCGCCACGGCCGCCAACCAGGACGGCCACACCATGAACATCGCGATGCCGTCCGGCGAGGCGCAGGCGGCGGTCTACCGCGCGGCGCTCGCGGCGGCGGGCGTGGACGCCAGCACCGTCGGCATGGTCGAGGCACACGGCACGGGCACCCCAGTCGGCGACCCGATCGAATACGGCAGCCTGGCCGAGGTATACGGCATCGGCAACCCCTGCGTGCTCGGCGCCTCGAAGACGAACTTCGGGCACACCCAGGCGGCCGCGGGTGCGCTGGGGATGATGAAGGCGGTTCTCTCGGTCCAGCACGGTGTGGTTCCCAAGAACCTGCACTTCGAAGGCCTGCCCGACGAAATGGCCCGGATCGACACCGGATTGTTTGTGCCGCAAGAGAATACGCCGTGGCCGCTGAATGATGGCGATCAACCGCGGCGCGCGGCAGTGTCGGCGTACGGAATCTCCGGCACCAACGTGCACGCCATCATCGAGGAAGCCCCAGAACCCTTGTCGCGCAACGGCGCGGCGACCCGGCCCGGCCGCGACGGCACGCTGCTCTTCCCACTGTCGGCCACCTCGGACGACAGCCTGCGCGAAACCGCCGCACGGCTCGCGGACTGGGTCGAGGCCCACGCCACCGAGCTGGCGGCGCCGGACCTGGCCTACACGCTGGCCCGCAAGCGGGGACACCGCTCCGTGCGCACTACCGTGCTGGCCAGCGACACTCCAGAGCTGCTGGCGGGCCTGCGGGACGTCGCCAACGGTGACGCGCTGTTTCAGGAAGTCGTCGGCCAGGAGGAGCGCGGCCCGGTCTGGGTGTTCTCCGGGCAGGGGTCGCAGTGGGCCACCATGGGCACCGACCTGCTGGCGAACGAGCCCGCCTTCGCGGCGGCCATCGCCGAGATCGAGCCGCTGATCGCCCAGGAGTCCGAGTTCTCGGTGACCGAAGCGCTGACCGCGCCCGAGAAGGTCACCGGCATCGACCGGGTGCAGCCGACGATCTTCGCCATGCAGGTCGCGCTGGCGGCCACGATGAAGTCCTACGGGGTCCGGCCCGGCGCGGTGATCGGCCATTCGATGGGCGAGTCCGCGGCGGCCGTGGTCGCCGGGGCGCTGTCGCTCGAGGACGGGGTGCGGGTCATCTGCCGCCGCTCGCGACTGATGACCAAGATCGCCGGCTCGGGCGCCATGGCATCCGTGGAACTGCCTGCCCAGCAAGTGCTTTCGGAGCTGATGGCGCGCGGCGTCAACGATGCCGTGGTGGCGGTGGTGGCCTCTCCGCAGTCCACCGTCATCGGCGGCGCGACCGACACGGTCCGCGAACTGGTGGCGGTGTGGGAGCAGCGCGAGGTGATGGCCCGCGAGGTGGCCGTCGACGTGGCGTCACATTCGCCGCAGGTCGACCCGATCCTCGACGAGCTGTACGACGTGCTGGCCGAGATCGAGCCGTTGACCCCGGAGGTCCCCTACTACTCGGCCACCTCGTTCGACCCGCGCGAGGAGCCCTACTGCGACGCCAATTACTGGGTCGACAACCTGCGTCACACGGTCCGTTTCTCGGCCGCGGTCCAGGCGGCGCTGGAAGACGGCTACCGCGTCTTCGGCGAGCTGTCGCCCCACCCGTTGCTGACCCACGCGGTGGACCAGACCGCCCGCAGCCTCGACATGACGGTGGCCGCGCTCGCCGCGATGCGGCGCGAACAGCCGCTCCCCCACGGCCTGCGCGGCTTGCTGGGTGACCTGTACGCCACCGGCGCCACGGTCGACTTCTCCGTGCTGTACCCCGGCGGGCACCTGGTCGACGCGCCGCTGCCCGCGTGGACGCACCGGTCACTGCTGTTGAGCCGCGAGGGTCACAGCTCGCGCGCGCTGGCCTCCAGCGTCGCGGTGCACCCGCTGATGGGCCAGCACGTCCGCCTGCCCGAGGAGCCGGAGCGCCACGTCTGGCAGGCCGACATCGGCACGGCGACGCTGCCCTGGCTGGCCGACCACCAGGTCCACGGCACGGCCACGCTGCCGGGTGCGGCCTACTGCGAGATGGCGCTGGCCGCCGCGCGCACCGTCTTCGGCGAGGCATCCGAGGTTCGCGACGTCCGCTTCGAGCAGATGCTGATGCTCGACGAGGAAACCCACATCAGCCTCACCGCCACCGCTGAGACGCCCGGCGCGCTCACCTTCGTGGTGGAAACCAATGAGGACGGCGTGCAGGCCCGCCGCGCGTCCGCGGTGTTGCACGACGTCGACGACGAAGACCAGCCGACCGCGCAGGACATCGACGAGCTGCTCGACGCACACCCGAGCCGCCTGGAGGGCGCCGACCTCCGCGACGCCATGGACCTGTGCGGCATCCAGTACGGTCCCGCCTTCACCGGCCTGGCCGGCGCGCACACCGCCGAGGGAACCGGCACCACGGTGCTGGCCGAGATCGGGCTGCCCAGCGTCATCCGGACCCAGCAGACGAACTACGGGGTCCACCCGGCGCTGCTCGACGCCTGCTTCCAGTCGGTCGCCGCGCATCCCAGCGTCGCGAACGCCAGCCTGGGCGGCCTGCTGTTGCCGCTCGGTGTTCGCCGGCTTCGGGTCCACGGCCCCGTGAGCACCGCCCGCTACTGCTACTCACGGGTGACCTCGGCGAGCGGCGGAGCGGTCGAGGCCGACCTCGACGTGCTGGACAAGCACGGCACCGTGCTGCTGACCGTGCGCGGGCTGCAGATGGGCACCGGCATCTCGCCGAGCGGCGAGCGGGCCAAGGTGATGGCCGAGCGCCTGCTCACGGTGGAATGGCAGCAACGCCAGCTGCCCGAGGCCGCCGCCGCCGAGACCGGCGCATGGCTGCTGATCAGCACTTCCGACGCCGCCGACCTGGTGGCCGCAGCGTTCACCGACGCGATGAAGCTGCACGACGCGGAATGCAAGACCCTGTCCTGGCCGCACCGGGCCGACCACCAGGCCATGGCCGGACGGCTGCGCGACGAGGTCGAAAAGGGCGAGTTTGCCGGCGTGGTCGTGGTGACCGAGCCGAAGAACGGCAACCCGGACGACGAAAGCGCCGTGCGTGGCGGTGATTTGGTGCACCACCTGGTGCGCATCGCCCGCGAGCTCCCGGAACTCCAGGGCGAGTCGCCCCGGTTGTTCGTCGTCACCCGGAACGCCCAAAAGGTGCTGTCGGAGGACGTTCCCAACCTCGACCAGGGCGGTCTGCGCGGCCTGCTGCGGGTGATCGGTGCCGAGCACCCGCACCTGCACACCACCCACATCGACGTCGACGAGCAGACCGGCGCCGAGCAGGTGGTGCGCCAGCTGCTGATGACGGGCCCCGGCGAGGACGAGACGGCCTGGCGCAACGACGAGTGGTACAGCGCGCGCCTGTGCCCCACCCCGCTGCGTCCCGAAGAGCGGCTGTCCACCGTCATCGACCACGAGACCGACGGCATGCGCATGCAGATCCGCACGCCGGGTGACCTGCAGACGATGGAGTTCGCCGCGTTCGACCGGGTGCCGCCGGGACCGGGGCAGATCGAGGTGGCCGTCACCGCGTCGAGCATCAACTTCGCCGACGTGCTCAACGCGTTCGGCCGTTACCAGAGCCTGGACAACATCCTGCCCCAGCTGGGCACGGACTTCGCGGGCGTGGTCACGGCCGTCGGACCCGACGTCACCAACCACAAGGTCGGTGACCACGTCGGCGGCATGTCCCCCAACGGCTGCTGGGCCACGTTCGTCACGTGTGACGCGCGCCTGGCCACCACGCTGCCCGAGGGGCTGAGCGACGCGCAGGCGGCCGCGGTGACCACCGCGCACGCCACCGCCTGGTACGGGCTGAACGAACTGGCCCGGATCAAGGCCGGCGACAAGGTGCTGATCCACTCCGGTACCGGCGGCGTCGGGCAGGCGGCGATCGCCATCGCCCGCGCGGCGGGGGCGGAGATCTTCGCCACGGCCGGCAGCGAGCAACGTCGACAGCTGTTGCGCGACATGGGAATTGAGCACG
>NZ_LZKK01000355.1 GCF_001672815.1 Mycobacterium sp. E796 | reverse complement strand
GATCGCTCCAGACGGGCCGCTGGTCATCATCCACAATTCCGGGCACAAGGCCTTCTTCAATTCGCGTGCCGCCCAACAGGCCGCCACTGCCGCCGGTGCCTCCCTGGCCGCCGGAGGTTTCGCCGGCGGAGACCAGCAGACCCGCACCGCCCGCACCGCCGGCGCCGCCGTGCGCGAACAGCCCGCCGCTTCCGCCGGTGCCTCCCGCTCCGGCCGTTCCGCCTCCGTTCAGGTCGCCGGAGATCGAGCCGCCGGTACCCCCGGCCCCGCCGGCGGCGAACAACCCGCCGGCACCGCCCGCGCCACCGTTCCCGCCGAGGCCACGTCCGAAGCCGCCGGCGCCTCCCGCTCCGCCGGGCGCGAACAGGCCGCCCGCCCCGCCCGGTCCGCCGGCACCTGGTGTGGAAGTAGGCCCATCCGTGGCCCCGCCGGCCCCGCCGGCCCCGCCTGCGGCGAACAGCCCGCCGGCGCCCCCGGCTCCTCCGTTGCCGCCGCTGAGCGGCGCGCCGAGGCCGCCCATTCCCCCGGCGCCGCCGACGCCACCGAACAATCCGCCCGGCCCGCCGTTGCCGCCGTGGCCGGCGGGCGTGATCGCGCTTGAGGGCGCACCCACCCCTCCGGCGCCGCCTGCGCCACCGAACAATCCGCCCGCGCCCCCGTTGCCGCCGTTGTGGGCGTTCGCACCGGCTCCGCCCGCCCCGCCATTGCCGATCAACCACCCACCATCGCCACCGTTGGCCCCCGAGCCCGGTGCGCCGTTGGCGCCGTTGCCGATCAACGGCCGCCCGGTGAGCAGCTGGCTGGGGGTGTTGATGACGGCGAGGATGTCTTGCTCGAGGATCTGCAGCGGGCTGGTGTTGGCCGCCTCGGCGAGGGCGTATTGCGCGCCGCCGGCATTCAGCAGCTGAGTGAACTGCTGATGAAACGACGCCGCCTGGGCGCCGAGCGCCTGATAGGCCTGCCCGTATTCGGCGAACAGCGACGACACGGCCGCCGAGACCTCGTCAGCTCCGGCGGCGAGGATGCCCGTCGTCGGCGCGGCGGCGGCCGCATGCGCGGCGTTCAGCGTGTCGCCAAGTGTTTCCAAATCCCCGGCCGCCGAGGTAAACATTTCCGGAATCGCCACTAGCAAAGACATCGTTACCTCCGACCTTCGGGACTAGTCCGTGACTGAGGCTAGGGACGATCGGGACCGAGCGAATCAGGGAATTCCCTATAGTTTTCGGCGGCCCACGTGTCGGCTAATCGAATCCGGAGAACCCAAAAGTGTCGCTTGGCGCCCGGCCGCTGAGCTTCTGAACGATCCACTGGTTCATCGAGACCCTCTCCTCGCTGGCTTCCAGGGCGAGGCGAGCGTGCAGCTGCGGCGATGTCCTGACGACGAAGGTGCCGCTGTAGTTGCGTTCGCAAAGGGGCGTGGGCGGGGTTTCTCCGCATGTCCGCATGGCGTCCACGTGCTCGCGGGTGGCCTGCTCGACGGCGGCGACGGCCTGTTCGGCGGTCGGCGCTTCGCGCCTCAGGTACGGCAATTCGATGCACACGCCGACGTACTGGTTGTAGTCGGGCGACCATTGCACGCGGTAGGCATATTCCCAAAGAGAGCGCGGCTCCCGAGACCAAATGGCAGGCGCCTACCCCCGCGCCATCGCCTCCAGCCGGCGGATGCGGTCCTCGATCGGCGGGTGCGTCGAGAACATCGAACCGATCCGCTCGCCGGCGCGGAACGGGTTGGCGATCATCAGGTGCGCCTGGCTGGCCAGCTGCGGCTCCGGCGGCAGCGGTGCCACCTGAACCCCGCCCGAGATCTTGCGCAACGCCGATGCCAGCGCCAGCGGGTCACCCGTCAGCACGGCGCCCGACTCGTCGGCCTGGTACTCCCGCGACCGGGACACGGCCAGCCGGACCACGGTCGCGGCGATCGGGCCAAGCAACGAAACCAGCAGCAGCGCAAAGGGATTGCCGCCCTCCCGGTTTCCGCCGCCGAAGAACATCGCCATGTAGGACAGGGCGGTGATCACCGATGCCATCGCTCCGGCAATGCAGGAGATCAGGATGTCGCGGTTGTAGACGTGCGAAAGCTCGTGGCCAAGCACGGCGCGCAGCTCGCGCTCGTTGAGGATCCCCAAAATGCCCGTCGTGCAGCACACCGCCGCATTGCGCGGGTTGCGTCCGGTGGCGAACGCGTTGGGCGCGTTGGTGTCGCTGATGTACAGCCGCGGCATCGGCTGGTGCGCGGCCGTGGCCAGCTCGCGCACGATCCGGTACATCACCGGCGCCTGCAGCTCGGAAACCGGCTGCGCGTGCATGGCCCGCAGTGCCAGCTTGTCGCTGTTGAAGTACGTGTAGGCGTTCATGCCGATGGCGAACAGCACCGCCAGCCACATCGCCGTTCGGCCGAACAGCGAGCCGACAAACACGATCAACGCGGACATGCCGACCAACAGGGCGAAGGTCTTCAGCCAGTTGGCATGCGGATGCCAGGTCATCGGTGTCCTCCTAAGGCATTACCTATCGCCCATTGAACGCCCAAAGAGGCGGCCGGGGTTCCATGGCCCGCTAACCGTGCCGGCTGACCGTGTAGTCGACCAGCGTCTGAAGGGCGCGCCGTCCCGGAAGATCGGGCAATAGGTCCAGCTCCTCGCGCGCCTGCGCCGCGTACTGCACCAGAAAGTCCTTGGCCTTGGCCATCCCGGGTGACGCCCGCAACAGTGCCAGAGCCTCGGCCACCGCCGCGTCGTCCTCGACGGGCCCGGACAGCAGCTCGCGCAGCCGCGGCGCCTCGGGTCCCGTCTCCCGCAGCGCATAGAGCATCGGCAGGGTGTGTACCCCTTCGCGGATATCGGTCCCGGGCAGCTTGCCCGACTCGTCGGAGTCGCTGTCGATGTCGATGATGTCGTCGGAGATCTGAAACGCGGTGCCGACGATGCCACCCAGGCGGCTCAGCCGCTCGACCTGGTCGGCGTCCGCGCCGGAGAACATCGCGCCGAACTGCCCGGCCGCGGCTATCAGGCACGCCGTCTTCTCGTACACCACCTTCAGGTAGTGCTCGACCGGATCCGCCCCCTCCGCCGCCCCGCGACCCTCGCGCATCTGGCCGGTGACCAGCTGGGCGAAAGTTTCGGCGATGAGCCGCACCGCCTCCGGACCCAGCAGGGACACCAGCCGTGACGCCGTCGCGAATAGATAGTCACCGGCCAGGATGGCGACGTTGTTGCCCCAGCGCACGTTGGCGGTGGGCGTACCGCGACGGACCTCGGCCTCGTCCATCACGTCGTCGTGGTAGAGCGTCGCCAGGTGCACCAGTTCGATGACCGCGCCGGCGATCGTCACCTCGGGGGTGTCCGGAGCGGGTCCGAGCTGCGCCGACAACACGGTGAACAACGGCCGGAACCGCTTGCCGCCGGCCTTGAACAGGTAGGTCAACGAGTCGGTCATCACCGCGTCCGCGCTGCGCAGCTCGGTGTCCATGAGCTGCTCGATCCGCCCGACACCGTCCCGCACGGTCGCGGCGAAGGCGGCATCCCCGAAGTCGATGCCCGCCACCACCGTCACCGGAGTACTCACGCGACCAACATACTGGTGAGCGTGAATGTCGGAGCCGACCTGGTGGTCGTGGGCGCCGGACCTGCCGGTTCGGCCGCGGCCGCCTGGGCCGCCCGCGCAGGCACCGACGTGCTGGTCATCGATTCCGCCAGCTTCCCCCGCGACAAGGCCTGCGGCGACGGCCTGACCCCGCGCGCCGTCGCCGAGCTCGAACGCCTGGGGCTGGGCGACTGGCTCGACACCCGCATCCGGCACCGGGGCTTGAGGATGAGCGGATTCGGCGGCGAGCTGGAGGTCGACTGGCCGGGCCCGTCGTTCCCGTCGACCGGCAGCGCGGTGGCCCGCCTCGAGCTGGACGACCGGATCCGCAAGTGCGCCGAGGATTCCGGGGCGCGGATGCTGCTGGGGGTCAAAGCCGTTGCCGCGCATCATGACTCGTCGAGGCGGGTGGTATCGCTGAAGCTGGCCGACGGCACGGAGGTGGGGTGCCGACGGTTGATCGTCGCCGACGGGGCCCGCTCGTCGCTGGGCCGCAAGCTGGGCCGCCGCTGGCACCAGGAGACGGTCTACGGCGTCGCCGCGCGCGGGTACCTGACCACCCCCCGCGCCGACGACCCGTGGTTGACGTCGCACCTGGAGCTGCGCTCTCCAGATGGCGCCGTGCTGCCTGGCTACGGCTGGATCTTCCCCCTGGGCAATGGCGAGGTGAACATCGGCGTCGGGGCGTTGTCGACCTCGAAGCGGCCGGCCGACCTGGCGCTGCGCCCGCTGATCTCGTACTACACAGACCTGCGCCGCGACGAATGGGGCTTTTCCGGCGAGCCGCGGGCGGTGTCGTCGGCGCTGCTGCCGATGGGCGGCGCGGTCTCCGGCGTGGCCGGGCCCAACTGGATGCTGATCGGCGACGCCGCGGCCTGCGTCAACCCGCTGAACGGCGAGGGCATCGACTACGGCCTGGAGACGGGACGGCTGGCCGCCGAGCTGCTGGACTGCCCCGACCTGTCGCGGGTGTGGCCGTCGCTGCTGCAGGACCACTACGCCCGCGGCTTTTCGGTGGCCCGCCGGCTGGCGCTGCTGCTGACCTTCCAGCGGTTCCTGCCCACCACCGGGCCGATCGCGATGCGCTCGACGAGGCTGATGACCATCGCCGTGCGGGTGATGGCCAACCTGGTCACCGACGACGACGCCGACTGGGTGGCGCGGGCCTGGCGCGGCGGCGGGCGGCTGTCGCGGCTGATGGATCGCCGAACGCCGTTCAGCTGAGCCGCCTTCCCGCGAGCAGTCGCAAAAGCCCCTATTTTCTAGCGGAATTGGGGACTTTTGCGTCTGCTCGCCGTATCAATGGCATTGACATATATCAGCCAGCTTGATATATCTGGAGGCATGACTCAACCAACCGATTTCGAATTCGAAAGCGCCTACCGCGGCGAATCACCGTTCGGTGCGGGCGTGCGTCCGCCGTGGAGCATCGGCGCCCCGCAACCCGAGCTGGCCGCCCTGATCGAGCAGGGCAGTTTCCACGGCGACGTGTTGGACGTGGGCTGCGGGGAGGCCGCGATCTCACTGGCGCTGGCCGAGCGGGGATACACCACGGTGGGGCTCGACCTCTCGCCCACCGCAATCGACCTGGCGCGGCGCGAGGCCGAGAAGCGGGGCCTGACCAACGTCACCTTCCAGGTGGCCGACATCAGTGACTTCACCGGTTTTGACGGCCGGTTCGGCACGATCGTCGACTCGACGCTGTTCCACTCGATTCCGGTCGAGTTACGCGAGGGGTACCAGCAGTCGATCCGGCGGGCGGCCGCACCGGGCGCCTCCTACTTCGCCCTGGTCTTCGACAAGGCCGCGATCCCCGAGGGCCCCATCAACGCCGTCACCGCCGACGAGCTGCGCGACGTGGTGTCCAGGTACTGGGTCGTCGACGAGATCAGGCCGGCGCGCATCTACGCCCACCTGCCCGATGACGCGGTCATGAACCTGCCGTTCGTCGACGTGCGCAACGAGCCCGACGGCCGCAAGTCGGTGGGCGCCTGGCTGCTCTCCGCGCACCTGGGCTCCTAGCACAAACCGGGTGTATAGTCCGGCTAATGAAGGCTTCGAGGCTGGCTTCTCTCATCGCCATGGCGGGCGCCGCTGTCGCACTGGCGGCGCCCGCGCAGGCCGATGACTACGACTACGTGTTCAAGAGCACGGTCAACAGGTTCGGCGTGTACGGTCCGCAGGACCAGCTCGCCTGGTTGGCGAAGATCAGCTGTGAACGGATTGGGCGGGGCGTGGACGGCGACCCGTACAAGTCAGCCACCTTCGTCCAGCGCAACCTGCCGCTCGGCACCACCCAGGGCCAGGCGTTCCAGTTCCTGGGCGCCGCGATCGACCACTACTGCCCCGACCAGGTCGGCTTCATCCAGCGGGCCGGCCGCTAGACTCGATCAGGCTTATATCCGGCGTGCAACGCCACGATGCCGCCGGTCAGGTTGCGCCAGCGCACCGCCGACCACCCGGCCGCTGAGATCCGGTGCGCCAGCGTCGGCTGGTCGGGCCAGGCCCTGATCGACTCCGCGAGGTACACGTAGGCGTCGGGGTTGGACGACACCGCCCGCGCCACCCTCGGCAGCGCCCGCATCAGGTACTCCTTGTAGACGGTGGCGAACAGCGCGTTGGTGGGCGTGGAGAATTCGCACACCACCAGCCGGCCGCCGGGCCGGGTGACGCGGAACATCTCGCGCAGCGCCGCCTGCTGGTCGGCCACGTTGCGCAACCCGAAGCTGATGGTGACCGCGTCGAACACCGCGTCGCCGAACGGCAGCTTGGTGGCGTCACCGGCGACCTTCGGCACCTGGCGACCGGCGCCCGCCGCGAGCATCCCGACCGAGAAATCGGCGGCGACGCACCACGCCCCGGATTTCCTCAGCTCCACGGTCGACACCGCGGTGCCCGCGGCCAGGTCCAGCACGCGCTGGCCCGGGCCAAGCCGCAGCGCCGAGCGAGTGGCCCGGCGCCAGTACCGGTCCTGCCCCAGCGACAGCACGGTGTTGGTCACGTCGTAGCGGCGGGCGACCCCGTCGAACATCGATGCGACGTCCCGGGGGTTCTTGTCCAACGCCGCGCGGCTCACCGCCCCGAGGCTACCGGGTCAATATTGTCGGTACCTTCGCTGGACGTGTTCCTGGCGGACCCGGATCTGCTCTCGGCGCTCCTCGGCAGTGACGGCGCGGGTGGTCGCCGGGAGGTGTTGACGGACATCGGCCAGCGGCACCTTGGTGACCGACGCCTTCGGCAATTGGGGCGGCGGCGTGGAGTACGTCCACCGCAGGGCCAGAAACCCGCCGCGGTGCCCGGCGGTGTCGAGCCAGTTCGGCACACCTGGGTCGCCGTGGGCGACCACGTAGCGGAATGTCCCGTCGGAGTCCGGCTCGGCCTGAAACCCGTTCAGGCTGCTGATGTGGTTGGCGTAATCGAGTGACTCGCCCCAGAGGTTCGACAGGTGGAAGCCCATGTAGGCCGGCGCCACCGGGACGACGACCTCAATGAGCAGAGCCTCGTCGGGCTCCAGGTCGAACACGCCGCCGGAGTAGACGTTGGTGCTCTGCCCGCCGCCCATGGCGAGGTTGGCGAGCGCCGGTTCGTTGAGGGCGTTGCGGGGCATGAGGGTGAACCCGTCACCGTTCTTGTCGCCGTGCGCCTCCAACACGACGTCGTAAAACTCGTTCCAGAACCTCATCTGGTTTTCCACGATCGAGCCGACGCGACGGAGGTGATCGGCCGCGGCGGCAGGGTCGAGCGGCGCCGGGCTTTCGCCCTCCTTGCCCACCTGAGCGATGTGCAGCTCCGGCGACTCCTCGCGTTCCCAGTCGTGAAAGAGCATGCGCGCGATCAGGAATCGCGCCGTTTGGGTGTCGTCGTCCGTGGCGGTGCCGATGAAGTTGCCGGTGTGGCCGGCCGGCCGCCGGGGAGCCAGCAGGATCTCGAAGTGGCCGTCGTCGTCGACGGCGAGGTCGGCGAGGTCCAGCGATCCGGTGACGGCGCGCCCACCCGGGACGAGCTCGGCGAGGCTGCCGGTGTCTCCGGCGTACACGGTGTGCGCCTCAAAGATGATGTACTGCGGCGCCTTTCGGCCTTCCCCGACGGGGAGCCGGCCGCGCACCCGGTAGTCCCTGGCGCCGTCGATCGCGGCCGAGAGGTACAGGGCGTCGGCGTTGTCGATGGTGGCCTTGTCGAGCGGTTGGATGGCGCGCCGGAAATACGGGAAGTCGGGATCCTCGAAGAACGCCCGCTCGATGGCGCTGAACACGAAGCCGAGCAGGTAGCGGTGCCCCTCCGCCAGGCCCTGTCCGGTCGGCGGTGGCGCGTGCAACTCCTCGGAGTCGACGGCGTCGCGGGCGCGGTTGAGGGCGTCGATCATGTCCGCCCAGGCCGCGCGGAGTTCGACCCGGGTTGATTCAGTGGACATTCGCGTCCTCTCCTTCGGAGTCCCACTGGTATTCGTCGAACAGGGCCGCCAGGCGCGTGTGGATCTCGCGGGGGTCGAGCCCGAACTCCTCGAGGCTGTAGCGGTGGGCCGATTCGTGCCCACCGCCCGCCGACCGGAATGTTTCGGCGGCCTCCGGCCCCAGCTCGAGCTCCAGCTCCCGGTAGATGCGGCGCATGGTGTCCTCGGGTTGCGCGATCAGCTCGCGATAGTCGACGACGACCGACCGAACCTCGGGATGCCTGGCCAGAACGTCGAGCGGGCGTTGGTAGGTGTCGAACGATTGATCGGCCAAGACGCGCAGCGACTTTGCGATCAAGCGTTCGTCGCGCCCGCGCAGGCCCCATTCGGTCTTCAGCATCTTTAGCAGGCTCGGGATCGTCTCCTCGGGATTACGCATGGGCACAATGAATCTCGCGTCGGGAAACGTCTCGATCAGGGATTCGACGCGCCCGCAGAAAGTGGGGTTCTTGCTCAAGTGCGTGCCGCCGCCGTTGAGCGCGATCTGTCGCCGGACGCATTCGGAGTAGAAGTCCATCACCCGTCGCCGCTTGCGTTCGGGCCATTGGTCGACGCGGTAGAAGTCGAGCTCGCCCATGAACGGGAATATCACGATCCAGAAACCCGAACACAGCGACCAGGTGAGAAAGAAGTCGTCCTCCTCGGGGACGAAGAACCCGGTCTTGTGCATGTCGTCGGTCGCCGCGAACCGGCGCTCCTCGATCGCGTCGAGGCGGTGGCGCAGACGCCTTCCGAACACCGCGGCGTCGACCCGAAACAGCAAGCGCAGCAACCGCTTCTCCAATAGCGACGGGAAGAACAGCTCGTACATGAGGGCGTAGCTGAACTGGGGGTCTGCGGCCATCAGCCGATGCAGGTACGTCGTGCCGCTGCGGGCGTGCCCGATGCAGAACGTCGGCCCCATCACCCGCGTGCGGCGCAGTGATGGGAAGAGGATCGGGTCGAGGGCGAAGCACACCGCGTGGATGGCCGCGACGAGCGGAACGCCGAGGAGGAATCCGAAGTAGCGCGACCAGCGCTTCGATCCGGGTGGGTCGCGCCGCAACAGTCGCAGCATCGTCCGATAATTGGGCCAGTCGAAGTAGAAGCGCGTGCCCGGCATGAAACCTCCTCAGCGCGAGCTGATTTCGGGAGGCTATCGCCATATATTTGACATTGTCAAGTATATCTTTGATACCGTGGCGGCTGTGACGTACGCGCCCAAGCTGGACTCCGTGGATTCCATCAGCGCCGCGCTGTCACGAGTCGTGCGGCTCAGCGTGAGTCGTTCGGCGTTCGCGCGGCAGGCGTCGGCGGCGGACACCGAGCTGTCCCAGCCGTCCTACATGCTGCTTCGCGTGTTGATCGACGAGGGGCCCTTGCCAATCGGGCGCCTGGCGACCATGGCGCACATGGACGTGGGGATGGCCACTCGCCGGGTGCGGGCGCTCGCCGACGCGGGGCTCGTGACGCGACGCGCTGATCCGGGCGACGGGCGCGTTTCGGTGATCGCGACCACGCCGGACGGCGAACGCGCCGCGGGATCGCTGCACGAGGTGCGACGGGAGCACCTGGCGCGGGCGCTTTCGGGCTGGTCGGCGGCCGAGCTCCAGCAGTTCGACCGGCTGTTGACGAAGTTCCTCGAGGACACGACGAAGACACCGATCGAGGCGTAGCGGCTCCGGCGGGAATTGCACGACGGCGTACGCGTTGTAGGGCTGCGTGAGCGAAAAAGTTTGGTTTATCACCGGTACATCACGAGGCTTCGGACGAGACTGGGCGATCGCCGCGTTGGAGCGCGGCGACAAGGTCGCCGCGACGGCACGCAACATTGCGACACTGGACGACCTGGTCGCCAAGTACGGCGACGCACTGCTGCCGATCCAGTTGGACGTCACGGATCGCGACGGGGACTTCGCGGCGGTCAAGCGTGCGCACGATCACTTCGGGCGCCTGGACATCGTGGTGAACAACGCCGGCTACGGCCACTTCGGCTTCATCGAGGAGCTGTCCGAACAAGAGGCGCGCGACCAGATCGAGACCAACGTGTTCGGCGCGTTGTGGGTCACCCAGGCCGCGTTGCCGTACCTGCGCGAGCAGCGCAGCGGGCACATCATCCAGGTCTCCTCGATCGGAGGCATCGTCGCGTTCCCGTTGGTCGGCATCTACCACGCGTCGAAGTGGGCGCTGGAGGGCTTCTCGCAGGCGCTGGCCCTGGAGGTCGCGCCGTTCGGCATCCACGTCACGCTCGTCGAGCCGGGCGGCTTCGACACCGACTGGGCGGGGGCGTCGGCCAAGCACTCCGAGCCCCTGTCCGCATACGACGAGGTTCGCGCCGCCGTCCAGGCCGAGCGCAGCAAGCGGTGGGCCAGCCCGGGCGACCCGTCGGCCTCGGCGGCCGCGCTGCTAAAGGTGGTGGACGCCGACGAGCCGCCACTGCGGGTGTTCTTCGGCGCCGGCCCGCTGCAAACGGCGAAGGCAGACTACGAGAGCCGGCTACGCAACTGGGAGCAGTGGCAGCCCGTCGCGGAGCTGGCGCAGGGCTAGCTCACTGCCCCTGCGCGTAGCGCTTCGCGAACATCCGCCGACGGGCGAAGGGCGACAACACCGCCTCGTAGTGGCCGAGCAGCTCGTCGCAGATGACCGGCCAGCTCCGCCCGAGCACGCTGCGCCGCGCCGCCGGCGCGTAGCGGTGACGTTCGGCGATCAGGTGCTCCACCGCAGCGGGCAGGCGCGCCTCGAACTCGTTGACTTCCAACAGCAGACCGGTGCGGTACGGGGCGACGAGGTCGCGCGGTCCCCCGGCGTCGGGGGCGATCACCGGCAGCCCCGATGCCAGCGCTTCCTGCACGACTTGGCAGAACGTCTCGTGCTCACCGGGATGTACGAAGACGTCCATGCTGGCGTACGCGGCGGCGAGTTCCTCGCCGTACAGCGCACCGGTGAAAACCGCTGTGGGCATGGCGGATTGCAGTTTCGCTTGGTCGACGCCGTCGCCGACGATGACGACCTGAACGGAGTCGTTGGCGTTCAGCGCGACCAGCCGCTCGACGTGCTTCTCCGGGGCGAGCCGGCCCACGAACCCGACGATCGGCTTGCCGGCCGGCGACCACCGCCGCCGCAGCGCCTCGTCGCGGCCCGACGGCGCGAACCGCAGCACGTCCACCCCGCGTGCCCACCGGTGCACCCGCGGGAACCGATGGGCGACAAGCGAATCCATCGTCACGCTGGAGGGCGCCAGCGTACGGTCGGCCAGGCTGTGCAGGTGGCGGAACCAGGCCCACGCCGCGCGCGTCGTCATCGGAATGCCGTAGCTTGCCGCGAAACCCGGGACGTCCGTCTGGTACACCGCGACCGTCGGCACGCCCAGCCAGCGGGCCGCCTTCACCCCGCCGTACCCGAGCAGCGCCGGCGAAGCCAGGTGCACCACGTCGGGATCGAATCCCCGTAGCACGCTCACCATTCGGGGCATCGGAACCCCGAGCGGCAACGTGGTCACCTTGGGGAACATGCGCGACGGCACCCGATGGACCCGGATGCCGTCGTGAATGCGGTCCGCCCGTGGGTAACCCGGCGGGTTGTCGGGGGCGATGACGAGAGCTTCGTGCCCGGTACGGCGCAGGTGCTCCAGGACACGCAGCACTGAGTTACTGACGCCATTGACATTGGGGAGGAAGGACTCGGCGACGATTGCAACGCGCACGACACCACGATCTCAGCGTCGCCTGTCGATTAGGTTGCCTGCGGGAATACGTCGTGCGAAATTTGCTGGTCGGCCGCTGCGGCGCGGCGGTCCAGCCACCTGTCCAGCAGCGCAAGCCCGCCCAGGGCGGCCGCGGCCACCAGCCACGCCACCACCGCAATGGATCCCGCCGGAATGATCGCCAGCCCGGCGTTGCGGTGCTGCACCCTAACCAGATTCGGATCGTTCTTGTTGTATTCGACGTAGATCCGCATGCCCGTGGCCAATTCGGATGGATACAGCACGCCGAGCTCGGGCCGATAGGTGACGCGGTCGGGTGTGACGAATTCGATGGTGGAGCGGCGCGGTCCCGCGCTGAGCACCTCCGCCTGCGCCACCCCCATGTGATGTTGGATCGCAAGGTCGTCGCGCCACGCCCCGGCCACCAGGAGCAGCGACTGCAACGTCACCAGGGCGGCGACGATCAACACCGCGATCCGCAACCAGCGCAACGCAATCCTGGCCCGCGTCTTCGGGGGCGAGTCGCTGCGTCCATGAATGAGTATGTGCAGCAACGCTTTTGGTCTGATCACAGGGCGGCCTTGATGGCCGCGTGCAGTTGCCGCAGCGACGAGCGGTCCGCCTTGACCTCCAGGACCCGCATGCCCGCCGCCGGGTCGTCGAGGGCCGCGGCAAGCTCGTCGACCTCGATCTGGCGGCTCTCGACGTGATAGGCGCGGCACAGCGCGCCGACGTCGACGTCGTGCGGGGTGCCGAAGATCCGCGAGGACACGTCGGAGAACCTCGGGTCGCCCTGCTCGAGCAGTTCGAAGATGCCGCCGCCGTTGTCGTTGGACACCACGATCGTCAGCCGCTGCGGCGTCGGCTCGGTGGGGCCGATCAACAGGCCGGAGCTGTCGTGCACAAAGGTCAGGTCGCCGATCAGCGCCACGGTGCGTCCGTCATGCGCCAGAGCCGCCCCGATGGCGGTGGACACGGTGCCGTCGATGCCGGCGACTCCGCGGTTGGACCGTACCTTGATGCCGTGGGTGTTCAGGCCCACCAGCGCCGCGTCGCGGACCGGGTTGGACGCACCGAGCACCAGCTGGTCACCCGGGCGCAGCGCGTCGGCCACGGCCGCAGCGACGTGCAGCCCGGTGGTCAGCGGGTGCGCCTCGAGCTGGTCGCGGACCGCCCGGTAGGCGTGCCGGTTCATCTCCGCGCAGCGGTGCAGCCACGCCGGGTGCGGCGCGCCGGTGGTGACCGCCCGCGTGCCCGTGGCCTGCGAGTTTCCCGAGACGTCGGGCCAGCGCGGCCCGGTGGTCAGTGCGTAGACCGGCACCTGCGGGTCGGCCAGCAGCGCGGACACCGGCCGGTGCAGCGTCGGGCGCCCCAGCATGATCACCTGCTTCGGGCGCAGCAGCGGCAGCGTCAGCGGGTGCAGCGGGTTGGGCACCGGGCGGCCGGAAAATGAGGTCGGCTCGGCGACGGTCGGCAGCTGCTCGAGGTTGGGGTGCATGCCCGCGCCGTGTCCCGCGATGACGATCGTGTCGGGCGACAGGTCGATCTCCAGCGGTTGGTCGAACGTGACGGGCGGCGTGTAGGTCCAGGGCCTGCCGCCGGGCCGGCCCTGCGGGACCACGGCGCCGTGCGGTTCGGGACCGGGCACCAGCGGTTCGCGCAGCGGGATGTCGAACTGCACCGGGCCGGCGTTCGCGGTGCGAGATCCGGTGGCGGCGGCCAACACTCGGCAGGTGGCCGATCGCCAGGTGGCGTTGAGCGAATCCATCCGCTCGGGGGCGTCCTCGGCCAGGCCCAGGCTGATGGTGGCGCGGACCTGGGTGCCGAAGTAGCCCAGCTGCTCCATGGTCTGGTTGGCGCCGGTGCCCAGCAGCTCGTAGGGCCGGTTGGCCGACAGCACGATCAGCGGCACCCGGGCGTAGTTGGCCTCGACCACGGCGGGACCCAGGTTGGCCACGGCGGTACCCGACGTCATCGCCACGCACACCGGCGCGCCGGCGGCGATCGCCAGCCCGATGGCCAGGTAACCGGCGGTGCGCTCGTCGATGCGGACGTGCAGCCGCAGGCGGCCGGCGCGGTCGGCGTCCTGCAGCGCGAATGCCAGCGGCGCGTTGCGCGACCCGGGGCACAGCACCACGTCGCGGACGCCGCCGCGGATCAGCTCGTCAACGACGACGCGGGCCTGGGTCGTCGAGGGGTTCACTCCTACAGCGTGTCACAAGCGGCCGGCACGGCCGCCTAGCAGTGCCTTTAGACCCGCACGCTGGCGAAGAACTGCAGCGCCGCGGTGTTGACGGCCTGCGGCCGCTCCAAAAACCCGAGATGCCCGGCGTCGGGGATCTGTAGGTAGCGGCCGTTGGGCATGGCATCGGCGACCTCGCGCCCCAGGTAGGCCGGCGTCACGATGTCGTCGGCGAAGCCCATCACCAGCACCGGCGCCGCGATGCTGCGGTAGGCGGCCAGCCGGTTGGTCTGCGGGGAGACGTACATCTGGGTGCGCAGCCCCGGGGTCTGCTTGACGGGCCAGGTGCAAAACATCGCGATCCAGTCGTCGACGGCGGCGTCGTCGTTGAGCGTCTTGCGTGAAAAGCTTTCCAGCAGACGGTTTCTCGCGTCGAGCAGGGGCGGCACCGTGACTCCGGAGGCGTGCAGCTCGACCTCGGCCTCGTGGAAGAACTGGCGCGCGCGGTCCAGGCGGCCGCGGGTGGCCATCAGCACCGCCGAGCTCACCAGCTCGGGCCGCGCCACCATGAGTTCCTGCGCGATGAACGCGCCCATGGACACCCCGACGACGCGCGCCGGGGCGGCGCCAAGCGATTCGATCAGCGCGGCGGTGTCGGCGACCATGGTCTGCGTCGTGAATCCTTCGGCATTTTCCGTGTCGCCGATGCCGCGATTGTCGAAGGTGATGCAGCGGTACCCGGCGGCCAGAAACGCCGGGACCTGATGCGGGTGCCAGGTGCGCCCGGCGCCCCCGCGGCCGGCGATGAAGACGACGGGCTCACCGGAGCCGCGATCGTCGTAAGCCAGATTGATCATCCGGACGACGGTACAAGGAGCGGATGGCAGGCCCTGACCCGGTCGATCCACCAGCGCCGACGGTCGGGTGGCGCGGCCAGCGCCCGCAGCCGCGCCAGGTCGGGCGTCACCGGCCCCACCGGCAGGTAGCCGCCGACGGGCGCGGCGACGTCTGCCACGTCTTCGACGAAGAGCCCGCCGGTGCCCAGCCCGCAGGCATGGCCGAGTTGCGGCAGGGCGGCAGCGGCGGCGAGGCCGTGGCTGATGCCGACCGCCGAATCTAGTGCGCTGGAGACCACGACGGGGATGTGGATCTGGTCGGCGATGGCCAGCAGGGCAGAAATCCCGCCCAGCGGGGCGACTTTCAGCACCGCGATGTCGGCGGCGCCGGCGCGGACCACGGCCAGCGGGTCGTCGGCCTTGCGGATGCTCTCGTCGGCCGCGATCGGCACGTCGACCTGAGCGCGCAGGGCGGCGAGTTCGCCGACCGTCGCGCAGGGCTGCTCGAGGTACTCCAGCGGGCCGTCGGCCGTCAGGGCGGCCGCGGCCTCGGCGGCTTCCTCGACGCTCCAGCCGCCGTTGGCGTCCACCCGCACGGTGGCAACCAGCTCGCGCGCCGCGTTGACGCGCGCCACGTCGTCGGCCAGGGTCTGCCCGGGCTCGGCGACCTTCACCTTCGCCGTGCGCGCCCCCGGAAACCGGGCCAGCACCTCGCTGACCTGGGCGGCGGGGACGGCCGGCACGGTCGCGTTGATCGGGATGCGGTCGCGGCGCACCGGCGGCGGCGGCCGGTACGCGCCCTCGATCGACGCCGCCAGCCAGTGCGCGGCCTCCGGCGGCTCGTATTCGACGAAGGCGCCGAACTCGCCCCACCCGGCGGGGCCCTCGATCACCGCGAGTTCGCGGGTGGTGATGCCGCGGAAGCGCACCCGCATCGGCAGCGCCACCACGTGCAGGCGGTCCAAGAGGTCCTCGAGGGCGGGTATCACTGGCCGTAGACCTGGCGGCCCGCCAGATACGTCGCGCGCACCTCGAGGTCGGCGATCTCTTCGGGCGGCACCGTTCGGGGGTCGGCCGACAGCACCACCAGGTCGGCGTACTTGCCGACCTCCAGCGAACCGATCACGTCGTCGGCGAACAGCTGCCAGGCGGCGTCGATGGTCTGCGCGCGGATCGCCTGTTCGACGGTCAACCGCTCCTCGGGCGCCAGGACCCGGCCGCTGGGCGCCGTGCGGGTGACCGCGACGCTGATGTTGCGCAGCGGCTCCTCGGGCGTGACCGGTGGATCGTTGTGCAAGGAGATCCGCATGCCGGTGGCCACCGCGGAACCCGCCGGCATCCAACGGGATCCGCGCTCGGGGCCGAACAGGCCGTCGACGATGACGTCGCCCCAGTAGTGGATCTGGTCGACGAAGATGCTGCAGGTGACGCCGAGGTCGGCCGCGCGCCGGAGTTGCTCGGGCCGGATCGCGCCGACGTGTTCGAGGCGCAGCCGGTGGTCGTCGCGCGGATGGCGCTTGAGTGCCTCCTCGTAGACGTCCAGGATGGTGTCGACGCCGGCGTCGCCCTGCACGTGGCAGGCCATCTGCCAGCCCGACGGGTAGTAGGCGCCGACGATCTCCCTGAGCTGTTCGGCGGTGTAGTTGGCGCAGCCGCAGGAGCCCGGCGGCACCCCGATGGCGCGGGTGGCGTCGGTGTCCAGGTACGGGAACGAGAGGGCGATGTTGCCGATCCACGGCGAGCCGTCGACCCAGATCTTGATGCCGACCTGGCGCAGCATGTCGTCGCCCTGGCCCGGGGTGGCGGTAGTGGACATCTGCGGATTGGACACCTCGTAGGTGCGCAGCCGCACCGTCAGTTGGCCGCGCAGCTGCTCGATGAGGGGCCCAAAGTTCGGGTCGAACGCCATCTCCGAACAGGTGGTGAGCCCGGCCCGGTTGAGCCGGGCGCATTCGGCGAGCAGCATCGCCGGGTAGCTGTCGGCCTGGATGGCCCCGCCCAGCAGGGGAAACACCGCGGCGATTTCCTCGGCGGTGCCGTCGAGTTCCCCGTCGGCGGCGCGGCCGTATTTGGCGCCCTTCGGGTCCGGGGTGTCGCGAGTCAAACCATTGAGTTGGGCGGCACGCGAATTGAAGAAGGCCTTGTGCCCGGAATTGTGGATGATGACCAGCGGCCCGTCTGGAGCGATCTCGTCGAGCCAGGCCAGCGTGGGCTGCGGGAGTCCGGGCTGCAGCAGGGCGTCCCAACCGTTCAGGTAGGCGCCGGCCGGTCCCCGTGCGGCGGCCTCCCCGCGGATCGCGGCGACGACGTCGTCGGCCCTGGGGACGGTGACCGGCCGGATGTCGACGATCCGGTCCGACAACGCCACGCCCTCTAACAGCGGATGGCCGTGCGCCTCAACGAATCCCGGCATGACACAGCCGTCGCCGACGTCGACGGTCCGGGTGTCGGGGCCGACGAGGCGGGCGACATCGGAGCGGGTGCCGACGGCGACGATCCGGCCGTCGGCCACGGCGAGCGCCTCGGCCGTGTGTTGCGCGTCGTCGACGGTAAGTACGGTCCCGGTGACGACGAGCTCTGCCTGCCTCATGTGCACGGATGCTAGTGCGTGGAGGGTCCAGCTGACCCGAATTGCAACACGTTCTAGTCTTGCCCCATGAGTGACGACCTGTTGCGCAACCCGACCCACAACGGCCACCTTCTGGTGGGGGCGCTCAAGCGCCACAAGAACCGGCCGGTGCTGTTCCTCGGTGACACCACGCTGACGGGTGGTCAGCTGGCCGAGCGGATCAGCCAATACACGCAGGCGTTCGAGGCGCTGGGCGCCGGCACCGGCGTGACCGTCGGGCTGCTATCGCTCAACCGCCCCGAGGTGCTGATGATCCTCGGCGCCAGCCAGACCCAGGGCTATCGGCGCACCGCCCTGCACCCACTCGGCTCGCTCGACGATCACGCGTACGTGCTCACCGACGCCGGGGTCAGCTCGCTGATCATCGACCCCAACCCGATGTTCACCGAGCGCGCGCTGGGCCTGCTGGAGAAGGTGCCGTCGCTCAACCAGATCCTGACCATCGGCCCGGTCCCCGAGGCGCTGCGGGGCGTGGCCGTCGATCTGTCGGCCGAGGCGGCGAAGTACGAGCCCAAGCCGCTGGTGGTCGCCGACCTGCCGCCGGACAACATCGGCGGCCTGACCTACACGGGCGGGACCACCGGCAAGCCCAAGGGCGTGATCGGGACCACCGGCAACATCGCCGCCATGACCGCCATCCAGCTCGCCGAGTGGGAGTGGCCCGAGCACCCCCGGTTCCTGATGTGCACGCCGCTGTCGCACGCCGGCGCGGCGTTCTTCACGCCCACGGTGGTCAAGGGTGGCGAGATGGTGGTACTGAGCAAGTTCGACCCGGCCGAAGTGCTGAGAGTCATTGAAGAGCAACGGATTACGGCGACCATGCTGGTGCCGTCGATGCTCTACGCGCTGATGGATCACCCCGATTCGCACACCCGCGACCTGTCGTCGCTGGAGACCGTCTACTACGGCGCCTCGGCGATCAACCCGGTGCGCCTGGCCGAGGCGATCCGGCGATTCGGCCCGATCTTCGCTCAGTACTACGGGCAGTCCGAGGCCCCGATGGTGATCACCTACCTGGCCAAGGCCGACCACGACGAGCAGCGGCTGACCTCCTGCGGACGCCCGACGCTGTTCGCCCGGGTGGCGTTGCTGGGCACCGACGGCGAGCCCGTGCCGCAGGGCGAACCGGGCGAGATCTGCGTCAGCGGACCGCTGCTGGCCGGCGGCTACTGGAATCTGCCGGAGGCGACGGCCGAGACGTTCAAGGACGGCTGGCTGCACACCGGCGACATGGCCCGCGAGGACGAGGACGGCTTCTACTTCATCGTCGACCGGGTCAAGGACATGATCGTCACCGGCGGCTTCAACGTGTTCCCCCGCGAGGTCGAGGACGTGATCGCCGAGCATCCGGCCGTCGCGCAGGTGTGCGTGGTCGGCACGCCCGACGAGAAGTGGGGCGAGGCCGTCACCGCGGTGGTGGTGCTGCGCGCCGACGCGTCCCGCGACGACGCCGCGGTCGAGACCATGACCATCGAGATCCAGACCGCGGTCAAGGAGCGCAAGGGCTCGGTGCAGTCGCCCAAGCGGGTGGTGGTCGTCGAAGCGCTGCCGCTGACCGGGCTTGGCAAGCCCGACAAGAAGGCCGTGCGGGCGCAGTTCTGGGAGGGCGCCGGCCGCGCGGTGGGCTGAGGCTTCAGCGCGAGGCCCGGCCGGTTGCCGCTGCGTCTTCCACACGGGGGGCGAACCCGAATATCTGAGCGAGCGTTAGCCAATCCGCGCCCGAGACGACATAAACAGGACGTTCATTCCGCGTGGACACATTGCCGCGCCACGAAAATCGAAATCCCGACCCCGAAGCCTCCAGACATCCGATGGTCAGTGGCCGCACACCCGGAACGCGCACGACCACCGCATCTGCGCCGGGGGCACGTCGGGATGTCATTCGGTAACCACCCACCCATTCAGATCGCTGGGGCCGATCAGTCGCGCACGCCGATCTCGTCGCAAATCGGCGGGATGATGATCAAATTGCCGCGTGGGGTGCAGAAGGGATGCGGGGGCGGCGGAGGCGGCGAAGGCGGAGGCGTAAACACCGGCGCCGGAATGTCCGCCGACACAAAGCTGTTCACCGGATTTCCGTGCGTGTCAACCATCCGCACATTGCCCTGCCCGAAAGGAACCTCGTACCAGGTGTGACATACACCCATGTCCCATTGGATCCCCCGGAACGGCAATCCTTGTCCGGGACACCAGTTATGCGGCTGCGGAGAAAATGTGTCGGCATGCGCTGCGGCTGTTGGCAGTCCCAATAAGGTGACAGCCACACCAACCAACAGCAGCGCTGCGGCGACCGTCCTCTCTATCGCGCGATGGTGCGGCATGGCCTCGGGAAATGATGCGACCCGCGTGGGGAACGCGAGCGCGTCGAAGCGAATTATCCTGTCAGACAATGCAAGTCATTCCACCGCGGGCGCGGTATCGCCCAGCCGGCTGGGGATCACGGCGTTCCCGAACACATGAACGGAAACCCGCACGGTGGCCGCTGCGTCGCCTCTGGCGGCGGTGGATCAGTTCCCTCCCAGACACTGGCGTCAACGTTTCCGTGCCCCCAGACGACGCCCCACCACGTGTGGCACTGACTCCTGTCCCAGTTGACGCCAAGCCCGTTTGACCCGGGCGGGCATCCGTGACCGGTAGCTCCGCGAAGCCCCATTCCATCTCCGGGGCAACATATGTACGGCCCGGATTCGCCCGGCGGTACCGGGCGGTCCTGTGGCGAAAGGCCCTGCATCGGCGGCAACAGACCGAGATGGGCTTGAGCGGTACCCGCGGCCAGGCCTAAGCCCGCCACGGCGACGCCGCCTGACAGCAGTGTCCGCGCGACGAACATCTTGACGGTGTGCTGGGTGTTCATGTTGTGACTTCACCTTCGGTCGATGCGCTGCCGGCTCTCGCGTCGCTGCTGCCCCGCCCAGGTGCGCATGCGTAAAAGTGTGCGCCGCCGGGTGGGCACGGTTGATGGGCAATTTGGCCCATTTTTTGCGCGCGGCGCCAGTGCGCGAAATGTCGTGTCAGGGCGTCGATGCGGATCGGCGTTGCAGTGCGTGGGCGGCGGCTTGGATGCGGTTGTCGACGCCAAGTTTGGCCAGGATCGCCGCGACATGGTGGGCAACGGTTCGGCGGCTGATGGTCAGTTCGGTGGCGATGTCGGCGTTGCTGTGACCCGCGGCGATCAGCGTCAGTATTTCTCTTTCGCGCCGGGTCAGCCCATCGGGGTCGGCGAGGATGTCGGCGCGGCGGGTGCGGCGGGTGCGACCGCGCAACTCGGTGAGCCGTTGTTGGGCGCGCCGTGCCGCGGCCCTGGCACCGAGGCTGTCAAAGGTCGCCAGCGCCGATTGCACGGCGGCGATATCGCCGCCGAGTTGGGCGATGGCCGCCTCGTAGGGGCAGCCGCGGCGCAGCCATTCCTCGGCGGCGGCCTGCCAGTCGCCGCGGATCTCCAAGTCGAACGGTGTGCGAGGGTCGCCGCCGCCGGCCGCGGATCGGCCGCCGGCCAGATACAGCCAGCGGTGCAGCGCTCCGACCAGCCAGGGGTCAGATCGGGCAGCCGTGGCGGCCAGCCCTGCCTGGGCTTCGCTCCGGCAGGTGTCGTCGTCGCCGGCCAGCCAGGCCGCCTCGGCACGCGCCGCCCACACCGAGAAGAACCGGAGGTGGTCCGTCTCGGCTCCGGCCAGGGCGTCGTCAAGCAGCGTGACGGCGGAGTTCCGACCGCGCCGCGCATGGCTCAGCGCGAGGATGCGCTGCGGCAGAATCCGGTTCACTGCGGCCAGGCCCGGCCGGGTGAGGAGATCTTCGGCAGCCGTGCAGGCGAGGTCCCAGTCGCCGCGATGCAGCCGCACCACCGCATCGACCCCGACGACCAAGGCCTCGAAGGTGAACACGTTACGGTCGCGGCAGTAGGCGAGCGATTCGGCGATGTAGCGATCGGCGCGATCGATGTCGTAGTGCGACGTCGCGAGCCAACAGACGACAGTCGACAGCAGTCCGGCATGTTCGCCGCGAGTTTCGGTGGCCATCGCGTCACGCCACGCCGCTTCCAGCTGCTCCCAACCGGTGTCGGTGGCGAGGATCTGGGCCGTCGCACCGGCGGCGCGGGCCCGGATAACCAAGGCGTTATCACCGATGCGCGTTCCTAAGGCGATGGCTCGCGCGGCGTAGTCAACGACGGCCGGGTCGAAACCCCAGCTGCCGAACTCGGCCAAGTTGGCCAGCGCCCAGCCCAGCTGCGGACTCGGTCCGGCGTCTTGCACCAGCTCTAACGCGGCTCGTGCAGCATCGAAGGCCTCGCTGACCCGGCCCATGCCCCATAACTCATGGGACAGCCAGCGCAGATTCTCGCTTTGGCCGAACGGATCACCCAGCTCGAGACGCCAGCGGATCGCCTCGCGCCACGATGCCGACGCTGCCTCGGCGTGCCCGCACAGATAGCAGGTCAACGCGTGCTGCTCAATCCAGCGCACCTTCTGCTCGACGGGTACGCCGTCGGCGTGGCGCAGCGTGAGCTCGTATAGCTCGGCGGCTTCCCGGTTCGCGCCAAGTACCGACGCCCGTTCGGCGGCCGCGGGCCCATAACGGATGACGGCGTCAGTATCGCTGGCCTGCTCGGCGTGAAACGCCAACGCCGCCAAGGTATCCGGATCGATTGACGGTTCGGCCAGCACCGCCAGCGCCTGTTTATGCAACACTCGGCGCTGGTAGATGGCGATCTGGTCGGCGGTGGCGCGGCGGGCCAGTTCGTGGCGGAAGTCGATGACGTCGTGCCCTTCGACCAGCACCCCGGCGTCGAGGCATTCGGCCAGCCCGACGGCGGCCGCTGGGCAGACCTTTTCCACCAGCGCGACAGCGGCGCGTGGGCCGCAGACCGCTACCGCAGCGGCGGTCTCGCGCGCGGACGGCGACAGGCGGGCCAGCCGACCGCGCACCGCTTCGGCGATGCTGCGCGGCAAGCCCTGCCGGGTCAGCGCCGCCGGGCCGGCGGCCAACACCTCGGTCACGAAAAACGGGTTACCCCCGGTCAATTCGTGCAACTGCTCGGCGTTGACCCCGCTGCCGGTGGCCAACTGCGCCACCGCATGGCGGCTCAGCGGCTCGAGCCCGATGCGGCGCACCGCCGCGCAGGTGGCCACGTCCCCCAGGGCGACCGACAGCGGGTGCTGTCGGTCAAGTTCATCGTCGCGGTAGGACACCACCAGCAGCAGCGGCAGCGACTCGGTGCGCCGGGCCAGGAAGCGCAGCAGATCCAAGGTGGCACCGTCGGCCCAATGGGCGTCTTCGATAACCCACACCCAGGTGTGCCCGTCGCGCAGGACCGCCAGCAGCCGCCGGTAGAGCACACCGGTATCACCAGATTGAATCGCCGCGTCCAGCGCGCCGGCCGCGGCGGGTCCCACCCCGGCCAACGCGTCGATCAGCGGCCCCAACGGGCGTGGCGCGACCAGCGGATCACACCAGCCCCGCAGCACCCGCATCGAGGAATCCAGCCCGGCCGCAAAGTGATCCAGCACCGCGGTCTTTCCGACCCCGGCCTCCCCCCGCACCAAAACCAGCCGCCCCGCACCGCCGCCGGCAACCTGCCGCGCCACATTGCCGAGCTCGGCGAGCACCGCCGAGCGCTCCAGCAACCCCTCCACCGACGCCGCCTCGTTCTGACAAGACCCCACCGTCTGTGCCGGGTGCCAGAAAAATGGGCCCAATTGCCCATCAACCGCGCCTGCCCGCCGGCGCACACTAAACACACGCGCCCCCGGGCCGCCGCGGCCAAAGCAACCGCACATCCGGACATGATGCGGCTCTCACTGTAGCCGCGGCATCGCCCGGACGCGTCCCATTGCCAACCGACGACCCCGCCGCCGACCAGAGGCCGGCACATCAGAAAAGAACTGCCCGACCGGCCAAATATCTACGGGTCGCGGCCGCACTCCCATCACTGCTAGTAGTTCGAAGGATCCTTACGTGTCATTCGTTTTCGCAGCGCCCGAGTATGTAGGGGCGGCAGCAACGGAGCTGGCCAGCATCGGTTCGAGCATCAGCTCCGCCAACGCCGCGGCCGCGGGCCCAACCACACGCCTGCTCGCCGCCGCCGAAGATGAAGTGTCGGCGGCGGTGGCGTCGCTGTTTGCCGGGCAAGCACAGGCCTTTCAGCAGCTCAGCGTTCAGGCCGCGGCGTTTCATGCCCAGTTCGTGCAGGCTCTCAGCGGGGCCGGGGGTGCCTATGCGGCGACCGAGGCGGCCAACGCCTCGCCGCTGGAGACCGCGTGGCAAGAGGTGCGCGGGGTGATCAACACACCCACCGAGCTGTTGTTGGGCACCCCATTGATCGGAAAGGGCGTCAACGGCGCGCCGGGCACCGGGGCGCCCGGCGGGCCGGGCGGGTTGCTGTTCGGTCCCGGCGGTGACGGCGGATCCGGCGCGCCCGGGCAGCCCGGCGGTCGGGGCGGCAACGCCTGGCTCTTCGGCAACGGTGGCCGGGGCGGCGCCGGTGGGACCGGCGTCACCGGCCCCACGGGTTCGGCGGCCGGCCAAGTTAACGGCGGCACCGGCGGCAACGGCGGTGCCGGCGGGGCGGGCGGCAACGGCGGGCTAATCATGGGCAGCGGCGGCGCCGGCGGCGCCGGCGGGCTCGGCGGCCTGGGCGGTGCCGGCGGCGCCGGTATCTCCGGTGTGCTCGCCGGAAGCGGCACGAACGGCGGTCAAGGAGGCAACGGCGGCACGGGTGGAATCGGGGGCCAATCGGAGGGACTGTCGGGCTTCTTCGGCGGCCATGCAGGCGCCAACGGCGATGGCGGCGCCGGCGGTGACGGCGGCCAAGGCGGCCAAGGGGGTTCACCCCTTCTTGGCGGGTCCGGCGGCAACGGCGGCAACGGCGGCAACGCCGGCCTGGGTGGCAGCGCGGGCGGCACCGGCGCGGTCGCCGGCGTCGACGGCAATGGTGGCAACGGCGGCCACGGCGGCAACGGCGGTCTCTTCGCTGCCAGCGGCGACGTGGGTGGCAACGGCGGCGCCGGCGGCGCCGGCGGCAACAGCGTCGGAGGTAACGGCGGCAACGGCGGGGACGGCGGCAACGGAGGCGGTGGTGTGATCACCAACATCACGAAAGGCACCCTGGCGGGGGGCGGGGGGGGGGGCGGCGGTGCCGGCGGCGTAAGCAACACCGGCAACTGCGGTGACGGCGACAACGGCGCTGACGGCGGTCAGGTCGA
>NZ_LZKK01000354.1 GCF_001672815.1 Mycobacterium sp. E796 | reverse complement strand
CTGTGGACCGCCGCCCAGCAGCGTGCCCCTGATCAGGCGCTTGGCCGAGTCCAGCGCAGCGTGGTACTCCTCCGGCGGAACGGTCGCCGCCAGCTCGGTCAACCCGTAGATCAGCGAATAGACGGCTTCCACCGAGCCCGGCTTGTCGGTGCCCCCGACGATGCCCTCGATGATCTCGCGGAAGGCCTGGAATCCGGCGCCGCCCTCCCGAGGGTCGACGGCACCTTCGGCACGGAGCGCCCACTCGAAGGCGGCGAGGTCGGGGTATTCGCGCATCAACCGGCCCGATTCGTCGAGCACCGCTTCGATCCGGTCCGTGACGTCGCCGGGACCCTGGGCGGCCTCGCGCAGGCGCGGCAACGCGACGTCGGTCCTGGCCGCGACGGCGGCCTTGATCAGCTCCGACTTGTTCGGGAAATAGTGATACAGGCTGCCGCTGGTCATCTCGGCAGCCTTGGCGATCTCGCGAATGCTTGCGCGGGAGTACCCGACCTCCGCCACGCAGCGCATCGCCGCGTCGATTATTCGGGCGCGGGTCCGCTCGCCGCTGGCGCCGACCGGGCG
>NZ_LZKK01000353.1 GCF_001672815.1 Mycobacterium sp. E796 | reverse complement strand
AACCGCCCCTGGCGCAAGGCCCCGGTGCACCGCGGAAACTCCTGCGCGCGGCCCGCCACCGTGGCGATCGTGTGGGCGTTGGCCGGCGAGCAACCGGTCTTCCAGGCCACCAACGCCGGGATCGACCGCGCCCCGGTATTCCCCCACAATCCGTCGCGATCGATCTCAGCGACGATCTCCACAATGCGCCCATCAATCGCATTGCGTTGCCCACACAACTCCGCCAACTCCTCAAACAACACCTCAAGACGCGTGGGCTCATTCACCACCCACGCGCCAACAGATGCGATCGAAGACATGACCCCATCATCACAGCCAGGTACGACAAGTTTTCGGCTAAGCGGGACAACGAGATTGGCCGCCAGTGCGCGGATCCATCACTGCGGGTGGCTGGCCACGTAGTCCGCCGCCGGGATCGGCGACGACGCGGCGTAGCCGATGGGCAGCAGCACGTCGCCGGCGGTGGTGTTGCAGTAGACGTCCCAGCGGTAGTAGGTGGCAAAGGTGGCGGGATCGGACCCGATGAGGGCCGCGTACTGATCGACCGCTCGCACGTATTCGTTCGCGTGGTTGTACCGGTAGATGGCGTGATCGCGGTCGCCGGCGAAGCCGTTGGCGGCCAGGTAGCGTCCCGCCGCCATGATGCTGTCGTGCGGCGAATTGATGTCACCGCCCTGTCCGTAGTTGGCAAACGTCCCGGGCAAGAACTGCATCGGCCCCTGCGCGCCGGCGGTGCTCACGCCATGGATGCTGCCGAGGCGGGTCTCGACGAGGTTGATGGCGGCCAGGTAGTTCCAGCCGACGCCGGATTCCGACTCCGCCTGGTGGTAGTAGCCCAGCAGCTCTTCGGCCGGGGCCGGCGGCTCGATGCTCCACGCGGGCAGCGTGTCCCGCACGGCCGTCATCGCGGTGAGCTGCCGGCGGGCGTCGACGTTGCGGTCGTAGACATCGAGCAGCGATGCCGGGATCCGCGGTCGTATGGTCGCGTCCCATTCGGGGTGGCGCCCGATGGTGCGATACGCCGCCTGCTCGCGGTGCGCCGCCGCCACCAACCCCGCCTCCCCCGTCGACGCGTCACGGAGCGCGTGCTCATCGGCGACGAGGTCGTCGGCCACTTGCGCGGGGTCCGACGCCAGCTGGGGCTGCGCGCCGGCGGGGATGCTCGGCGCCGCGGGTCGGATCATGGTCGTGGCGGATGCCGTTGGAGCCGGCGCCCCGGCGAGGGCGACCAGGAACGCGCCGAGGACAACCAGCATGCCGCGCGGTTTACCGCTCACAGTGTGCCTCCCGTCCGATCCGACTCGGGGTAGCTCAACGGTAGCGACACGCGAGGCGGCCGCTATGCGCTGTCCCCGATTCGCGAACCGGCGGCCGTCATCGGCTCGAGCGGCGGTTGCCGTCGGGTCGGCAAACTGGCTCCGGCGGCTTCGTCGCGGCCCAGCGCGATGGCGGCCGCCGCCATCGCCACCACCGCGACGGCAAGGACCAGTGCCGCCGATCCCCGCACCGCCAGGTGCTCCCCGAGGACCACCACACCGAGCACGACCGCGACGATCGGTTCGCCGACCAACATGATCGGTACGGACGCCTGCAACGCGCCGGCGTGAAACGCCGCCTGTTGCACCACGGTGAGCGCCGCGGCGAGCCCGACCAGCACATAAAGGGCCGGCACGGTCAGCAGACCCTGCCACCCGGCCACGGAGAAGCGGTGCGTGCAGATCTTGGTCAGGACGGCAATCATGCCCAGCAGGACCGCCACCGGAACCGCCAGCAGCATGGCGCGGGGCCGGCCGGCGGTGCGGCGGGCCGCGGCGACGCACACGATCACCAGCGGCACGGTCATCATCAGGGCGATCGTCCAAGCGGGCACCGGTGCCCGGTTGTGGCCCTCGCGGGGCTGGCCGACGAGCACGAAGACGGCCAGGGCGGCGGTCAACAGCGTCGCCCATCCCCAGTCGGCCCAACTGATGCGCTGGTGGCACAGCCGCGCGCTCATTGGCAGCGCGAACAGCAGCGACGACACCAGCAGCGGCTGGACGAGCAGTAAGGATCCGTGGGCCAGTGCCAGCGCTTGGAAGACGTAGCCGGCGACCGCGGCGAGAGTGCCCGCCCACCACAGCGGTTCGCGGACCAGGGTGGTGGCCATCGTCGCCGACATGGCTTTGTCGTCGGGGACGCCGCGTGCGACGCGTTGCCGAACGACGATGCCGACCGCGGCCCAGAATGCGGCGAGCAACGCCGACACGATCGCAACTGCGTGTTGCGCCACCCACCCCATGGCCGGGTGCATACCCAGCATTCAAGCGGCGCGAACCTCGCCCGGCGAGAGGGCGCGACTCACTGGTAGAAGATCGTCGTCCCGACGCCACCCCGGCTATACGAGATGTACACGGGGTGTTCGAGGAAGGGCAGCGGCCCCGTGTTCGTGACGGTTGGCGGGCGCGGCGGGGGCGTCCGATCAGTTGTATACGGTCGCGCCGCCCGTGGCGTAGTTGATGTAGACGGGGTGGTCCGCGAAAAGTAGGTTCCCGGTGTTCATCAACCCGCTCGAGATTGGAGTCGGGAAGTAGTCCCCGTTGTAGATGTACGAGTAAAGCGGTTGACCGTTGGCGGAGACCACGATGGTGTCTCCAGGGTGCGCGCCAATGCTCGACGGCAGAGTTCCTTCAACGCCACCGGAGTCGACGATCGACGCGACTTGGCCCACATCGACGCCATTTACCTTCACGTCGAGGTTGGTAATCGGCATTTGGGGCAGCGTCGTCAACACAGGGTGGCCACTGATTGTCGGCTGGCCACCGAACTGCAGATAAGGATTGGCGGCGGTCTGGTTGATGAGCAAACCCTGGTTGTAGGGCGCCGGCAGTGCCTGCAGCGGAATGCTGGGACCCGGGCCGCCCGCATTGGGCCCGACTCCCAGAACGCCGGAGGCGCCGTCGGAAGCGAAGAAGGACTGGAACGTCAGGCCGTTGGTCATCGCGGACTGGATGGAGACCGGGAAAGCCATGAACTCGACGTTGACGGGGGTGGACGCGGTCGTCAGCCCGCCGCCAAAATTCACCGGCGCGTTGTAGGTCAGGTAGAGGTAGTCCAGTCCCCCGCTGTAACCCCCAATGCCGCCGCCGATGGGGATGCCCATCTGGAGCACGCCCAATAGGCCGCCGACCCTGGTGAACGGGATGACGAGGCCCTCGGATCCGGTGTCGACCAGCAATGGCACGGCCGATCCGGTGCCGACCGAGGCGTTCACCAGCGGCTCGGTTCCCGCGAAGACCGAAAGTGGGGCGGTGGCCGTGCCGCCGCTTATCGTCGCGCTGGTGCCGAGCGACTGCGGCCCGGTCGGGATCAGCTGACGCCCGAACAAGATGTCGGTGGGGAAATTGATGATGTCGGCGGCGTAGGTTTCGACGCGCCCGACGACGTTACCGAGCGGGTTGCTGGCCGCAGAGGTCAGCGAGCCAAGCGCGGCCGGGACGGCGGCGGCCGGGTTGAGGGGGCCGGCAATCGCGGCGGATGCCTGCGCCGGCAGCGCCTGCACCGCGGACGACCACGACGACAGTTGGGCCGCGGCCGCCGAAACCCCACCGTGGTAGCCGACCATCGCGGACACGTCGGCGGCCCACATCTCCTCGTAGGCGGCTTCCGTGGCGGCGATAGCCGGCGCGTTCTGCCCGAACAGGTTCGAAAACACCAGCTGCACCAGCTGATTCCGGTTCGCGGCAACCACCACCGGGTGCACCGTGGCGGCCAGGGCGGATTCGAACTCGCCGGCGACCACCTGGGCTTGCAGGGCGGCCGTCTGCGCATGCGCCGCCGCCGCACTCAGCGACGCCGAGTACTGCGCCGCGGTCGACAGCATCGCCGCCGAGGCGGGCCCCTGCCAGGCGTCGGCGGCCAAACCGGAGGTGATCGAGGAGAACGACTGCGCCGCGGTCCCGAGTTCGGCGGCAAGCCCGTCCCACGCCGCCGAAGCGGCCAGCATGGGCGCCGGGCCGGCGCCGGAATGGAGCAGCGACGAAATAATCTCTGGCGGTGACGTCAGAAAACTCATCCCCCGGGTGTCCTTCCCTCTGCCCCACGACCACGCATTTTCACCGGGGACGGGCCCTCAGGCCACCAGCCGGTACGCCAGACTCTAGGGAAAAGCGGGCCAAAATTCTCGGTATTTACCAAACGTTTCCGCGCCGACGGCCCTGGGCGCCGACCGCGACTACCGTGGCACCGTGAGCGACCGTCAACAACGCGCGATGTCCTTCGGGTCGATTGCCGAAAACTACGACGGGCTGCGGCCGCAACCCCCGTCGGATGCGGTGAACTGGCTGGTCCCGTCCGGATGCGGGGTGGCCGTCGACGTCGGTGCGGGCACCGGTCTGTTCACCAGGACGTTGCTGGGCAAGGCCGCGCAGGTCGTCGCCGTCGAACCCGACGCGCGCATGCGAAAGGTCCTCACGGCCCGATCCCCCGGCGTGCGCGTCGTCGAGGGCCGCGGTGAGTCGATTCCGCTGCCCGACGCCTCCGCGGACGCGGTGTTCGTCTCGTCGGCGTGGCACTGGATGGACCCCGAGCGCGCCGTGCCCGAGATCGGCCGAGTGCTGCGCGACGGCGGTCGGCTCGGGCTGATCTGGACGAGCCGGGACCGCGAGGTGGGCTGGCTGCGCGACCTCGACCGGCTGCCCGGCGACGAGGCCTCCGACGCCGCGGCGACCGACCGGGCTCGCCGGCGCCTGGACGTCGTCCTCCCGTTGCCGACGACGTTCGGCAACTTCGCGCGCGAGACGTTCCGATTCACGCGAACCATGACGATCGACGACGCCGTCGCGATGCTGGGCACCTACAGCAGGTTCCTCGTCGCATCCCCCGATGACCGCGCACGGCGGCTGACCGAAGCGCGGGCGGCCCTGGCCGCGCGGTTCCCCGGTGCCGACACGGTCGAGATGCCCATGCAGGCGCGCTGTTGGCGGGCCGATCGGCTCGCGCGCGGCGACGGGATTTGAGGCACCGCATGCGCCGCCGTCGTCGCGGGTGTGTCAGCATTTGGAAATGAATTCACCCAGGCTTGCCCGCATCGTTGGAGTGTCGGCCGTGACGGCGTGGGCGGCGCTGAGCGCGCCGATCGCCGTCCCGGTCGCGTCCGCCGATCCCTGCACCGACGTCGCGGTGGTCTTCGCTCGTGGCACCCACCAGGAGCCCGGCCTCGGAAACATGGGGCAGGCATTCGTCGACTCGCTCACTGCACAGCTCGCGGGGCGCTCCGTCAGTTCCTACGCCGTCAATTACCCGGCGAACGACGACTACCACAACAGCGCGTCGGCCGGCTCGAACGACGCCAGCGCGCACATCCAGGACGTCGCCGCCAGCTGCCCCAACACGAAAATGGTGCTCGGCGGGTACTCCCAGGGCTCGACCGTGATCGACCTCGCCAGCCAGACGCTGCCGGGCCCGGTGGCCGACCACGTCGCCGCCGTCGCCCTGTTCGGCGAGCCGTCCAGCGGGTTCTCCAGCATGTTGTGGGGCGGCCAGCCGCTTCCGACGATCAGCCCGGTGCTGGTCGGCCGGACCATCAGCCTGTGCGCGCCCGACGACCCGATCTGCTCCCCGGGCGGCAACATCTTGTCGCACATGTCGTACATCGACTCCGGCATGGTTAACCAGGCCGCGACGTTCGCCGCCAACAAGATCGGTCAGGCGCCCGCCCGGGCACAGAACGGCTAGCAGCCTCCAAGCCATCCGACTGTGAGATCCCTTGTAGCGGTTCGGATCCTGATCGCCGTGGTGCTCGGCGTCGCCGTCGCAGTCGCGGTGGGCAATGCCATCGGCTGGCGATTCGCCCTCGTCGGGTGGGTCGTCACCGCGGGCGTGTATGTGGTGTGGACGTGGCTCCTGCTGGGCGGGATGGACGCCGACCGAACCCGCGAATACGTCACCCGCGAGGACCCCACCCGCTGGATCGCCGACACCGTCGTCTTGTCGGCGAGCCTCGCCAGCCTGGTCGGGGTGGCCTATGTGGTCGCCGCCGGGTCTCGCTCCGGCGCCGCGGCCGTCGTCGCCGCCCTGCTGGGGATCCTGACCGTCTCGGCGTCGTGGTTCGCGGTGCACACGCTGTTCACCGTGCACTATGCGCGGCTCTACTACTCGGACGAACCGGGCGGGATCAACTTCCACGAACCGGAGCCGCCCCGGTTCAGCGACTTCGCGTATCTCGCGTTTACCGTCGGCATGACCTATCAGGTGTCGGACACCGAGATCGGGCTGACGTCCATCCGGGCGACGGTGTTGCGCCAGGCGCTGCTGTCGTATCTGCTTGGCGCCGTTGTCCTTGCGGTCACCATCAATTTGATCGCCGGGCTGGGCTCCAAGCTGTGACACCGGGCTAATCTGGCTGGCATGGCCATCGAGTCCACCATGCTCGCCCTCGGCACCCCCGCGCCGCCGTTCTCGCTGCCCGAGCCGGCCACCGGCGCCACGGTCAGCCTCGACGACCTCGCGGGTCCCGCGTTGGTCGTCACCTTCATCTGCAACCACTGCCCGTACGTCAAGCACGTCGCCGCCGGGCTCGCCGCGCTGGGCCGCGACCTCGCGGACAAGGGCGTCGCGATGGTCGGCATCTCGAGCAACGACGTCGTCACCTACCCGCAGGACGGGCCCGAGCAGATGGTCGCCGAGGCCCGCGCCCACGGCTGGACGTTTCCCTACCTGTACGACGAGAGCCAGGACGTCGCGCGCGCCTTCTCGGCGGCCTGCACGCCCGACACGTTCGTGTTCGACGGCGAGCGCCGCCTCGTCTATCGCGGACAGCTCGACGACTCCCGCCCGGGGAACGACAAGCCCGTGACGGCCGCCGACGTGCGGGCGGCGGTCGACGCGGTGCTCGCCGGGAAGCCGGTCGACGCCGACCAGCGCCCGTCGATCGGGTGCGGCATCAAGTGGCGTTCAGGCTGATTGCCCCGTTTGGGCGCCGCGCGGGCGGGTATCGCAACACCAGCTATGACCGCGCAACCTCCCGATCCCGACCCCGCCCAAACCCCCGACCTCGAGCGGGGTGGGGGCGTCACGCCGGGCGCGACCCCGCCGGCCGCGCCGCAGACCTCTGGTGTGGCCGAGCCTCAACCACCCAATCGCCGGCGATTCACACCCGGCGCAACGCTCACGGTCCTCGCCGTCTGCGTGTTCTCTGTGGCGTTTCTCGCGGTGGCGGTGCTGCTCGTGATGAAAATGGTTGGGGCCGGCTGATTACGGGCCGATGGTGACGGGGTCACCGACCCGAATGATGCCCTGCCGCACCACCTCCAGGTAGGCCCCCGCGCACGGCTGCGGTCCGTGACCGCCCGTGTCCCAACGGTTCTCGTCCGCGGGAATGCGAAGCGCCTGCGGGGCACGCGGCAACGGACCGTGCTCCAGCGTGGGAACCACGCACCGTGAGGTGGCCGTCAGGGCGCGCAGCCGCGCCTCACCGACCACGATTTCCCTTCCTGCCCAACCGTTTTCGGCGTAGGCAGGATGTCCCGGTGGCGTCGTGATCACCAGGTTGGGCCGGTAGCGCAGCGCCTCCACGCCGATGTGCTCGAGGGTGGCCGTGGTGATCGCATGCAGCGGGGCCTCGTCGGTGAACGAGTCGCCCGGCGTCGCCTGCGCGATCTGAAGGATGCGGCCGCCGACTTCGGCGTCCAGCCCCAGCTCGAGCAGCTGCTCGGGATCCGGGCGTTCCAGCGTCGCACCCTGCGGTCGCTGCCTGACCAGTCGCACCGTGCGACCCAGCAGGCGGGAGAGCACGTCGTCGACGTCGGGGTCATCAGAGGTGACGTCGGTCCCGTCGGGCAGCCTGATCCGGACCTGACCGGTGTCGGCGTGGGCGGTGCATTTCAGCAGCCCGCGCCAGAGCCGCGCCTGTTTGGCGCTGGCCACGTGGCCGGTTTCGATGTCGACGAGCGCCAGCCGCCGATCCCCCTCGGCTCCGCCTTCGTCGACGAACAGGGAGTCCACGGTTTCGCCGAGCATCGACTTCACCGGGTAGCGGAGCAAACTCTCCACCCGCATGTGCACTTTTCCCCCGCGAGAGACCCGTCGTTCACCGTCAGGGACGACAGTAGTGCGGTCGCGGGGGCCGGGTGTCGACTAACCCGGGCAGTAGGTCGATTCCGCCGCGCTGACCCAGCCGGTCATGTCCGCGAACGAGAAGCCCTTCGAGCTCATGCTGGAGTGCAAGTCGGAGGCGATCGCGTCGGGCGTCTTGCCGGCCATCCGGTCGGCGCAGACCGCGTGCCCCATTGCGATCATGTCGGAGTCACTTGACGAGGGCCAGCTGAATCCGAGGGTTTTCAGTTTCGCGAGGTATGCGTCGTCCGTCGAGTCGGCCGACGCAATCGCGGTGCTTGCTGTCAGGGCAGCGCCAACCATCACGGGAATTGTCAGTTTGGCCAGCCAGCGAGGTGCAGACATTTCGTGCCCTTCTTTTCTTGTCGGCGTTCAGGTGTCGTCAGTATATGGTCGTGCGCCCCGGCATGAATATTAAAAACTTCGAAACTTGTGGCCAGACGGTCGGCCGACCTGGGTGATCGATGCCTGGCCGAGACGACGATCGAGCCGCGGCCGGTCTTCAGGGCGCCCGAGTAGTTGGCGAGAATGCAACGCCGGCGAATACGCCGCGTAACTGACGGGTGCATAGCTTCAGCGGCCATCAAATGGCAACTGTTGCCCTGATCGATAATTTGCTAGGGAATCTGAGCCAGGAGTTTCTTTTTCTGTTCGGTGAATTCCTCGTCGGTGAGGATTCCCGAATCGCGCAGCGAGGCCAGCTCACGAAGCTCGGCGGCGACGCTCGTGACCGGGCCGCCGGCCGGGGCTTCCGGGGGCGCCTTCTTGTCGGTTGTCGTCGGCGCCCCAATCCGCTCCCGGCGGGCCGGGGCGCCCGCCCCGCCACCCGTGCCGGCCATCGCGCGCCCGGCCATGCCCGCCAGGGCCATCTGGCTGAACAGGCTGCCCATGCTCCCGGCGGAGGCCTCGGCGGCGGCGCCCATGCTGGTCGCCGGCAAGGCGACCGCCAAGGGCCGTATCATCGTCGTCTCGGCGGCCCACGCGGGTGGAACCGACAGGGCCCCAATGGTTTTCGCTTCAGCGAGGCCGGCCGTGGCCGCCGAACCGCCGGCCAGGTTGGTGATCACCGGGAACGGCGTCGGCGGCACCGGTTCCGTGCCGGGCCAGCCCTGTATTCCCGCCCAGCCGCTGACGATGTCGTCGGTGTGGATACCGACGTAGTACCCGGCGACGTCGTAGGGAAGGGCCGTGGTGCCGAGCACCGTGTCGGCGGCGAGGCTCGTAGCGCTCAATTCGGGGTCGATGAAGACCCCGCTCAAATTGGCCAGCACGGCCAGCAGGTCGAGCGGTCCGGCCTGGGCGGGGGTGGCGGCAAGGCTGGTCAGCGCGTTGGGCACCGCCGCGATGGCCTGCACGCTGGACACGGCGCTCTGCGCGTTTCCCGCCGAGGTGCCGGTGGCTTGCGCCACCGCCGCGGCCTGCGCGGCCGGCCCGGCGGAACTGGTGTTTTGCGGCGGCGGCGCGAACGGTGTCAGCGTCGTCGCCAACGCCGACGCGGCGGCATAGCCGTACATGGCGGCGGCGTCCTGGGCCCACATCTCGGCGTACTGCGCCTCGGTGGTCGCGATCGCGGGGGTGTTCTGACCGAAGATATTGGTCGCGACCAGCGTGAGCAGCAGGCTGCGGTTGGCCGCGATCACCGGCGGCGGAATCGTCTCCGCGAATGCCGCCTCGTAGGCGCCGGCGGCGGCCTTGGCCTGGTTGGCGGCCTGCTCGGCCTGCGTGGCGGAGGTTCTCGTCCACGCCAGGTACGGCGCGGCCGCAGCAGCCATCAACCCCGAGGTCGGGCCCAGCCAGGGCCCGGCGGTCAGCGCCGCCACCTCCGATTGATACGAACTCGCCGCCGCGTGCAGGGCGGCGGCCAGCCGGTCCCAGGCCGTCGCGGCGGCCAGCAGCGGCCCCGAGCCGGGGCCGGTGTACATCCTGGCGGAGTTGATCTCGGGCGGTAGTGCCGCAAAGTCCATGTCGTTCCCTCCGATCGAGTCAAACGCCGCCAGGACACGGACGGCTCCCGACTAATTGGGCGGCGCGGCCGGAATCGGACCGGCAAACGATCGCACTTCCCTCAAGTAGTACATGTCCGGCACGTGAACTTGGCTAATACCCCGCCAAACGGCAGTGTTAACGGGTGGTGTAGGACGGCGGCCCCTGTGCGACCGCGAATCGGGTCGTGTAGAAGAGTCTGGTGGACGCGCCGCAGCCCAAACCGTTCGACACGCCGAGGCTGCGCGAAGCGATGGTCAGCCGGATGTACCGCCGATCGATGGCCGAGGGCCAGATTTCGGTGCCCGCCGTTCCCGGCATGATCGACGAGTACGCCCAGTTGTGCGCCAACCTGTGCGCGACGCTGGGTGTGCCGTATACGCCCGAACAAGCTCGTCAGCTCAACAAGGTGCTGGAGACCGAGCTGGCGAAGGCCTTCAGGGCCTCCCAGCGTTCGGAGATCATCATCTCGTTTCAGGTTCCCTTCGGAACGGGTCTGAACTACCGCGTCAACGCCGAATGGCGCACCGTCGAGGCCGACTACGACAACTGGGTTGAGACCCGGCCGGCGCCACTGTTCGGCGCCGAACCCGACGCGCGCGTGCTCGCGCTGGCCTGCGAGGCGGCCGACCCGGCGAGCTGTCGGATACTGGACGTCGGCGCCGGAACCGGGCGCAACGCGGTGGCCCTGGCGCGGCGCGGCCATCCCGTGGACGCCGTGGAGATGGCGCCGAAGTTCGCCGAGCTCATGCGCGCGGACGTGGAACGCGAATCGTTGGGCGTGCGCGTGATGCAGAGCGACGTTTTCACCGCCATGGAGGGCGTCCACGACGAGTACCAGCTGATGGTCCTCTCCGAGGTGGTGCCCGACTTCCGTACGCCGCACGAATTGCGCGGTGTGTTCGAACTCGCCGCCGACGTGTTGGCCCCGGGCGGACGGCTGGTGTTCAACACGTTCCTGCCGCGGCCCGGCTATACCCCCGACAGAGCCGCGATCGAACTCGGGCAGCAGTGCAACACCATGATCTTCACCCGTGACGAAGTGGCTAACGCGGCGGCCGGGCTGCCGTTCGACCTCGTCGCCGACGATTCGGCCTACGACTACGAGAAGGCCCACCTACCGGAGGGCGCCTGGCCCCCGACCGGTTGGTTCGAGAGCTGGGCCAGCGGCCTCGACGTGTTCGATATCCCGCGCGATCAGTCCCCGATCGAGTTGCGCTGGCTCGTCTATCAAAAGTCGGGCTGAATCGTTCGAATATCTTTGAGGGGAGACGGTATTGGGGGTGCGTGATGGGAGATCTGGAATCGAGTAGGCGCTCGTTGCTGATGGCGACGCCATTGCTGCTTGCGGCGGTCGCCGCCGGCGACAAGTCGCGCAGCACGGACCACCCGACGGATATCGATTTGTCGCCGCCGCCCGGCACCGGCCCCGACCCGGCCGAAACTTTCGTCCTGCCGTACGACAAGATCGGTTTCCAGGCGTGGGGCAACCTGCCGCCCCACAGCGGCGAGATGGCGATGCTGTACGGGGATTTCAACCAGCCGGGACCCTACCTGGTCATGATGAGGTGGAACCCGGGTTGGTTCAGCGCGCCCCACACCTATGCGACCGACCGGATCCAGGTCGTCGTGTTCGGCACGTGGTTCGTCAACAGCGGCAATGACTTTCGGCCTCAGGACGCGCTGCCCGTCGGGCCGGGTGGTTACGTCAAGCGGACCGCCCGTACCCCGCATTACGACGGCGTCCCGGCGAATCAGCCCAACCCGGCCGTGATCGCCGTTTTCGGGATGGGCCCGGTCGATATGCAGCTGGTCGACCCTGCGCAGCCGTCCTGGCGTCAGGTCTGACGCCTAGGCGGTGAGGTCGCGGGTGGCCGGCCCCTCCAGCAGGGTGCCGTCCGGGGCGAAGCGCGACCCGTGCAGCGGGCATTCCCACGCCTGGTCGGCGTCGTTCCAGTTGACGATCCCGCCCAGGTGCGGGCACACCGGAGAAACGCGGTGCTCGGTGCCGTCCACGCGGCAGCGGGCCTCCAGGTGCCACGGGGGCCCGCTCACCACGCCGCCCTCGCCGTTGACGGGGCTGCGACGGCCGGTGCGTATCGCCGGGGTGATCCAGCCCTTGGCCAGGTCGAAGCCCACCTCGAGGTTGGCCTGCAGCGCCATCAGCAAGCCCGACAGCTCGTGCGGGCTCCAGCTGGCGAACGCGCCGGCCCAATCCATCCGTCCACCCAGGATGCGGCTAGCCAGCGCCAACGCCGCCGCGGGGCCGTTGGTCATGCCCCACTTGTTGAAACCCGTTGCGACGAAGATGGTTTCGGTGTTCGGCAGGATGGGGCCCACATACGGCAGGTAGTCGATGGGCGTGTAGTCCTGCGCCGACCAGAAATGGGTCTGCACGGACCCCGGGTAGTGTTTGCGCGCCCACGACGAGAGTTCCTGCAACGACTTCGACGGGCTCTTCTTGCGGCCCACTGTGTGGCCGGCCCCGCCGACGATCAGCCGCTCGCCGTCCGCGACGGGCGCGTAGCGGACCGAACGCGTCGGCGAGTCGGTGGAGATCATCATCGGCCGGGTGATGTTGCCGGGAACCTTGAACGCCAGGCAGTAGGACCGGCTTGGCTTGACGCGCGCGAAATAGCCGCCGCGATCCAGGATCGGGATCCCGGTGGCGAGTATCAGCTGCCCGGCCTGCAGCTCGACGTCCTGCCGCGCCGCGTCGTTGACGTGCACCCGCACCCCCTTGCCGCGCCAGGACACCCGTCGCACCCGGGTGTGCTCGACCAGCCGCCCGCCGCGGCCGAGCAACTCGGTCGCAAGCGAGTCGAGGAACGGCATGGGGTCGAACTGGGCCTGGTCGGGCAGCCGCACGCCACCGTGGTACGGAAACGGCACGTCGGCGTCGTCGTCCCACACGGCGCCCAGGCCCACCGCCTGGCAGGCCGCCAGCTCCGCGCGCGCGGACAACACGCCCCGCGCTGACTGGGCGTAGGTATAGGCGTCCTCGCGCTGCACGGCGACGCCGTTCGACTCGCAGTGCTGCAGCACCCACTCCTGGCCCTCGCGATTGCCGTCGACATAGGCGCGGGCCACGTCCAGGCCGTGCCTGGGCAGCACCCTGGACAGCTGGCTGCCCTGCAGCAGACTGATCTTCGCCGTGGTGTTGCCCGTCGCGCAGGAACCGACCGTGCGGGCCTCGACCACCAACACGTCCTTACCCGCGCGGGCCAGCAGGACGGCGGTCATCAGCCCGGTGATCCCGGCACCTACGACGATGACATCGGCGGAGCGTGGGCCGTCCTCAAGCCGGCTTGCGGTCCAGGTCGGTTCGGCGCGGTCGGATAGCCATAAAGAAGTCACGGCTGGGCTGATACCCCCGCAGCGTCGACGGAAACTGCGCGCCGCCCGCGCAACGGCGGTCACGCATTGTTGAGCTGTGCTTTCGCCTCCTTCAGCGATTCGGCGGCCGCGCGGCTGGCGCGCTTGGCCTCGTCGTAGGCGGCCTCGGCCTTGTCGAGTTCGCGCTCGGCCGTGCGCAGGGTCGCGATCGCTTCGTCGCGTCGTTCCCGGGCCGCGTCGCGTTCGGCTTGCCGCTTCGAGACGACGTCCTCGGCGGCGGCTTGGGCTTGCTCGGCGTCGGTGACGTCCGCGGTCAACTTCTCCCGGCGCCGCTCCGCTGCCGTCTGCGATCGCTTCGCCGGCCGGGCCGGCGCCGCGTCACCGAACCCGCCGAAACCCGACCATCGCTCGGGCCTGGCCAGTCGGCCGAGTCGCTCCCTCACCTCGGGGTCGGCGATCGCGGCTTGCAGGGTGGCGGTCACGTCCTCGCGCACCGATGCGGACGGCCGCTTCACGTCGGCCGCTTCGAACGCCGCGCGGGCAAGCCCCTCGATCAGCTTGTGTTGCTCGGCGGACAGCGCCCGGATGCGTTCGCCGTCCATCGCGGCGTGCGCGTCGCGCAGGCGGTCACCGAGGTCGGCGAGGCGCTTCTTGGTGTCCTTCTGCGAGAGCGCGACCCGGTTGACGATCCAGGCCGCGGCCGTGGGTTTGCGGGCCGCGGAGATTCGTTTCGCCGCCGCGGCGTCACCGCGGTCCTTCGCGGCTTTGGCCAGCCTGTTGCGTGCGGCGGTGAAAGCCTCCGGCTCCGTCCGGTACAGACTGTCGAGTTCGTCGTCGGCCATGACCCCATGATCCTCGCGCCCGCGCAGCGCGGCCCGCGCCACGTTTCAGGGCGTACGCCCCGGGCTATTTGATGCACATGACCGCCCCTCGCCCGGCAGTTGGATGGCTGCGCCCGCTGCTCTTCGCGGTGTTGCTCGTGGCCGGGGTGGTGGGCGCGATCCAGCTGGCAACGTCGGTCAGGTGCCCGCACGGCGCGTGCCCCGGCCTGGGCGCGAAAGAGCCTGGCGCGGCTCGGATAACGGTCACGCCCGGACCCAACGCGCACGACGTCGACCCGGTCGCGCCGGTCATGGTGAAGGCCGACGCGGGGACGCTGACGGACGTGCGCATGGTCAATGAGAGCGGCAAACCGATCGAGGGCATCACCACCCCGGACAACACCGCCTGGAAGCCCACCGTGCCGCTGGGATACGGGCGCACCTACACGCTGACCGTCACTGCCCGCGGACCCAACGGAGTTGCGGCGACGCAGGTCTCGTCGTTCTCCACGCTGCGGCCGTCCAACCAGACCAAGGTTTCGTTCACCACCACCTCGGAGGCCGCGGTGCACGACGGCGGCACCTACGGCGTCGGAATGGTGATCGTCGCGCACTTCGACGAGCAGATCACCGACCGGGCCGCCGCCGAGCGACAGCTGAGTGTGACCACCAGCCCGCCGGTGCAGGGCTCATGGTTCTGGGTCGACAGCCAAAACGCCCACTGGCGACCCGAGCATTACTACGCCCCGGGAACGACCGTCACCGCCGAAGCCAAGATCTACGGAATTGCCTTGGGCGACGGGCTGTTCGGGCAAGACGACACGCGGGTGTCGTTCCGGATCGGTGACGCGCATATATCCATCGCCGACGACGCCACCAAACAGGTCAGCGTCTTCGACAACGGCAAGCTGGTGCGAACGATGCCAACCTCGATGGGGATGGGCGGCACCGAGGATGTCGGTGGGCGCACCATCTCGCTCTGGACCCCGCCGGGCATTTACACCGTGATCGACAAGGGCAACCCCGTCGTGATGGACTCCTCGACGTTCGGCCTGCCCAAGAACTCCCGCCTCGGCTACCGCGAGACCATCAATTACGCGACCAAGATCAGCACCGACGGCATCTACCTGCACGAGCTCGACGCCACGGTGTGGGCCCAGGGCCACCGGGACACCTCGCATGGGTGCTTGAACCTCAACGCCGACAACGCGAAGTGGTTCTACGACTTCTCGGTACCCGGGGACGTCGTGGAGGTCCGCAACAGTGGAGGGCCGCCGCTGACGCTGGCCCAGAACGGTGACTGGACGCTGAGCTGGGACCAGTGGCGCAACGGCAGCGCCCTGAAGCCGGCGTCCTAGGGTCTCCTTCCGAGGGTCGCAGAGTCGCGCTCTGGCGCAACGTCATTCGGCCCGGCGCACCGACCGGATGGGCACGGTTCACCGCTTATTCGGCGGCTCGCCCCCGGGAAAGTCTTGACTGATTCCAAATAAGAGTGTGATATGGACCACGTGTCCTCATCGGCGAGTTACGCGGACCGGCTGCGTATGGCCGACCTGCGCGTGACCCGGCCGCGGCTAGCCGTGCTGGAGGCGGTGCACGCCCACCCCCATGCCGACACCGACACGATCTTCAACGCCGTACGCGGGGATCTGCCCGACGTTTCCCGCCAGGCCGTGTACGACGTGCTGAGCGCGCTGACCGCCGCGGGCCTGGTCCGACGGATCCAGCCGCTGGGCCTCGTCGCCCGCTACGAATCCCGCGTCGGCGACAACCACCACCATGTCGTCTGCCGCTCCTGCGGGGTCATCAACGACGTCGACTGCGCGGTCGGCGAGGCGCCGTGCTTGACCCCGTTGGACGACAACAACGTTCTGGATGGCTTCGTCCTCGATGAGGCCGAGGTCATCTACTGGGGCATGTGCCCCGACTGCTCGACGGCAGAGTCCTGATCACTCCCGTGGTCGCAGCCCGATTCACCGAACACCGAAAGGAATGTTGTGTCTGAGAGTGAAAACCCGACGATCCCCGCGCCCCAACCCAAATCGCACGCGCCGCTGACGAATCGGGACTGGTGGCCCGACCAGATCGACGTGTCGACGCTGCACCCGCACAACCCCCAGTCCAACCCGCTCGGCGAGGACTTCGACTACGCGACGGAATTCGCCAAGCTCGACGTCGACGCGCTCAAGGCGGACGTCATCTCGGTGATGACCACCTCGCAGGACTGGTGGCCCGCCGACTACGGTCACTACGGCGGCCTGTTCATCCGGATGAGCTGGCACGCCGCCGGCACGTACCGGATCTTCGACGGCCGCGGCGGCGGCGGCCAGGGCATGCAGCGCTTCGCCCCGCTCAACAGCTGGCCGGACAACGTCAGCCTGGACAAGGCCCGCCGGCTGCTGTGGCCGGTCAAGAAGAAGTACGGCAACAAGATCTCCTGGGCGGACCTGATCATCTTCGCCGGCAACTGCGCCCTGGAGTCGATGGGATTCAAGACCTTCGGCTTCGCCTTCGGCCGCGAAGACGTGTGGGAGCCCGAAGAGATCCTCTGGGGTGAAGAAGACACCTGGCTGGGCACCGACAAGCGCTACTCGGGCGAGCGGAATCTCGCGCAGCCGTACGGCGCGACGACGATGGGCCTGATCTACGTGAATCCCGAAGGCCCTGAAGGCAAGCCGGACCCGATCGCCGCGGCGATCGACATCCGCGAAACCTTCGGCCGGATGGCGATGAACGACGAGGAGACCGCCGCGCTGATCGTCGGCGGGCACAGCTTCGGCAAGACGCACGGCGCCGGCAGCGGCGATCTGGTCGGTCCCGAGCCGGAGGCCGCCCCGATCGAACAGCAGGGGCTGGGCTGGAAGAGCTCGTACGGCACCGGCGTGGGCAAGGACGCCATCACCAGCGGCCTGGAGGTGGTCTGGACGCCCACCCCGACCAAGTGGGACAACACCTTCCTGGAGACGCTCTACGGGTACGAGTGGGAGCTGACCAAGAGCCCCGGCGACGCCTGGCAGTTCGTCGCCAAGGACGGGGCGGGCGCCGGCACCATCCCGGATCCGTTCGGCGGGCCGGGACGTGCCCCGACGATGCTGGTGACCGACATCTCGATGCGGGAGTCCCCGATCTACCGCGACATCACCCGCCGCTGGCTCGACCATCCCGAGGAGCTGGCCGACGCGTTCGCCAAGGCCTGGTACAAGCTGCTGCATCGCGACATGGGTCCGATCAGTCGCTACCTCGGGCCGTGGATCGCCGAGCCGCAGCTGTGGCAGGACCCGGTTCCGGCCGTCGACCACGAGCTGGTCGACGACAGGGACGTCGCGGCGCTCAAGGGCAAGGTGCTCGACTCCGGCCTGTCCGTGCCGCAGCTGGTCAAGACGGCCTGGTCGGCGGCGTCGAGCTACCGCAACACCGACAAGCGGGGCGGCGCCAACGGGGCGCGGCTGCGCTTGGAGCCGCAGCGCAACTGGGAGGTCAACGAGCCCTCCGAGCTGGACAAGGTGCTGCCCGTGCTGGAGAAGATCCAGCAGGACTTCAACGCGTCGGCCTCGGGCGGCAAGAAGATCTCGCTGGCGGACCTGATCGTGCTGGCCGGCTCGGCGGCGGTGGAGAAGGCCGCCAAGGACGCCGGCTACGAGATCACGGTGCACTTCGCGCCCGGGCGCACCGACGCCTCGCAGGAGAGCACCGACGTGGAGTCGTTCGCGGTGCTCGAACCGCGAGCCGACGGGTTCCGCAACTACATCCGCGCCGGCGAGAAGGCGCCGCTGGAGCAGCTGCTGGTGGAGCGGGCCTACCTGCTGGGCGTGACCGGGCCGGAGATGACGGTGCTCGTCGGCGGGCTGCGTGCCCTCGGCGCGAACCACGGCGGCAGCAAGCACGGCGTGTTCACCGACACACCCGGCACGCTGACCAACGACTTCTTCGTCAACCTGCTCGACATGGACAACGCGTGGAAGGCGTCGGAGACGGCGGAGAACGTCTACGAGGTCGTCGACCGCAAGTCGGGACAGAAGAAGTGGACGGCCACGGCCAACGACCTGGTGTTCGGATCGAACTCGGTGCTGCGGGCGCTGTCCGAGGTCTACGCCCAGGACGACAACCAGGGGAAGTTCGTCGAGGACTTCGTCGCGGCATGGGTGAAGGTGATGAACGCCGACCGGTTCGACCTCAAGTAGCAGTCGGATACCAAGCGACGCCCCGCGGGCCACCCGGCTCGCGGGGCGTCGGTTATTTCGGGCGAACCGTGAGGCCAGCCACACTATTACCCACGGGTAACCTACGAAGGCGTAAGTTGCGTACCGTGGCTAATGGCCGATGTGTCCGACTACCGAAGCTGGGTAAACGGTGACATGAGCGAATTGAAGTATCTCGAACTTCACGGAGACCGGATCGCGTACCGCGATGCCGGCGACGGTCCTGTCGTGTTGCTGGTACACGGGATGGCCGGCAGTTCCGAGACGTGGCATGCGATCATTCCGCAGCTGTCAAAGAATTACCGCGTCATCGCGCCGGACCTGCTCGGCCACGGCATGTCCGCGAAGCCGCGTGGCGACTACTCGCTCGGAGCTTTTGCCGTCTTTCTGCGCGACCTGCTCGACGAACTCGGGGTGGATCGGGCAACGGTAGTTGGGCAGTCGCTCGGCGGCGGGATCGCGATGCAGTTCGTCCACCAGCACCGGGAGCATTGCGAGCGGCTGGCCCTCATCGGCAGCGGTGGCCTCGGGCCCGACCTCAGCCCGTTGCTGCGCATCCTGTCTGCACCGGGCGCCGAGTTCCTATTGCCCGTCGTCGCACCGCAGCCGGTGCTGAACCTCGGGAACAAGCTGGGTTCGTGGCTGACCTCGGCCGGGATTCAGTCGCCGCGAGCCGGTGAGATGTGGCACGCTTACTCCTCGCTGTCCGATCCGCGCACCCGCCAAGCCTTTTTGCGGACGTTGCGCTCGGTGGTGGACTACCGCGGTCAGGCCGTCAGCGCTTTGAACAAGATCCATCTGGCAGCTGGGATACCCATCGTGCTGATCTGGGGCGACCAGGACCGGATCATTCCCGTGGCCCACGCCTACGCCGCCCATGATGCGCTGGAGGGCAGTCGTCTCGAAGTGCTCGCGGGAATCGGGCACTTTCCTCATGTGGAAGCTCCAACGGCTGTGGCGGACATCCTGGAAAACTTCATGGCGTCGACGACCCCGTCGACGATCCTGCAGAGGAACGCTGACAGTTCGGTACACCTGGGGATGTAGCGCCAAATCAGCGCGGAAGATCCCACTGGCCGTAGTCGGCGGCGAGGACGTCGTCGATGTCCACGTTGATCCCGCCCAGCAGCGGGCTCGGGTTGGACGGGCTGTTGACGACGGCCTGATACAGCACCGCCGCCGGTTCGCGTTCCCCGTTGGACCACGACCTGGTCTGCCATGCCCAGCGGTGGCCGGGGGTGGTCGAGTTGCCGATGACGCCGTCGCGGATCGCCCAACCGCACGCCCGGGCGTGCCCGTAGATGCCGGTGCGGCCCACACCCAACACCGAGTTGATGCCCCGAAACCATTGCACCGCAGGGCCATTCCAGGTGTTCTCGTCGATGTTGTCGTCGACGCTGAAGAAGATCGGGGCCGACGCCGTCCCGCCTGCCGCGTTGTGCAGTTGCAGGGCGGTGTGCGCATCGGCCACCCCGCCGTCGTACCCGCGGGTGTAATCCGACGGGTCGGGCCAGCCGGGTTTGCCGTACTGGAAGTTGCTGACGATCTGAAGCCCCGCCGCGCGCAGCGCGTCCGCGTACTCCCGCGTGATGGGCTTGGCTTCGAAGTTCGCGCCCGGTCGCGACGCCGACACATAGTTGACCACCCCGCCATAGCCCGCCGCCTTGATCTCGCCGGGCGCGATCCTCTTCTCGGCGAAATCGATCAGTTGCAGGTCGGCCGCCGACGCCCGCTGCTGCGCGAGCGGCGCGGCCAGGCCCAGCAGGGCCGGCGCGAACGCATACTTGAAGGCGTCGCGTCGCGAGATCGATCGCCATCCGTCGGGCACGGCGCGATGGTAACAAAGCGGGCTCATCCCGCGGGCCGGCACTCTCCGCCGATTTCGTGACGGTTTCGATTGGGCAAAGGTCGTGCAGCTTACCCGCGATGCGCGGGCCGATACCGCCTGTTTTTCCTTACTGTTGGCCACTATGGCTCGCCCGAACAATTGCGTGAAACGCTGGCGCACAGCGCTTCACGTGACCGTGCCGGCAATGCTGGTTGCCGCCCTGGGACTCGCCGGCTCCCCCGCCGCTCATGCGGCCGCGGCCGCGGCGACGTTGTCGGTGGAACACACGTGGCAGACCGGCTTCATCGCCAACTTCACCGTGACCAACGCGAGCGCCGCGCCGATGAGCGATTGGAAGATCGAGTTCGACTTGCCGGCCGGAGAAGGCATCTCCCACACCTGGAACAGCAGCTTCACCCAATATGGCACTCACTTCGTTATCACCCCGGCGAATTGGAACCGCGTCATTCCACCCCTTGGTTCAGCCACGGGCGGCATGAGGGGCGTGCTGAGCGGTACTTACTCGCCGCCGGTGAACTGCGTGCTCAACGGGCAATATCCCTGCAGCTAGCGGCGGCCGCTTCGCAAGCGCCGAAGCCTTGAGGGCAGACTGAACGCGGTGTCCCGCCCTCGATTGCATCAATTAGGTCGGCGAACTATAGTCTGGACACATGTCCAGTTTGCTGTCACGGAGCTCGGGAGTCCGTTGATCGCGACGGATTGGGGGCCGCCCGCCCGCCATTTTTCTTCGGCGGATAAGAGTTGAGTATGCGAATTGCCCTGCTGTCCTATCGCAGTAAGGACCATTGCGGCGGACAGGGCGTCTACGTGCGCCATCTCAGCCGCGGCCTGGTGGAGCTCGGCCACGACGTCGAGGTGTTCTCCGGCCAGCCCTACCCCGAGCTGCTCGATCCGCGGGTGCGGTTGACCAAGGTGCCCAGCCTGGATCTTTACCGTGAGCCCGACCCCTTCCGGGTGCCGCGGCCCAGCGAGATCCGCGACTCTATTGACCTGCTCGAGCTGCTGACCGTGTGGACGGCGGGCTTTCCCGAACCGCGAACGTTCACCATGCGGGTGGCCCGGCTGATGGCCGAGCGCGCGAACGACTTCGACCTGGTGCATGACAACCAGAGCCTGGGCACCGGGCTGCTGGCGATCGCCGACGCGGGGCTGCCGGTGGTGGCCACCGTGCACCATCCCATCACCCGCGACCGCGTGCTCGACGTCGCCGCCGCGCGCTGGTGGCGCAAGCCGCTGGTGCACCGCTGGTACGGGTTCTCCAAAATGCAGGAGCAGGTGGCCCGCCGGATCCCCGACCTGTTGACGGTCTCGTCGTCGTCGGCAGCCGACATCGTCGCCGACTTCGGCGTCTCCCCCGAGCAACTGCACGTCGTGCCGCTGGGGGTGAACACCGACCTGTTCCGGCCGGCATCCGGTCCCCGCCGACCCGGCCGCATCATCGCGATCGCCAGCGCCGACACCCCGCTGAAGGGCGTGCGGACCCTGTTGCACGCGGTCGCCAGGCTGCGCACCCGCCGAGACGTCGAATTGCGGCTCGTCGCCAAGGTCGAACCCAACGGTCCCACCCACAAACTCATCGCGGAGCTGGGGATCTCGGACATCGTCCACATCACCAGCGGGCTGTCCGACGAAGCGCTCGCCGCCCTGTTCGCGTCGGCCGAGGTCGCCTGCATTCCCTCTCTGTACGAAGGGTTTTCGCTGCCCGCGGTGGAAGCCATGGCGAGCGGGACGCCGATCGTGGCCAGCCGGGTGGGCGCGCTGCCCGAAGTCCTGGGGACCGACGGCGCCTGCGCCGAGCTCGTACCCCCGGCCGACGTCGACGCCCTGACCGGCGCGCTCGGCGAGCTGCTCGACTCGCCGGAAAAGCGCCGCACCATGGGTAAGGCCGGCAGGGAGCGCGCGATCAACGTGTTCAGCTGGGAAGCGGTGGCCGCCCAAACCGTGCAGGTCTACGAGCGGGCGATCGCGCGATGCTGACGATAGATTTCGACCGGCTCGGTCTCGGGCCGTCCGCCAAGGTGATCGACGTGGGATGCGGCGCCGGTCGGCACGCCTTCGAGGCCTATCGGCGCGGCGCCGACGTCGTCGCCTTCGACCGGGATCCGGACGAACTGCGGTCCGTCGACACGATCCTGAAGGCGATGGCCGAGACCGGCGAGGCGCCCGAGGGGGCCTCGGCGAAGGTCGTGCTCGGTGACGCGCTGAGCCTGCCGTACGCCGACGAGACGTTCGACTGCGTCATCGCCTCGGAGATCCTCGAGCACGTCCCGCAGGACGACGCGGCCATCGCCGAATTGGTCAGGGTCCTCAAAGTCGGTGGGACGCTTGCGGTCAGCGTCCCGCGCTGGCTTCCCGAGCGCATTTGCTGGCTGCTTTCCGACGAATACCATGCCAACGAGGGCGGGCATGTGCGCATCTACCGGGCCGACGAGTTGCGCGGCAAGATCGTGGGCGGCGGAATCGAATTGATCCACGCCCATCACGCGCACGCTCTGCACTCGCCGTTCTGGTGGCTGAAATGCGCAGTGGGTGTGTCGAATTCGGATCACCCAGCCGTGACCACCTATCACAAGCTTCTGGTGTGGGACCTGATGCGGCGGCCCAAGGTGACGCAGCTGGCCGAGTCGCTGCTCAACCCGCTCGTCGGAAAGAGCGTGGTCCTGTATTTCGCGAAGTACTACGCCGCGCCGCCTGCCGCGGAAAGCGAAGCTGCCCCGGGATATTCAGTTGCGTCGAGGTAGCGCGCCGGCGATTCCGGGTGTCCTGACCCCGGACCAATGCCGGCAGACCGCGAAGTCGGTAGCGGCCGACCAGGAACCGTCGGGAGCCATCCCCTGGTTCGCGGGTGGTCACACCGATCCGTGGGACCACGTGGAATGCGCGATGGCGCTCACCGCGGCCGGACTGCTGGAGCCGGCGCGGGCCGCGTTCGAATGGAGCCGCCGCACGCAGCGGCCCGACGGCTCCTGGCCCATCCAAATGCGCGACGGCACAATCGAAGACGCGAACAGCGACAGCAATTTCTGCGCATACATCGCCACCGGGGTGTGGCATCACGTGCTGATCACGGGCGACGGGTCGTTCGCCGCCGAGATGTGGCCGGTGGTGCACAAGGCGATCGACTTCGTCATCGATTTGCAGTTCGGCTACGGCGAAATCGCCTGGGCCCGAAGCGAAGCCGGGCCTGTCCCGGAAGCGTTGCTGACCGGGTGCGCCAGCGTGTTCCACAGCATCCGCTGCGCGTTGGCACTGGCCGTCCTGGTCGGGGACCCCCAGCCGGAATGGGAGCTCGCGCTGGGCCGCCTGGGCCACGCGATCGCGGTGCACCCGGAGGCGTTCACCGAGAAGGACCGCTACTCGATGGACTGGTACTACCCGATCCTGGGCGGTGCCCTGCGGGGCCCGGCGGCCGCCCAGCGGATCAGGCAGCGCTGGGACGACTTCGTGGTCGGCGGCCTCGGCATCCGCTGCGTCGACGATCGGCCCTGGGTGACGGGCGCCGAAACCTGCGAACTGGTGATGGCCCTCGACGCCATCGGCCACCGCTCCGCCGCGCACCGCCAATTCGCCGCGATGCAGCACCTGCGCGAAGAGGACGGGTCCTATTGGACCGGTCTGGTTTTCGCCGACGGCAAGCGATGGCCTGAGGAGCGCACCACCTGGACCGGCGCGGCGATGATCCTGGCCGCCGACGCGCTGTCGGACACCACCAAGGGCAGCGGGATCTTCCGCGGCGACGGGCTGCCCATGGGGCTGCAGACCGACTTCGACTGCGAATGCGTGGTTACCGGTCCCGGCCGGTGATTATCTCCTCACCCGCCCGACCGGCGATGCGTTCGAGGACCCGCAGCGACCCGGTGACCGAAACCTCCCGGAACTGACCGGAATCTATGGCGCGGCGATAGATGTAGTAGGGCGGGCGGCCGCCGTCGCGTGGGTCGGGGAACACGTCGTGGATGAGCAGCGCCCCGCCGGTTTCCACCCATTTCGCCCAGCCGTCGAAGTCCTCGTTCGCGGCCTTCTCGGAGTGGCCGCCATCTATGAACAAGAACGACAGCGGTGCCCGCCACCCGCGGGCCACCACCGGCGACTTGCCCACGACGGCGACGACGTGGTCGTCGAGCCCGGCGGCGTCCAGCGTGCGGCGGAACGTCGGCAGCGTGTCGAACAAACCCGTCACGTCGTCGACCAATGACGTGTCGTGGTACTCCCACCCGGGTTGGTGCTCCTCCGAGCCATGGTGATGGTCGACGGTGTAGAGCACGCTGTCGGTCTGTTGCGCCGCCGCGCCGAGCAACAGGGTGGATTTGCCACAGTAGGTGCCGACCTCGACGCCGACGCCGCCGTCGAGGTACCGCAGCGCGGCGTCGTAGAGGGCGCGTCCCTCGTCGGGCGGCATGAAGCCCTGCACCTGCTCGGCGAGCGCAAACAGGCGCTCGGGTGACTCGGCGTCGGCATGGCTCATGGGGTGAACCTATCCGACCGGAATTCGCCCTGCCCAAGCGGCGCGCTCGCTCTACGATCGTGCTGTGCGCCCTTTGCCTGTCCGCAGGTTGCTTGATATCGGTATGGCTGCCGTTGTCGCCGCGGCGGCGTTGACTGTGGCGCCCGCGGTGTTGCCGGCGGGGACGCCCCGGGCCGTCGCCGCGAGTTGTCCCCCGGTGCAGGTCGTCTTCGCCCGTGGACGGTTCGAGTCGCCCGGCACCGGCGCGCTCGGCAGCGCGTTCATCAGTGCGCTGCGATCCAAGGTTTCGAAGAACATCGGCGTGTATGCGGTGAAGTACGGCGCCGACACGGACGTCGACGTCGGTGCCAACGACATGAGCCATCACATCCAGGACATGGCCAACAACTGCCCGGACACCCGACTGGTGCTGGGGGGCTATTCGCTTGGTGCGGCCGTCACCGACGTGGTGCTCGCCGCGCCCATCGCCGCGTTCGGTTTCGACAGCCCGCTGCCGCCGGGCATTGACCAGCACGTTGCCGCGGTCGCGCTGTTCGGCAACGGAAGCCAGTGGGTGGGTCCGATCACGAACTTCAACCCGCTCTACAACGACAGGACCATCGAGTTGTGCCATGGTGCCGACCCCGTCTGCAACCCGGCCGACCCGAACACCTGGAAAGAGAACTGGCCGCAACATCTAGCCGGCGCGTACATCGATGGAGGCATGGCCAATCAGGCCGCCGATTTCGTCGCGGGCAAGCTCTGAGCTGGCGATTCAGGCTTCGTACGTGACCTGATACCAGTGGTGTACCGGCTTGTGGCTTTTGTCCGCCTGGCCGGTGTCCGTCGCGCTGACGACGTTGACGTCCGTCACGCCGGGATTGTGGGCCTCGATGTAGCGCTCCAACTCGTGCAGAAGCGCGCCGTGCGGCTGGGCGGGGTTCGCGAGCGCCTTCGTCCTGCGTGTCTGGGCCACGCGAAGAATTATGCCGCGGGTCGGGCCGTCGCGCATCCGATGCTATTGGATTGCATTGCAAGGGAATTCGGATTAATGGCCGAACCCTCGAAAGCGCAATTGGTCCCGCATTTCGCGGTTTAAGGGCGGCGGTTTTCAGGCCGGGGTGTCGGTGCTCGAGTACACCTTGAAGTTGCGGGTGACCTGGCCCCCCGCCGCGGCGGCGTGCCGTCGGGCAACGAAAGAGGGATGGCGGCGCATCGCGTCGTGGCGCTCCCGGTCCCGCCGGCGGGCCGCGGCCCATGCGGGATGGGATTGAAGGAAAATGACCGTCGCGCCGTCTGCGTCCGCCATGATTCCAACTCCTCCCGAGCAATCCGCAAAAGAATGAACAGTGTTTATAGGTTCGTAATTCAGGATGCCCTGCGGATCCTGAGACCAAACCACGCGCCAAGTTGAGAATTAGCCATGAATTTCGGCGTAATCCTGAACCCGCTGGCCTGGCGATCCACACGCTAACGGCGGCCACCGACAGATTTCTCGTTTCGACCTAGGACAGCCCCGGCTGCTAGGGTGCCTTGCTTATGCCGCAGATAGACCGCCGCCGCATGATGCTGACGACCGGGATCGGCGTGCTGGCAGCCGCGCTGCCGCTGCCCGAGGCCTGCGCCTTTCCGAGTCGACCAGACACACCCAGCGGCCAGAGCTACATCTTCCAGGACGAATTCGACGGGCCGGCCGGCTCGGCCCCCGACGCGTCCAAGTGGGCGGTGGCCAAGGCCCGCGAGACGATCAAGGACCCGACGTACTGGGAGTTGCCCGAGCACATCGGGCAGTACCGCGACGATCGCAAGAACGTGTTTCTGGACGGCAACTCCAACCTGGTGCTGCGCGCGGCCAAAGACGGGCCCACCTACTTCAGCGGCAAGGTCCAAAGCCTGTGGCGGGGCGGCGTCGGGCACACGTGGGAGGCCCGGATCAAGCTCAATTGCCTGACCGCCGGCGCCTGGCCCGCCTACTGGCTGGGTAACGACGATCAGGGTGAGATCGACGTGATGGAGTGGTACGGCAACGGCAACTGGCCCTCGGCCACCACGGTTCACGCCAAAGCGAACGGCGGCGAGTGGAAGACCCACAACATCGCGATGGACAGCGCCTGGCACACCTGGCGCACTCAGTGGGACGCGAACGGCATCCGCTTCTGGAAGGACTACTCCGACGGCGCCCAGCCGTACTTCGACGTACCGGCCAGCTCGCTACCGGACTGGCCGTTCAACAACCCCGGCTACGCCGTCTACCCGGTGTTCAACCTTGCGGTCGCCGGATCGGGCGGCGGCGACCCGGGGCCGGGAACCTACCCCGCGGACATGCTCGTCGACTGGATCCGCGTCTGGTAGCTCAGTGGGTAAGCAGGGCGACTGCTCCATACCCTGCTGCCGGGATGACGCGGGTCCGGCTGGGGCAACCAGGCGAGCGGGCGCATGAAGATCGGGAGCCGGCGGAACCGGCGGGCGGCGAGAAAGAGCGACTGCGACTGCGCGATGCGCCAGCCGAGGTCTTCGAAGAAGGCCAACCCGTTCTCCGGTGCGAACTTGAACGGCGCGTTTTGCCGCATGCCGGCCATCTTCCCGTTCATCATCTTCTTCAGGCCGGGACCGCCGAAGTCGAGCATCCACCAGGCCACCTCGGGCCGCTTGATCGCCGCCGAAAGCGCGACGACGTCGCTGGTGTCCAGATACACCAATAGGCCCTCGGTCAACACCAGGGCCTTGGTCGCGCCGTCGAGGGCGTCGTCGAGGAAGGCGTCGCGGGCCTGCGGGTCGGCCAGGTCGACGGCGACCCGGGTCAGCCGGCACCGTGGCGTCTGGTCGGCGAGCAGCTGGGTTTTTTCCTCGAGCAACTTCGGCAGGTCGGCCTCCACCCAGGTGAACTCCGGCGGCAGGTCGAGTCGGTAGGGCCGGGTGTCCAGGCCGGCGGCCAGGTTCAGCACCCGGTCGCAGCCGGCTGCGATCGCTTCGGCGATGGCGTCGTCGATGATCTTGGTGCGCGCGACGAGCCACCACCCGTTGCGTGTCGACCGCGGAACGTTGGCGACGATCGCGCGGCCGTGTTCACCTGCGAGGCGCTCGGCGAGCGGGTCGCTGAAAAGCGCGTCGGGGCGGGCCGATTCGGTGGCCCGGTGCAGCGCCGTCCAGCGGGCGGTGTCCGAGACATGGGTGATCGAGTGCGTGGGGCCTGACATACGTGCGTTATAGCAGTCGCCCCACCGCGCTACTGACCGGCCTTAGCCCCCGCAAACCACACCGCGGTCACCGCACGGGTCTGGGGCGGCGGAAAAACGCTGTCCGGCTCGCCGATTTCACCGACCTTGACCTTCCACACCGCCGATGAGCGGTCGATGCAGGCCCCGGCGCCCTGGCTGGGCTGCCACAGCACGGCGGAGTTGGCGCCGGTGCCGCAGCCATAGACGCCGACGTATCCGTCGGCGCGCCCACCCCAGGCGCCGCCGTTGCGGAGCAGGCAGCGGGTGCCGTCGTCGAGGGTCAGCGCGAGCGGGTCCGGGGTGGCGTTCGGCTGCACCGGCGGGAGCGGACCGTCATAGCTGACCCGGTGCAGGCGCTTGTCCCACGGATCGTCAACGCACAGCAGCGTTCCGGGCGTCGACGGCCAGCATGTGCCGGCACCGGCCGCAGTCGGCGAACAGTAGTAGACGTTGCCGGCCACCGCGGACGGCGACGACGTCGTGCAGTCGGTGACCGTGAAGACTTCGCTCTCCCCCGGCGCCTCCCGGTAACCGTTGATCGGTTGGCCGCCGGGGCCGACGGCCACGACCGTGATCTGCTGGGTGGGTGGCGGATCGGCGTTGGCGGCTACGGACGGCGTCAAACCTGCCACCACGACAGCGATAGGGATCAGGGCAACTCGCGACACCACGTTCACCGCGCAAACCTCCCGTCCGGCGGGCCCCCTTCGGTGAAGCGTAGTTGTCGCGGCGGCGGTCCAGTACGGTGCGCTTATGCCCGATCGAAATCGCCGTTTTCTGCTCCGCGAACGCCCCACCGGACGTATCGGCCCCGACACCTTCGAGTTGAGCGAGGAGGCCGTGCCCGAGCTCGCCGACGGCGAGGCGCTGGTGCGCGTCGACTGGATATCGCTCGACCCGACGAACCGGATGTGGATCAACGACACCCCGACCTACCTGCCGCCGGTGGGCATCGGCGAGGTCATGCGCGCGGGCGGCCTGGGCGAGGTCGTCGCGTCGAAGAGTGCGCGGTTCCCGGTCGGGCAGCGGGTGCAGGGGCTCCTCGGCTGGCAGGAGTATGCGGTGCTGTCGGATTCGGCGCTGGTGATGCCGGTCGACGTCGCCGAGGGCATTTCGCCGAGCGCCTACCTGGGCGCGCTGGGCACGACGGGGCTGACCGCGTGGGTCGGCATCCGGGACATCGGCAGGCCCAAGCAGGGTGAGACGGTCGTGGTGTCGGCCGCGGCGGGCGCGGTCGGGTCGATCGCCGGGCAGCTCGCCAAGGTCGACGGCGCGCGCGTCGTCGGCATCGCCGGCGGACCCGAGAAGTGCGCCCTGCTCACCGAGCAGCTCGGCTTCGACGCGGCGGTCGACCACCGCGCCGACGACTGGGCCGCCCAGCTCGTCGCGGCGACCCCCGACGGCATCGACGTCGACTTCGAAAACGTCGGCGGCGACATCATGGACGCCGTCTTCGCGCGCCTCAACATCGGTGCCCGCGTTGCGCTCTGCGGCCTGATCTCCGGCTACAACGCGGCCGATCCGCCGCCGGGGCCCCGCGCGTTCGGCAACCTGCTCGTCCAGCGCGCGACGCTGCAGGGCTTCATCGTCCTCGACCACCTGGGGCGCGCGGCGGAGGCGGCCACCGAGATCGCGGGCCTGATCGCCGGCGGCAAACTCACCCCGCTCGAGACGGTCGTCGAGGGCTTCGAGCAGCTGCCGACGGCAATCAACATGCTCTTCGACGGCAAGAACGTCGGCAAGCTCGTCGTGAAGCTGTCGCACTAGATGTTTCGCATGACGGTCCAGGACGTCTTCGTGATCCGCGGTCGCGGCGCGGTGGCCACCGGCCGCGTGGAGTATGGGGAGCTGCGCGTCGGCGACCAGGTGAAGATCAACGACGGTCCGACGGTCCGCGTGGACGCGATCGAGGCTTTTCGCAAGAAGGTCGACACCGCGACAACCGGTGACAACGTCGGATTGCTTTTCAAATCGCTTGACAAGAACGATCTTGCGGCCGGGGACGTAATCGCCTCGTCAGACGCCTTTTTGGCATAAGCCGGGCCAAATCACAACTGTCGCGGGCCGGCGCCCTCGCCTCTAATGTCTTCGCCATGACATCCGCCGCACCGCAACTGCGCCGGGGTCTCGCCAACCGTCACATCCAGTTGATCGCGATCGGCGGGGCGATCGGCACCGGGCTTTTCATGGGGAGCGGAAAGACGATTTCGCTGGCCGGCCCGGCGGTGCTGCTGGTGTACGCGATCATCGGCTTTTTCGTGTTCTTCGTGCTACGCGCGATGGGCGAACTGCTGCTGTCGAACCTGAACTACAAGTCGTTCGTCGATTTCGCCGCCGACCTATTGGGGCCCGCCGCGGGCTTTTTCGTCGGCTGGTCGTATTGGTTCGCCTGGATTGTCACGGGCATCGCCGAGATCGTTGCGATCGCCGGCTACGCGAGGTTCTGGTGGCCCGACGTGCCGTTGTGGCTGCCGCCGCTGGTGACCGGCTGCGTGATCCTGGTGTTGAACTTGTCCAGCGTGCGCAACTTCGGGGAGATGGAGTTCTGGTTCGCCCTGATCAAGGTCGCGGCGATCGGGTGCCTCATCGTCGTTGGCGTCGTGCTGGCGGCGACGGATTTTGTTTCGCCGCAAGGCAATCGGGCGACGGTCGAGAACTTGTGGAACGACGGCGGGTTCTTCGCGACGGGGTTCATGGGAGTGGTCGGCGGGTTTCAGATCGCGTTCTTCGCGTTCGTCGGGGTGGAACTCGTTGGCGCCGCGGCGGCCGAAACGGCGGATCCGCGCCGCACCCTTCCCCGCGCCATCAACGCGGTTCCCATTCGGGTGGCGATCTTCTACATCGGTGCGCTGCTGGCGATCCTCACCGTCGTCCCGTGGCGGCACTTCGCCGGCGGCCAGTCCCCGTTCGTGACGATGTTCGCGCTGGCGGGACTCGGCGCCGCGGCGTCGATCGTCAACTTCGTGGTGACCACGGCCGCCGCCTCGTCGGCCAACTCCGGCGTGTTCTCCACCGGTCGCATGCTGTTCGGCCTGGCCGACAACGGAAGCGCCCCGTCGCCCTTTCGGCGCCTGAACCGTCACGGCGTGCCGTCGGTGGCCCTCTTCCTCACCGCGGCGCTGCTGCTGACCTCCATCCCGCTGCTCTACATCGGCGGTTCGGTCATGGGCGCGTTCACGTTGGTGACCACGGTCGCGTCGCTGTTGTTCATGTTCGTGTGGGCGGTGATCGTCGCCAGCTACCTCGTCTACCGGCGCCGGCACCCGCGACGCCATGACGACTCGTCCTACAAGATGCCGGCCGGCGTGGCGATGTGCTGGGCCATCCTCGGCTTTTTCGCGTTCGTGATCTGGACGCTGTGCACCGAACGCGAGACCGCGATCGCCCTGGCGTGGTTTCCCCTCTGGTTCGTGGTGCTCGCCGCCGGGTGGCTGGTGGTGCGGCGCCGGCCCGGGCGCGCCGAGACGTATCGCCGGTTCCAGGCCGAGATGAACAAGACCGTCGGCGACACCGCCGAGCCCGCGCCCGCCGCGTGACACCGGCGGTTCTTGGGATCGGTAGCGAATCGCGGCCTCTGTACTTGTCGCAACGACGACGCCAACCCGGCGGCGCCACCTGAAAGGAAGTCAGAAATGAAGCTTGTTCCCGCCGCCCTCGAACAGCAGATCAACCGCGTCGACCGTCAGCGCAGCCTGTACATCGGGATCGGCAACGCGTTGGTTGCCCTCTGGTGCCTGTACCGCGTGTTCTGGGGGCTCTACCTCGCGATGACGTTCAATTGGGTCACCGGGGCGATGATTCCTCAGGTGCTGCTCTGGGGCGTGATCGGCGTCATCGCGGGGGTCGTCGCCTTCGGGTTCCTGACCCGCTACTTCAGGGAGTCGTGACTCGCGCACGCTGCGGTCGAAAAGTCCCGAACCCTAAGTGGGTTCGGGACTTTTCCCTTTGTGGGGCTCAGCGGATCTGCTGGATGCGGATCAGGTTCCCGGCGGGATCGCGCACCGCGCAGTCGCGCAGCCCGTACGGCTGTTCGGTTGGCTCCTGGACGATTTCGGCGTCGGCGGCCTGCAGCCGCTCGAACGCGCCGTCGAGGTCCTTGGTGGCCAGCATGAGCATGGCGTAGGTCCCCTTGGCCATCATCTCGGCGATGGTGCGTCGCTCGTCGTCGGTGATGCCCGGGTTGGCGGCCGGCGGGCTCAGCACGATGGACGTGTCGGGCTGGTTCGGCGGCCCGACCGTGATCCAGCGCATCTTGCCCTGCCCGACGTCGAGGCGAACCTCGAAGCCGAGGGTGTCCCGATAGAAGGCCAGCGAGGCCTCCGGGTCGTCGTGCGGAAGCATGCTCGAATGAATCGTGATGTCCATGGCGTCAGGTTAGGTTCGGCCGCGTCAGGGGCGCTTCTCGATTCCTGATCGGTCTGCTGACTTGCTTCGCGACGCACGGCGCTATCCCCGCCGTCGGGTCGGCCGCACGCCTGCGAAACACGCTGGGCGGCATGCCGACCAGCTCCGTGAAGCGGGTGCTGAAGGTGCCCAACGATGAGCAGCCGACCGCGAAGCAAACCTCGGTGACGCTGAGGTCGCCGCGGCGCAGCAGCGCCATCGCGCGCTCGATGCGCCTCGTCATCAGGTACGAGTACGGCGATTCGCCGTAAGCGCGCCGAAATTCGCGACTGAGGTGCCCGGCGGACATGTGCACCCCGCGCGCGAGCGCCTCGACGTCCAGTGGCTGCGCGTAGTCCCGGTCGATGCGGTCGCGGACGCGACGCAGCAGCGCGAGGTCGCGCAGCCGTTGCTCGGCGGAGCTACCGGTCACCCAGCCGATACTGCCACGCGGCCAGGCACTTACGGCGTCGTCGCCCGGTGCCACGCCAGCGGGTTGAGGCCGCGATACGGATCGGTTTCCCGCAGCCGCCGCAGGTCACGCAGGATGTTCTCCAGCGCCCGTTGCGTCTGGTCCTTGACGATGTCCACCCACTCCTGCTCCGTGACGCCCAGCGGCCTGCTGGTGTCGATCGGCGAACCGAACCGGAGATACATGCGCTGCGGCCGGGGAATCAGGGTTGGCCCGATCCCCCGCAGCAACGGCATCGCCATGTCCGCGCGCCCGTTCAGCCTGCGGCCCAGCGTCGCACTGAACCGTCCGTAGGCGCTGTCGCGCGTGGTCAGGCTGCGATAGACGTCGTCGCCGCCGACGAGACCGGCCGGCACGATCGGGTAGCCGTTCTCGATCGACAGTCGCGCGAACCCCGCGCGTCCCTGCCAGCGCAGCCGGTACTCCTCACCCTTGAACTTGGCGATCTCGCGGCCGCCCCCGGGAAACACGAGGATGGTCTCGTCGTTTCGCATCAGTTCGCGGGCGGTCTCCGGTGCGCCGACCACGGCGCCATACGCCGCGATCAGGTCGCCGGGCAGTCCCCGCATGCGCCCGAAACCCCGTTCGGCCAATGGTCGCACCCGGGCCCCGATGGTGCGCCGCACGGTATCGGAGATCAAGAAGACCTCGGAGCCGAACTGAGTGTGGTTGCCCACCAACAGGAATCGCCCATCCGCGGGCAGGCGTTCGACGCCGTCGACGTAGGGCCGGGAAAGGTCGATAACCGGGCGGAGCCGGTCGCTCACCTCGTCGAGGGCTCGACGCAATGTCTGCACCCGCGCGCTTGGCTTCGTGATCGCGGCCAGGTCGGTGTTGTCAGCCACGGTCGTCCGCTCGCGGGCGGGAGAATACGACGGTGAGTGACGGCGGGCCGAATCGCGTCGGGCTGGGCAGCAGCTCGATGTTCATCCGCGGGTCGGCGGCGCGGCCCAGGGCCTCCATCGCCGACGGGCTGTAGGCGCGCAGCGCGCTGATGAACCCGTCGTGCAGCCCGGGCTGAATCGACGACCACGGCATCAGCACCAGATTCAGGGGCAGCGCGAAAACGGGAAACAGCATGGTGGCCAGCGGGCTCCGCCGTTTGAGGTCGATGACGAGGAACCGCTTGGCCACGCGGGTGGCCTCGGCGATGGCGCGGGTCGCGACCGCCGGCGGGAGGTGGTGGAACGCCAGCGCGAAGACGACGAGGTCGTAGCTGCCGTCGGCGGCGTCGATCGCCGTCGCGTCAATCACCTGGGTGCGCGCCCGGGGGTGGTGCCCCAGCTCCCCCGCGGCGATGTTGGCCACCGAATGCGGGTTCACGTCGCTGACGGTGACGGTGGCGGTCGAGTGGAGCTTGAGAATCTGGGCCGAGAGCTTTCCGTGGCCGGCGCCGATTTCCAGGATGCGCGGGTTGGGGACGTCGGCGACGACGTCGAGTGCGGTGCGCGCGTACTTCTCGTGCTGCTTGGTCAGCGTGCCCATCCGGTCGAGCATCCTGATGACCTTCTGCTTGACCTCGTCGGCCACGTCGTCGCTGTCCAGGTACTCCAGCGCGTCGGTTTCGAATCGGCGATCCAGCCACGACGCGTCGGGCCCACCCCTCGGCATCGTCGCGATCGCCTGGTCCAGAGTGTCTGTCGTCACCATCACGGCTCTCCTTCTCGTTTCGTCAGCCCGTTCTTGAGCCACCATAACAAACGAACCAGTTCGTCTGCTTATGATGTTCCTGTGAGATCGAAGACAGAGCTCCGCGGCGAGATACTCGCCGCCGCCCGCGCGGAGTTCGCTCAGTACGGCTTGGCGGGGGCGCGCATCGACCGGATCGCGCGTGCCGCCAGCGCGAGCAAGGAACGGCTGTACGCGCATTTCGGCGACAAGGAGACCCTGTTTCGCGACGTGGTCGCCACCGACGGCGCGGAGTTTTTCCGGGCCGTGGAGCTGCGCCCCGACGCGGTGCCCGAGTTCGTCGGCGGCATCTTCGACCTGGCGCAGAGCCGGCCCGAGCACGATCGCATGATCACGTGGGCCCGGCTGGAAGGCTTCCCGCTGGACATCCCGGAATTCGACGAGGAGCACCCGCCCGAGCGGGCCATCGCCGCGCTGGCGCAGGCGCAGGCCGACGGCCATGTCGACCCGGCGTGGGACCCGCAGCAGCTGCTGGTTCTCCTCTTTGCGATCGCCCTGGCGTGGGCGCACTGGCCCGACCCTGCGGCGGCCACCACCAACAAGGCGGTTATCGCCAGCCGGCGCGCCGCTGCCGTCGAGGCGGCGGCCCGCATCGTCAAACCCCGTTGAGGGCCGCCGGGCCCCTAGCCGCCGAACGTGAACGGCGCGACGCGTTCTCGGCGTGTCGCGTCGTGAGTTTCACGCTCGAGGGGGTCCGTCCCAACGCAAAGCGCGTAGTGTCCCAGGCCATGGCCGATGAGATCCGTTTCGTCGAAGCCAACGGGCTGAGATTCGCCTACCTCGAGGACGGTTCAGGACCGCTCGTCCTGTTGCTGCACGGGTTCCCCGACACCTCGCACACCTGGGACGATCTGCGCCCGCGGCTGGCCGCGCAGGGCTATCGCGCGGTCAGCCCGTATATGCGCGGATACCATCCCAGCGCGATCCCCGCCCGCGACGCCGACCAAGAAACGTTGGCGCGCGATCCGCTCGCGCTGATCGAAGCGCTCGGCGCCCGCGAGGCCATCGTCGTCGGGCACGACTGGGGAGCCTCGGCCGCCTACGGCGCCGCCGCGCTCGGACCGGATCGCGTCAAAAAGCTGTTCGTCGTTGGCATTCCGCACCCGGCGGCGCTCAAGCCGACGCTGAAGAAACTGTGGGGCGTCCGCCACTTCGCGGCGTACAAGCTGCCCGGCGCACCGAAGCGCTTCGCGCGCAACGACTTTGCCGCCCTACCGGCGATTTGCCGGCGCTGGTCGCCGACCTGGAACCCGGATCCGCACGAGTTCGATGCCGTCCGCGCCAGCTTCGCAAACCCGGCGAGCCTGAACGCGGCGTTCGGCTACTACCGCAAGCTCTCCCCCGTCCCCAGCGCATCACTGAGGGCGAAGATCAGGGTCCCGACGGTTGTCTTCGCGGGGCTGGACGACCCGGTCGCCGAGCCGTCCGACTACCGCGGCGCCGCGCGCATGTTCGAGAACGAGTACGTCGTGGAGGAGGTCCCCGGTGGGCATTTCATGCACCGGGAACATCCCGGGACCTTCGCCGAACGGCTCTTGGCCCACCTGTGATCGCGAGGTCTAGGCGCTCACCAGCTCGGGGTGGAACTTCGCGGCCAGTCGGCGCATCCCGTCCTGCCAGTCGACCGTCGTGCCGCCGATGAGCTCGTGCATGCGGGTCAGGTCGGTGGGGTTGCCGCGCAGCGCATGCGCGTCCTCGGTGAAGACGGGCTCCTTGCCGACCAGCGAGCCGAGGTAGCCACACCACTCCTGGAGGCTGACGGTTTGGTCGCCGCACCAGTTGACCGTCGTCGCCGGGACCGACGCCACGTCGAGCAGCTTCGGTAGCGTCGCGATGATGTCGTCCTCGTGGATCGGGTTGTATTGCGCCGGTCCGCCGGGCGGGACCGGGATCGGGATGCCGGCCAGCATCATCTCCATGTGGTAGTACGGCCACCCGCCGTTGTTCCCGTAGGGGACGTTGAGGCGGGCGATGACGGTGGGCACGTCGAGGATGCGCGCCATCGACCGGGCGACGACCTCCCCCGCGACCTTGGAAATCGAGTACGTGGGGAACAGAAACTTGTGGTTGTCGCCCAGGGCGGACCGCTCGGTCCGCGGTTCGTCACCGGGCGGGTCGTACACGGCGGCCGACGAGCAGTGCAGGAAGGCCTTCGCCCCGCGGCAGTGCGCCATCAGCAGGCCGACCGACTCGGCGTTGGCGCCGAGGTCGGTGTCCCAGTCCCCGCTCTTGGCCACCGCCAGGTTGAGGACGTACTCGAAATCGGTTGGGAGACCGGTGAAGTCCCCGGCCGCCAGGTCGACCGTCTCGCACCGGACACCGGCCTTCTCGAGGCCTTCCCGCGCCGCGGGATTGGTGAAGCGGGCGACGCCCCACACCTCGTTGTCCGGCGCGAGCGCCAGGGCGATGGGGGTGGCCAGTTGACCGGTCGGGCCGGTGATCAGGATCTTGGATCCGCGCATGCGCTGATAGTAGGTGAGCGCCGCGGCGTGTAGACGATGATCGACTTTCGCGCATTGTGCTCACCCGCGCGGTAGGGTCCCTTCCATGGCCGCCAGGGGTCGCATCGACTTGCGACTCGCCACGCAGGTGTTGGTTCTGCAGCTCGTCGTCGTGACGCTGACACTGATCATCGCCTTCGTGTTGTTCGCCGTTTTCAACCGCGCGCGCCTGGACAGTCAATACCACGTCCACTCCACCGATATCGCCCGTGTGGTGGCCTCGTCCCCCACGGTGATCACCAACATCGCTCGTTACGACAACGGGCCGCTGACCCCGAGCCCGGAACTGGTCGCCGAACTTGCCACCGGTCCGATCCAGGGCGTTGCAACCCGGGTTCAACAGCGCACCCATGTGGCGTTCGTCGTCATCGCCAACGCAAGCGGCATCAGGGTCGCGGATCCGCAACGCGACAGGTTGGGTCTTCCTGTCCAGGCCGACATCGCACCATCGCTGGCCGGACATGAGATGACATCGCACGACAACACGGTTCTCGGGCGCGCGATCGTCGCGAAAGTCCCGGTGTTCGAGCCGGGTTCCAATCGGGTGCTGGGGGTGGTCATCGTCGGCCTCTCCACCAAGGCTTTCGATGAGCAGTTTTCGAAGAACCTGGTCGTGCTGGGCGCGATGGCCGGCGCCCTGCTGCTGATCTCGATCGCCGGCTCGGTGCTACTGGCCCGCCGGTGGCGAGGGCTGACCCTGGGTTTGCGGCCGGCCGAGATCACCGAGCTGGTGCGCAGCCAGGCGGCGGTGTTGCAGGGCATCGGTGAGGGTGTGCTCGCCACCGACACGTCCGGCAAGACGACCTTCGTCAACGACGAGGCGTGCCGGCTGCTCGAGATCGGCAATGAAACGGGCCGCCCCGTCGACGAGATCGGGTTGACCCCGCGCGTGCTCGACGTGTTGAACGCGTCCGATGCGACCCCCGCGTTGGCGACGGTCGGCGAGCGCATCGTCGTGGTTTCGGCTCGGCCCGTGTCGCGCGAAGGACGCCCGCTGGGAACGGTTTTGGTGGTGCGGGACCGAACCGACGTCGAGTCGCTGACCCGCCAGCTCGACGCCGTGCAGGTGATGAGCACGGTGCTGCGCGCCCAGCGCCACGAGTTCGCCAACCGCCTGCACCTACTGACCGGGCTGTTGCACGGCGGCCACGTCGAGGAGGGGCTGCAATATCTCGAAGAACTCCTCGGGTCGGGCCCGCTGGGATCCGCGCTGCCCGGCATCGACGCCATCCGCGATGCCTACCTGCAGGCGTTCCTGGCGGCCAAGGGCGCCGCCGCCCGCGAGGCCGGCGTGACGCTGACGATCGGTGAAAACACCTGGGTGTCCGGTCGGCTCGTGCTGCCGGTCGACGTCACCACCGTCGTCGGGAACCTGCTCGACAACGCCATCGACGCGGCTCGCACGAGCGACAATCCCACCAAACAGGTGGAAGTCGAACTGCTGCAAGAGGGTACAACGCTGCACATCACGGTGGCCGACAGCGGTGATGGCGTCGCGCCCGACTTCGTCGAGCACCTTTTCACCGAGGGAACCTCGACCAAGCCGGACTCCGGCATTCCGGGCGGCCGCGGCATCGGGCTGGCATTGTCGCGGCAGATCAGCCGCGCGCTCGGGGGTGAGCTGTGGCTGGCGAGTCCCGGCAATCCGGAGTTGGCGCTGCGCGGTGCGGAATTCATCGCCCGGCTTCCGGGCGTGATGGTTGAGGAGGCGCAATGGGCGACGCAGACCTGACGGTGCTCGTGGTCGACGACGACTTCCGCGTCGCCAACCTGCACGCCGAGGTGGTCAACACGCTGCCGGGCTTCACGGTGACCGCCACCGTGAACACGTTGGCGGCAGCGCGGGAGGCCCCGGCCGTCGACCTCGCCCTGGTCGACGTGTACCTGCCAGACGGTTCAGGAATCGACTTCGTCCGCGAATTGCACGGGGACAGCATGGTATTGACGGCGGCGACCGAGGCGGCCACCATCCGCGCCGCGATGTCGGCGGGCGCGCTGAGCTTCCTCGTCAAGCCGTTCGCCACGACCGAGCTGGCCGCGCGGTTGGCCGGCTACGCGCGCTACCGCAAGATCCTGGCGAGCCCCAACCTCAGCTCCACCGACGTGGACGCGGCACTCGATGCGCTGCGTCCCCGGGTCGCTCCCGCGGCACCGCCCACCCTCGCGGCTTCCTCCACCAAACAGCTTGTGCTGCAAGCCTTGCGCGCCTCGGAAAAACCCATGTCGGCCGCCGAGGTGTCCGCCGCGATCGGGATATCGCGGGCAACCGCCCAACGATATCTCGCGGGCCTGGCCACCACGGGCGACGTCTCCGTCGGGTTGCGGTACGGCACGACGGGACGGCCCGAGCAGGAATTCGCGGCAAAGGACAAGCGGCCCGCCCGCCCGCTGCGATGAGGCGTCTCGCCGAGACTGCGCTCAGCGCGCGATTTTTCCGACCGAACGCGATCTGTGCGCAGTCTCGGCGATGAACGGAGAGTCGGGCTCGGCTCAGTGAACCCCGTAGTCAACGGCGGCCGCCGCTGCCTCGGAAAGGCTTGTGGCGGTGGGCCCGCCGTGGCCCGGATAAACGACAGCAGCCTCTAGCCGGGTCATTTTGCGCAGCGACGCCAGCGCCTGCTCACCGTCGTGGGTGATGCCCCGGCAGATTGCGCAGGGACCGCGGTGGTGCCCGACGGCGTCGTGGGTCACCAGGGCGTCTCCGGTGAAGGCTCCCGTCCCGCCCGGGAGCAGGTAGACGCTGCTGCCGGGGGTGTGTCCCGGGGTGTGGAAGGCGTGCAGCCGGCCGGGGACGTCGAGTTCACCATCCGAGGTGATCGTGCTGACTTCGGCGACACCCTGGGTTTTCAGCGCGCCCATCCTCGCGAAGTGCAGTGGCGCCCGGATCGCCGAGGGATGACGCAGCAGGTACGGCAATACCGGGCGCTCCGATGGCGTGTACGTCCGGACCTCCCGGGGCCGGGCGGCAAGCGACGCGTCGGCGTGGTGGACCCAGATGCGCGCGCCGGTGACGCGCTGTATGCGGGCTGCCAACCCGAGGTGGTCAAAATGCGCGTGGGTCAAGACGATTGCGCTGATGTGCTCGATGCCGTAGCCGGCCGCGTTGAGGGTGGCGACGAAGTGCTGCCAATGCCTGGGTACCCCGGCGTCAACGAGTGTCACCCAGCCGCCCTCCGCGACGGCCCAGAAGTTGACGTGCCGGTCGCCGAGCCGATGAACGGTGACGGCGCCGGCGGTCACTCGACGGCCTCGCCGGTCTTCACCCAGACCTGTTCGGGCGCTACATCGCTGTCCTCCATCGAAGCCGCGTCGAACACGACCGTCGGCCCGAAGAGGCCGACGGGTGTCCATGCGCCGGCGATCGCGGCTCGGTCAGCTGCCAGGATGCGGATCGCGGTCTCTGTGACGATGGCAGCCGAAACCTCGTTGCCGTTGCCCATCCGGGCCTGTCGCCCGCGCTGACGCCCGTCCGGCCACCGCGCTTCGACGTACACATAGGAGTCGTCGCCGGCATCCGCGAGGTCCCCCGGGGCCGCGAAGAACCCTGTCACGTTGCGCGCGTTGGTCATTCGCTGAGCGACGACGACGTCGGCGGTTGGCGCGGGAAGGACCGGCCGGTTCCGGCCGCCCAAGTGAACCTCGGCCATGCCGGAACCGAACGGCGCCGTGCGCAACTCGCCGTCCTCCAGCCAGATCGCACCGCGGGCCATGGCGCCGGCGAACGTGGCCTGCAATCCCGGGCTGAGCACCTCGCCCGCCGGAGCGGTGATCAGCCGAACATCGGCGGGTGGTTGGCTCGCGCCGGCTATGATCTCGGCAAGCAGGGCTTCGGCCACCGTCGGGCCCATGCCGACCGCGGTCAGCATCGGGATGTGCCGTTGGCGCGCATGCGAATCGAGGGACAGTGACTGTTGGACGGCGTCGTGCTCATTCGCGATTTCCAGGTAGGGAACCGATTGCTCGAGGCAGGCCTGGCGTATCGGTTGCGCGTGCGTGCTGAACGGTCCGACGGTGTTGACGACGAGGGCGACGGAGTCCGGAAGTGTCCCCGGATCGAGGAGGTCGCCGGCCAACACCCGCGAACCCGCCAGCGCATCGGCCATCTCGTCGAGGCGGGTGCGGTCGCGGGCCGCCAGCGTCAGCGCCAGGCCGTGGTCGTGCAGGCGGCGCGCGATGTTGCGCCCGGAAACACCGGTCGCCCCCAGCAGGAGAACGTGGTCGGCGCTCATGCGGCCGCGCCGTTCGCGAGGTGGGTCCGCAGGAACGACGCCTGGCGACCGATCGCCGCTTCGAACTGTTCGCCGTAGGGCGCATGGTGAGTGCCGGGAACAAGGTGCAGCTGCTTGGGCTCGCGGGCGGTCTCGTAGGCGGCGAGCGCCAGGTCGGTCGGGCAGAGGGTGTCGTTGTCGGCGATGGTCATCAGCAGGGGCCGTGGGCTGATGTGCGGCAGCAACGCGTATGGCGTGAACTCGAGCAGCAGATCGATGCTGGCCAAGGTGATTTCGTTGCGAAAGTTCGGCTCGGCGGCCGCGTGGGCCGCGATGAAGTCGGCCGTCTCGGGATCGGGCAGGGCGACCTCGGGCCCCGGCCCGGAGATGGGGATCGTCCCGTAGTCCGCGCCGGCGTAGCGTGCCGTCCGGTCGGCGGTGATCTGCGCGAGCAACCCGGCCACGGCGGACTCGGGAATCATCCGCCGCAGCGTGGCATTCGGGTCGACCATGGGGATTTGCGACACCACCGCCTTCACCCGGGTGTCAACCGCGCCGACAACCATGACGAGGGCGCCCGCGAGGCTGGTTCCCCACAACCCGATTCGATCGGCGTCGATGCCCGGCTGGGCCGACAGGAAGGTGATGGCATCGCGGTAACCGCGCACTTGGGCCGCGGGATCGATGTGCTGTCGCGGCGTGCCGTCGCTGTCACCGAAGTGGGCATGGTCGTAAACCAGCGTGGCGATGCCTGCCTCGGCCAGGGCGGCCGATTGCGGCCGCAACCAATCCTTCAGGCCACCGAAGCCATGCGCCATCACCACCGCCGGTGCTTTGTCCGCTGTGTCGGGGCGCTCCAACCATCCCCGCAGCATCAATCCTTGACTGGCGAACTCAACGGTTTCGAGCATCAGACCCTCGATTCATGTTACGTCAATTAATGACATATCACTAATGATGCGTCATTGATACGCTGGGTCGGGAGCAGGTGTCAAGAGGGGATATCGACGTCATGAAGCAAACGGTGCGGCAAGCACACCGGGTACCGCCGAGGCCGGCCGCGGACCTCGACCGCATCCGCTACCTCATCCTCGGCGCCCAGCGAGAGGGCGGTCGGATGATGGCCACCAGCTTGCGGGAGACCGGACTGACCCCGGCCCAAGCCGAGGTGCTCGAGGTGGTGAAGCAGCATGGCCCGCTCACACTGGCCGAGCTCGGGAAGCGGTTGGTCTGTGAAACGGGAAGCCCCAGCCGCCTCGTCGACACCCTCGTGCAACGCGGCTACATCTCACGCGAGCGCGGCGAAGAAGACAGACGCACCGTGACACTGACGTTGACCGCGTTGGGCGATGAGACCGTCGACGAGGTGGTCAAGCACGGCGGGCTGCGTGATCACATCGCCGCGCATCTGACGCCTCAGGAGATCGGTGACCTGACCGCCCTGCTGCGCAAATTGCTCACCGATACCAGCGCGGGCGACGCCTTGGCTTTGCGATTCCCCGCCGAGGGTGGATAGCCCGGGGCGAACGGCGCACCGCCGGTCCCCCGCCGCGGCCGGGTCCCCGCGACGGGCACGCGGCGTGTCCCTTCGCCGTGCGGAGACAGCTCGTGCCGCCGATGCGCCGCGGAACGGCGAATGTTGCTCGTGGCCAGGGCGTGAGAGGTGTCGCCGTGAATGCAGTTGCCGGCTGGCACGACCGAAATCCTGGCGACGCTCGCTTTCGTCCTGGAAGGCCACCAATTCGCCTTTCCGATCAATGCCGCCAGGGCCGGCACGGTCACGGTGCGAACCACGAAGGTGTCGATCAAGATGCCCATGCCGATGATGAATCCGGTCTGCACCATGGTCGAGAGGCTGCCGAACAGCAAGCCGGACATCGATGCGGCGAAGATGATGCCGGCCGAGGTGATGACGCCACCCGTCGAGCGGACCGCGCGGATGATGCCCGAGCGCACGCCAGTGCGCGACTCCTCCCGAATCCGCGTGATCAGCAGCAGGTTGTAGTCCGCCCCGACGGCGACCAACACGATGAACGCCGTGGCCTGCACGTTCCAGTAGATCTGCTGATGGAGCACGAACTGGAAGAAGACCACCCCCACGCCCATCGCCGACAGAAATGAAATCACAACGGAGGCAATAAGATACAGCGGCGCCACGATCGCGCGCAGCAGCAGGATGAGGATCACGAAGACGATCAGCAGCGTCATCGCCACGATCAATCGAACATCGTGGTCGTAGTAGCCGCGAATCGCGCTGTACATCGCGGTCGTGCCGACCATCGATATCGACGCGTCCGAGAGCGAGGTGTTGGGCTGCGCGCCGCGCGCCGTGTCGAGGATCGACGCGACCTGATCCATGGCGGCCGTGCTGAACGGGTCGAACTTCGTTTCGACCAGGTAGCGCGCGGAATGCCCGTCGGGCGAGATGAACAGCCTGGCGGCGTTCCTGAAGTCGTTCGAGCTCAGTACCTGCGGCGGGATGTACATGCCCGCCATGGACTGCCCTGTCGCGTCACGCTTCATCGACAGCAGCACGTCGGCCGCCTGGTTCATTCCGGTGCCCATCCGCTTGGTTTGGTCGACGAGTGTCCGCACACCGTCGGCGAGGCGCCGGCTGCCGTCGGCCAGCTGGTCGGCGGCGGATTGCAGGCCGGCGATCTTCTGCGCCGTGCCGGCGGTGTTGCCGCCGGCCGCCCGCAGGCTGTTGGATGCCGTCGCCAACAGCGTGGTCAGGCTCTGCACCGCCGACTGCACGCCTTGTGCCGCGGGCGGTTCCGCCAACCCCGCGGCGGCGACGGCGTCGGCCAGCGTCGACACCGACCCGTTCGCCAGCCCGCGCACGTTGTCCAGCAGGTTGGCCGCCGCGCCGAGCTGCTGCTGGACCTGGCTCAGCGTCGCGCTGAGCTGGGTCATGGGACCGCTGGCGCCGCGGAGCTGATCGCGGATCTCGGCGAGGCTTGCCGCCAATTGGTCGGCGCCGCGGGTCAGCGCGTCGAGGTCGCCGGTGCGGTCGCTGATCTGCGTCGAGGCGTCCTCGAGCTTGGAACCGACCGCCCCGGCCTGGGAGCTGAGCTTGGCCTGATCGAGAGGGTGGCCGTCGGGCCGCGTGATGCCCCGCACCGCGGCGATGTTGGGCAACTGTGACACGCGTTGCGCCATCTGATCCAGGTCGGCCAGGGCGCGCGACGTCCGCAGATCCTGCGGCGAGCGGATGTAGATGTATTGCGGCAGCAGGGCACTCGTCGAAAAGTGGTTCTCCATCGCGGTGAAGCCGACGTTGCTCGGCGCCGACCGCGGCAACTGCAGGCGGTCGTTGAAAGTTGGCCGAAGGAAGGCCGCGCACCCGGCAAGCGCGATCAACACCGAAAGGCTCACCAGCAGATGCGTTTTGGGGCGGCGGACCAGGTGGACGGCGGAACGCTGCCACAGGCGTCCGGTCAACGGCGGGCGCGGCGCCACCCAACCGCGCCGGCCGGCCAGCACCAGGATGGCCGGCAGCAGCGTGACGGCGGCGAGGAACGCAATCGCGATCGAAATGGCAAGCGCCGGCCCGATACTCGTGAACGCGGGCAGGCGGGTGAAGACCATGCCGAGGAACGTGACGGCCACGGTGGCCGCGGACCCGGCGATCACCTCCCCGATGGAACTGAGCGCCTTTTGCACGGCCAGGTCGGACTCGACGCCGGACCGGATGTACTCGTGGTAGCGGCTGATCAGGAACACGGCGTAGTCGGTGCCGGCGCCGAAGATCATGGCCGTCATCAGCCCGATCGTCAGCGCGGAGATGCCGAGCCCGACCTGAGTCAGCGCGGACACCACGCCCTGGGCCGACGCCACCGAAACCCCGATGGTGATCAACGGCAGCAAGACGGTCACGGGCCGCCGGTAGATCACGAGCAGGATGATCAGCACGAACAACGCGGTGACAATCTCGGTGATGTGCAAGTCGCGGGCGGTCACCAGCGACATGTCACCAACCATGGCGGCCTGCCCGGTCACGTCCGCGGTCAGCGTCGTGCCCGCGGTGGAGTGCTTGACGGTGTCCGTGATCCGTTGGTATGCCCTCGAAGACTCGGGGGACCCGGCGGGCGCGCGCAGCATCACCGCGAGGTAGAACGCCTTGTTATCCGCGCTGACCATCAGCGGGCGGAGCGCGGGCGTGGTCGCGACGTCCTGCACGCCGGTCACATCGCGGGTGTCGTCCCGCAATGTGACCGCCAGCCTGCGGTATACGTCCTCGTCGGCCGGCTGCAGACCCCGCTTGTCGGTGAGCACGACGATCAGCACGTTCTGGGCGGATTCCCCGAAGTCCTTGGCCATCTGCTCGGCCGCGGCCATCGCCTTGGGCGGCAGCGGTTGCACCGTCTGGCCTTCGACCACCTTCGTCAGCGGTGGGAAAGCCACGGCCAGCACCGCCACCACGGCGGCCCAGGCGGCGATCATGAGCCAGGGCGCGCGCACGACGACGCGGCCCAGCGCCCAAAATGCGCCGGTGCCTGCCCTGGAACTAGCGGACGACTTAGCGGACTCGTTGGTCATGGTGAAAACCCCTCATAGTCGGGCCGGGAATGACTTTCGCCTCGGTTACACGGAACTTATGGCGCCGCCGGTGGCCGCGTCTCGCTTGTCGGCGATAGTCGGAATTAGCCGCGATTCCACGGTTTTGCGCGTTGTGCTCGCGCGTGGCGGTGGTGGTGGCGCCGAGACTGCGCTCAGAGTGTGGTGGACCCACACAGAGGTGCGCTGAGCGCAGTCTCGATGCGAGGGCACGCAAAGCCGATCGTGGCGTCGAGCGAAAAGTCACCCAGCGCGTCCGAAAGGTCCTGCCGCAACGCCTCATTCGAGTTGAGCCGGCCCTGCTGGTAGGCAACGACGGAGACGAAGACCTGTCCATTCCACCGCCCCGAGGCCAGGGACAGCATGCCGCCGAACCGGTCCATGACGGCCGCGGTCGCGTCGGGATGGGGAGCTTTGATGGCGAAGTGGTCGGCGTCGGTGCCGTCCGGGCGGCATGCGCCCGGGTTGAGGTCACCGATGTTGGACGCGACGACGGCAGTTGGGCTCCCGGCGGCCACGCCGACGATGCGCCTGATCAGGCGCCGCGGCATCAGGGGAACGAGGGGCAGCAATTCACGCCGCCCGTCGGGGGCGTCCCGCAGCCGCGTCAGCGCGCGCTTGGTCGCGGCGCGGATGTCGCGCAGGTCGGTCGCCGCGGGTGTGGGGTCGACGGTGACGTCTGCGTTGGCGACGGCGTTGGCGCGGGTGTCAGCGGGGGTGCGTTCGTTGACGGGTATCGCCAAGGCGACCCGGCCGTCCGGGGTGACGCGTCCCGCGCGGCGGGCGAGCCGAGCGGCCAGCCCCGCGAGCAGGGTGTTGCTGGTCCCGCCGAGTGCCGCCGCGCGGGCATCCCACTCGCCGGCGTCGACGAACACCGTTTCCGTTGGGAGCGTGATGGATTGGTCCGGGCCGGCGGGTAGACGCGCCGGTGGCGGGGTGGCTGCGTCGGACTGGGTGACCCCGGCCCGGGCCTGTCGCGCCAGGTTCGCCAGGGCCCGGCCGATGCCCGGGATGTCGCGCGCGGTCTGGTGAACGTCCTCGCGCAGCGCCTGCCACCGTGGGCGGGATGCCGCGGCGGGCCAGCTGAGCGGATCGGGACGGCCGCAAGCGGCGTCCTCCAGCGCATCGCACAGGCCGATGCCGTCGGTGAGGGCGTGCGGGATGACCAGGCTGACGCCCGCGCCGCCTTCGGTGAACGGCAGCATTGCCAGGTGCCATTCGGGTCCGCGCTCGGTGTCCAGCGGCGTCGCCGCCTGCTCGCGCAGCCAGGCGTCGAACTCCTCGCGCGGCCTCGGCGTCGTGACGATCTCCAGCCGGGACCGGCCGCTTGTCGAGACCCAGCGGTCGCGGCCGAAGGGCAGGGCGGATCGTTCGATGCGCCGCGATAGCCGGCCCCGCAGCAGGTTTCGGTGAAATCGCCGCAGGCCTTCGATGTCGATCTCCCGGTCGTACACCCAGACGCACTGCAGCAGGCCGAGGACACCGGTCGCCCGGTCCAGGCTGGAGCAGGTCTGGTCGAACAGGTCGAGTGTGTTGTTCATTGTCTTCAAATCCTTGTCTGGTCAGATCGCTTGGGCCGCAAGGGGACGCGACCAGTCATCGATGAGGTTGAGCGAGAATTCTCCCAGGGCGCTCGAAAGGGCTTGGTGCAGAATCTCCTTCGAGTTGGAGCGCCCCGGCTGATACGCCTGCACCGAGATGAACACCTGTCCGTTCACCCGCGCCGAGAGCAGGGCCAGCACCCCGCCGATGCGATGCAGCGTCGCCTTGGTCATGCCCGGGTAAAGGGACGTCACCCAGACGAAGTCGGCGTCAGTGCCGTCCGGCCGGTTCACCGCCGCCGGGGCGGCACCGATGTTGGACGAGACGACACCGGTCGCGTTGCCGGTGGCGACGCCGACGCATCGCCTGGCGAGCCGCTTCGACAGCAGCGGAACCAGGGGCAACAGCGCCTCCCGCTCGTCGGGCGTCTCGTGACGCTGGATCAACGCCTGCTTGATGGCCGCGCGGATCTGGCCCAGGTCCGTCGCCGCTGGCGCCGGGTCGACGACGACGTCGACGTTGGCCACGGCGTTGGCGCGGGTGTCGTTCGCGGTGCGCTCGCTGACGGGTATCGACAGGGTGACCGAACCGTCCGCACCGACCCGTCCCACCCGCTCGGCGAGGCGGGCGGCGACGCCCGCGAGCAGCGCGTTGCTCGTCCCACCGAGCGCCTCCGCGCGGGCGTCCCACTCGTCGGCGTCGATGAAGAACGTCGCTGTCGGGATGGTGATGGGCCCGTCCACTGCCACGGGCACGGGCCGGTGGCCGGCCGGTGCGGCGCCAACGCGGTTGCGCCGCGCCAGTCGGGCCGCGGCGGCCGCCGCGACCATGGCGCGTCCGACGCTGGGAAGGTCGCGCGCGGCCTGGCGGGCGTCCTCGCGCAGGGCCTGCCACCGCCGGCGCGACCCCTCGGCGGGCCAGTCGATGGCGCCGTCGTAACCGCACGCCGCTTCCACCACCGCGAGGCAGCCCGCCATGCCGTCGGCCAGGCTGTGCAGGCCGACCAGGCTCACGCCGGCGCCGCCGTCGATGAACGGGAGCACCGCCAGGTGCCAGCCGGGCCCGCGCTCGGCGTCCAGCCGCGTGGCGGCCTGCTCGCGCAGCCAGGCGTCGAATTCCTCGCGGGGCCGGGGCGTCGCGACGATCTCGAGCTCGGACTCGTGGCTGGGCGACACCCAGCGGTGGCGGCCGAACGGCAGGGGCGAGCGTTCGATGCGCCGCGAAAACCGTCCCCGCTGCAGGTGGCGGTGGAACCGCCGCAGGCCGTCGAGGTCGATGGCGCGGTTGTAGACCCAGACGCACTGCCCCACGCTGGTGACGTTGGTCGCCTCCTCGAAGCGGAAGACGGTCTGGTCGAACAGATCGAGTAGGTTGTTCATTTCGGTTGGCCCATTCTTGTTAGATGCTGATGACCGGGATGCCGTGATTCGAATTCGCGTGCTCTGCAACGGCGTCCACCCAGTCCGAGGTGGTGTTGACGGCGTACGCGAATGCCTGGGTCAACGCCGCGAGGTAGCGATGGACCGACTTGCGGGCCGTCGCGTTGTCCGGGAAGGAAATCGTCGCCGTGGTCTTGTCGTTCTGACGGTTGATCCACAGGTTGATTCCGCCGTGCGACAGGTTGTCGGCGTAGGTGCCGAAGTTGGCCTGCTCGAACAGCGTGGCGGCAGGTATCTTGCGAAAGTCCATGAAAGACACCATCATTGCCCGGGCCGTGGGGGGTGTGACGCCCTGCGGGGCGGCGAGCGCGAGCGCCCGCTCCACCGGCACATCCGCGAGGTGCTTGGCGTCGTCGTATGACTTCTGGGCCGCCCGGGCCGCCTCGGCAAACGTGGCGGCGCCGATCGGCACGGTGACCGGAACGAGGTTGGCGAACCAACCCACGGTCATCGAGTCGACGCCCGGCGTCCGCGTGTCGTAGGCCGTGAAACCGTGGTAGGTCTCGGTGCCGGTGAACTCGTGCTCGGCCAGCGCCGCGCACGCCAGCACTCCCCCGCTGAAGCGGGCGTCGGCCGCCTGGCAGGCGATCTCGAAGGCCTCGGTTCCGGCGGCGTCCAGCAAGTCGACCGTCAGGAACGTGCCCTTGTTGCCGGTCGTGTTGCCGGCCTCCGTGTCGCCGACCGGGAGCGGAAAGCTCGGCCAGTCGCCGCGGGTGTCGCGCGCGAACTCGATCCAGTCCCGGATCCCCGGGGAGGACTCGGTCAGGCTCGCCACTTGCTCGCGCTGCCGCGCGGCGTAGCTGCGGTAGCTTGCGATCCCCGGAAGGACGGGGCCTTCGGCGGCGTCGGTGCCGCCCTGGGACAGCTGCTCGTACATCAGGTTGATGTCGAAGAAGATCAGGCCGGCGGACATGCCGTCCATGTGCAGATGGTCGACGCTGGCGTAGAACGTGAAATAGTCGGCGTGCTGGACGATGCCGAACGTGAAGCAATCCCACTCAAGCGTTTCCGGCGTGGTCGTCAGGGCGTGCGCACGTATCTGTTCGCTGTCCATTTGTCCGAAGTCGGTCGGCACCAGGCCGATGACGTCGGGGTCCTCGATCATCCGGCGGATAATGATGCCGCCGTCGAATTCGAACCAGTCGTGGTAGGCGTCGTGACGGCGGACGTGCGCATTGATGGTCGCCGTCATCGCCGCGATGTCGCAGACGCCCGGCATGTCCCACGCCACCACCATCAGGCGAGGCAGCGCAGTGCCGGTCTTTTTCGCGTCGAATGCCGCACGAAGGTGACGGCTCCGCTGGTAAGTCGGTGCCAGCTCGCTGCGCCGCGCATTCCGGGCCGCCGCCCGCGCCGCGGCCGACGCCGCCCAGGTGACAACCGTGCCTTCGCCCGGCTGCCATCCGTTGATGTTGCCCAGTGTGACCATTTTCCCCGTCCCTTTGTGTTGCCGCGCGCTTGTCGCGAATTCCCTTCTTGCCAAACTGAATTGGATTTCTGCGCTGCGCCGGCGCGGCTTATTCGGCTGTTTGCTGAAACCGAATTTACGGAGGGAAAAAGCCCATGTCGCTGTTGTGGGCAATAGTCGGGGTAAGCGACGATTACCTGCTTTTGCGCATTGTGCTCAGGGGCCGGCTGGGCCGCGTCATTTGGTGCGCGGTGGCACCCGATGTGGCCCTTAGAATTTGGTGGAAAGCCCGCCGCGACAGGAGCACCGCAGATGGAATCGATGTCGATCGACCCGGCCGCCGCCGCGATCGGATCGCAATTGGTCGAAGTCGCCGGCCGCGGCCTGGCGTCCGGCGCGACGGCGTCGCCCTCGTTGACGGCGCTGGCTCCGGCTGGCGCGGAAGAGGTTTCGATGCAGGCGGCCACGGCGTTCGCCGCCGAGGCGCAGGCGATGCTGGCCCTGAACGCCGCCGCTCAGGAGGAACTCGCCCGGGCCGGCGCGGCGCTCACGGACATCGCCCGGATGTATAGCCAGGTCGACGGGGAGGCCGCCGGCGCCTTGATGGCGGACGGCGCTCGATTCGCCGGCCAGGCATTCGCGGCCGGAGATGCGGCCGCGACCGAGGTGGTCACCCGCGGACCGCTGATGGCCAACCTGGTCGGGGGCGTCGCGGCGTCGAACCCGCCGTCGTCCGTGCTGCCGGCCGCCGCGAACGCCGCCTCCACGGTGCTGGGCGCGGGAGCGGCGCCGCTGGGCTCGATCGGCTCGATCGCGTCGGCGGGCGGCGCCGCAGGGACGGCGCCAGCATCGTCCGCCGTGCCGGGGCTCGCGTCGTCGGTCAACGAGGATCAAGACGAGAGCGAGAACGGCGAGCCCGGCGAGTCGCAACCGGGCGAGCGCTTGCTATAGCCCCGGCTGGTCGTCGATGATGCCCAGCCAGATCTGCGCCACGTCGATGGCCACCTTCTCGCTGATGAAGGCGTGCTGGGTTCCCGTGTAGATGTCGCGGAAGGCGCGCTCCAGGCGGCTGCCCTCCCGGATCGAGCTGGTGCCGGCCACCAGGTGCGCCCACTCGGCACAGCCGCGGGCCGTGTCGGTCGCGTAGACGGCGGCCACCCGCATGTCGGCCCGCAGGGCCGGCGTCAGGTCGTCGCCGGCGGCGACCGCGGCCTCGGCGGTGGTGAACGCGTCGAGCACCAGCAGGCGGGCGGCGCGCCAGGCCGCCCGGTGGTGCGCCAGGCCCTTCTGGAACGTCGGGCGGCTCGCCAGCGACGCCATGTCGCTCATCCGGAACTTCGTGGCGGCGAGTTCCTGGACGTCGTCGAGCATGCTCTTGGCGACCCCGAGCGCCCACGAGGCGTGACCCGCGGCGGTGACCGGCATCAGGCCCATGCGGGTGGCCGGCGACGTGCCCCGGTACGGCTGGCGGACGAACAGCTCGAACGTGCGGCTGTCGGGCACGAACACGTCCTGGGCGCTGTAGTCATAGGACCCGGTTCCCTTGAGCCCCTGCACGTACCAGCCGTCGTTGAAGCTGATCTGGTCGCGCGGGATGACCGCGACGCGCATCTCCGGGAAGCCCTCACTGATCCAACGCATCTCGCCGTTGTCCATCGGAAAAAACCCGGCCGCGATGTACTGCGAGTGGCCGATGCCCGAGCCGAAGTTCCACGAGCCGCTCACGGTGTAGCCGCCGTCGACGACGGTCCCCTGCCCGTTCGGGAAGAACTGGCCGCCCAGGGTGACGTGGTTGTCGTTCGCTATGAACACCTCGGCGAAACCCTCGTCGGGCAGGTACGCCGCGGCGGCGAACGACGACGGCAGGTTTGCGATGCCGATCCACCCGAACGACCCGTCCTGCCAACCCATTTCGATCCAGGTTTCGATCATCGCGGCAAACGATGGCTCGACCCCGCCGGCCTCGACGGGGTTGAACGAGGACATCAGCCCGCTCGCCCACATCTCGTCGACGATCGCCGGGGTGAGCGTGCGCGCCCGCTCGGACTCGGCGGCTTCGGCCTGCACGAGGTCTCGCATGCCGCGGGCCAGCGAGACCACCCGATCGTCCGTGTCGGCTATCGACGTCATTGTCGTTTCCCATCATCGAGTGGAGAAAACTGATACCGGTGCCCGTAGTTAATACCATTGGTGCGACTTGCCGGCGGGTAGTCAGGAATTTATGTGCGCTGACGGCTTTTCGCGTGTATCCAGGGCGGCTCGCGTCGGCGTGTCGCCGCCCTGAGCGCACACGCAATGCCCAGGACTCGTACTCAACGCGGTACCACTACCGTGGCCTTGTGCGATGGATCGTCGACGGCATGAACGTGATCGGGAGCCGTCCCGACGGGTGGTGGAAGGACCGCGGCGCGGCCATGGTCACGCTGGTGGAACGGCTCGACCGATGGGCATCCTCCCAAGGAGAGGACGTGACCGTGGTGTTCGAGCGACCGCCGGCGACCGCGATCACCGACGAGGTGATCGCGGTGGCGCATGCCCCGAAGGCCGCCGCGAACTCCGCCGACGACCAGATCGTCCGGCTGGTACAGGCTGACGCCCGGCCGCAGGAGATTCGGGTGGTGACGTCGGACAAGGGCCTCGCCGATCGCGTCGGCGCCCTCGGTGCCTCGGTCTACCCCGCGGCCAATTTCCGTGACCTGATCGACCCGCGCGGCTGATGACGGCCCAGGGCGGTGTCCCCGCACCGAACCGGGTCTGCGAGATCGCGCGGATTGAGGTCCCGATCATCCAGGCGCCGATGACCTACATCGCCGGTGCCCAGCTGGCCGTGCTGCTCCCCCTCGACGGCAAACGGATGATGCGGGTGATCCGCACCGCGGCCGCCGAAAAGCTCGACTCCCCAATGTCTTTGGGTGAAGGCCGGGGCGGCGCTGCAACGCGTGCAGCGGCTCTACTTCGACGGCGACATGGACGCCAGCGTCGCCAACACCGGTCAGGTGGCCGGGCGTATCGAGGACATCGCGCCGGCCGCCGACATCATCAAGCGGATGTGGACGGGGTGCCGACAGGTCCTGGCCGCCACGGCCGACCGACTGGCACCGGCTACGACGGACGGCTTCTGACGTCGAACTCGACGCGCTCGCCGTCGACCTTGGTGATGCGCATGTGTGCGGTGTACTGCTTGCCCTCCGGGCCGGTGAAGTGGCAGTCGAACTCCTGGCCCACCTTGGCCTCCACGCCCGACGGGCAGTGCACGTCATTCGGGTGAAAGCCGGTCTGGCTGGAGACGACGTCGACGACGGATTGCGCCGCGCCGTCGGGCTTGACCGTCGACTTCGCGTGACACGCGGTGAGCAGGGCCGCCGCCGCGAGCATCCCCGCCGCGGCCCGCTCGACAAGTTTGGTCATTGCGCAGCAGGCTAACACGCAATGGCGGCAATTCCGGCGCTACGGCAGCTCAGAGCCGTGCGCCGTGTTGCGCTGCAAACAGCCGGCGTCAGCCGACCGCGGCCAGCGCCGCTTCGTAGTCGGGCTCCTGCGCGATCTCCGGAACCAGCTCGGTGTAGGCGACATTGCCGTCGGCGCCGATCACGACCACCGCGCGCGCGAGCAGTCCGGCCATCGGGCCGTCGACGATGCTGACGCCGTAGTCCTTGCCGAAGTTGTCCCGGAATGCCGAGCCCGTCTTGACGTTCTCGATGCCCTCCGCGCCGCAGAACCGCGCCTGCGCGAACGGCAGATCGTTCGAAACGCACAGCACCGACGCGCCGGTCGCGGCGGCGCGCTCGTTGAACTTCCGCACGCTGGTCGCGCACACCGGGGTGTCGATGGAGGGAAAGATGTTCAGCACCACGGGCTTACCGCTGTACTGGTCGTTGCTGATCGCGCCCAGGTCGGTGCCGGTCAAATTGAAGGCTGGGGCCGACGATCCTACGGACGGCAGCTCGCCGACGGTGTTGATCGGGTTTCCACGCAAGGTTATCTGTGCCATGCGCACAGTCTGCCAAGGCCGATGCGACCGCCTGGGGTCAGGTCCACCTGTCCTAATTCGTGGGGTACCTGACATAGACGCCATCGGCGGGCTGGCCGAGACTGAAACCATGGCTCGCAAGGTGGTGATCGTCGGCTTCCCCGGCGTTCAGGCGCTCGACGTCGTGGGACCCCACGACGTGTTCACCGGGGCGTCGCTGCTGACCGAAGGCGGGTACGAGGTCGCCATGGCCTCGTTGGGCGGCCAGCCGGTGACCACCGCCACCGGCCTCTCCTTCCTCCCCGCACCGCTGCCCGACCCGAGCGAACCGATCGACACCGTGGTGCTGCCCGGCGGCGGCGGGGTCGACGCGGCACGATCCGATCCCGAGCTGGTGGGCTGGATCAAACGGGTGACCGGAAACGCCCGCCGCGTCGTCACCGTGTGCACCGGAGCGTTCCTCGCCGCCGAGGCGGGGCTGCTGGACGGCCGGCGGGCCACCACGCACTGGGCGTTCGCCGGTCGGTTGGCCCGCGAGTTCCCCGCCGTCGACGTCGATCCCGACCCGATCTTCGTCCGCAGCTCGGACACGGTGTGGACGGCCGCGGGCGTCACCGCGGGCATCGACCTCGCGCTCTCCTTGGTCGAGGACGACCACGGCACCGAGGTCGCCCAGACCGTCGCCCGGTGGCTCGTGCTGTACTTGCGCCGCCCCGGCGGCCAGACGCAATTCGCGGCGCCGGTGTGGATGCCGCGCGCCAAGCGCACCTCGGTTCGCCAGGTACAGGAGGCCATCGAGGCCGAACCGGGCGGTCAGCACAGCATCGGCGAGCTGGCCCGCCGCGCGGCGATGAGCCCGCGCCACTTCACCCGGGTGTTCACCGACGAGGTCGGCGAGGCGCCCGGCCAATACGTCGAGCGCATTCGCACCGAGGCCGCCCGCCGCCAGTTGGAGGAGACCGACGACACCGTCGTCGCAATCGCCACCCGGTGCGGCTTTGGCACCGCGGAAACCATGCGGCGCAACTTCATTCGGCGCATCGGCATCTCACCGGACCAGTACCGCAAGGCTTTCGCATAAACAAGAGAGGAAACGAGCCATGACTCAGATCGCATTCGTTGCCTACCCCGGATTCACCGCGCTGGACATGATCGGCCCCTACGAGGTGTTGCGCAACCTGCCCGACGCCGAGGTGCGGTTCGTGTGGCACGAATCCGGGCCGATCACCGCCGACTCCGGTGTGCTGGTCATCGGCGCCACCCACTCGCTGGCCGAAACCCCTTCCCCCGACGTGATTCTGGTGCCGGGCGGCCCATCAACCCCGGTGCACGCGCGCGACGAGGCGCTGCTGGAGTGGCTGCGCCGGGCGCACCGGACCGCGAGCTGGACGACGTCGGTGTGTTCGGGTTCGGTGATCCTCGCGGCCGCGGGCCTGCTCGAGGGCCGGCGCGCGACGTCGCACTGGCTGGCCATTCCGTTGTTGAAGGGGTTCGGCGCCGTCCCCGTCGCCGACGAGCGGGTGGTGCACGAGGGCGACATCGTCACCAGCGCGGGCGTGTCCGCCGGACTCGACCTCGCGTTCTGGCTGGCAGGCCAGATCGCCGGCGAAGGTCGCGCGAAGGCGATCCAGCTCGCGATCGAATACGACCCGCAGCCCCCATTCGACTCCGGTCACATGTCGAAGGCGTCGGCGACCACCAAAGCCGCCGCCACGGCGCTGCTGTCGAAGGACAGCGCCAAGCCGGCCAACCTGAAGGCCACCACGATGCTGGCGTGGGAGCAGGCGCTGGCCGCCGTGCGATCGCGGCGGCGGAAGCGGGTCTCGCCCGCCGCTTCGGTCCCGTCGGGCTAGAACTCGTCTACCCGCGGGACGAACCGGACGAAGGGCAGGTTCTCGCCGACGGCACGGAAGTCGGCGTCCGACCCGTCGACGGAGAATCCGAGCACGCGCGGCAGCACGAACTTTGCCGCCGCGCGATGACGTGATGCGTACCGCAGGAAGACCTGTGCCCCTTCGTCCTTGTCGAGCGGTGTGGCGGTGACGGGAATCGTTCGCGTCCCCACCTGGATGCTGACGTCGGGGTTGCGCAGGACGTTGCGATACCACGCGGCGCCGGGTCCCCACCCCGAGGCCACGACATAGGTGTCGCCGTCGCGCTCGGCGACCTCGAGGACGGTCTGGCGGGGCTTGCCCGAGACGCGGCCGGTGTGGTTGAGCAGTAGCAGACGGCTGCCGAACAGCCACCCGAGCCCGAGCCGGTAAAGGTGGATCGGAAGCCGGAACACGAACCGGGTCAATCCCGCCGGCGGCTGAATGTTCTTGACAATCTTCATCATTGGCTGCCTCCGCTGCGCACTACAGTAGACAACTGCAATTATTGCACACTGCAATTGTTATGGATAGCGGTAAGCGCCGCTCGACGCTAAGCGTTGGGCTGCAGGAACTCCGTGGAGGCCAGCTGGCCGCCGGCCTGCAGCCACGCCCCCACCACGCCGGGGGCGTCGCGGTTGGGGTTGTAGATGTCTTCTTCGCTCGAGAACAGGCCGTCGCCGGCGTAGACGAGCCGAGTCCAGTTGGGGAACCAGAACGGCTCCCCGTTGGGGTCGGTGGGGTGGTCGAGCAGGTTCCTGATCATGAGCACCACGGCGTCGTTGTCGTCGTCGTAGGCGACCCAGTCGCTGGGAAAACGCATGTGCGGGAAGGGGGCCATCACCGCGACGATCCAGTCGCGCACCGCCTCCCGGCCGTGAAAGACGCCGTAGTGATGCTCGGTGTAGACGACGTCCTCGGTGAACAGATCTGCGAAAGGTCGCCAGTCGCCCGAGGCGCTGCACCCCTCGGCGACTTTCGTGTAGTTTTCGACGGCTCGCTCGATTTCTGCCCTGGTGAATTTGCCCATATCGGACACACTAGAACGGGTTTTTGTTGAAGGCGACGCTTTGAATGGGGATGTGCGATGCGGGTGCTGGACCTGTTTGACTTGCGCGGCAAGAGAGCTCTGGTGACCGGGGCGTCCAGCGGCATCGGCAAGGAGGTGGCGCTGGCCTATGTTCAGGCCGGCGCCGAAGTAGCAATCGCGGCAAGGCATTCCGACGTCCTGGACGGCGTCGCCGAAGAGCTCGCCGCGGCGGGTGGCCGGGCTGTGCCCATCGGTTGCGACGTGACCCGGCCCGATCAGGTCGACGCCATGGTGGACCGGGTGGCCGCGGAGTTGGGCGGCATCGACATTGCGGTCTGCAACGCCGGAATCATCACGGACACCCCGATGCTTCAGATGCCGCTGGAAGAATTTCAGCGCATCCAGGACACCAACGTGACCGGCGTCTTCCTCACCGCCCAGGCGGCGGCCCGGGCGATGGTGCGGCAAGGACAGGGCGGGTCCATCATCACCACCGCCTCGATGTCGGGCCACATCATCAACATCCCCCAGCGGGTGGGCCACTACTGCGCCTCCAAGGCGGCGGTCATTCACCTGACCAAGGCCATGGCCGTCGAGTTCGCGCCGCACAACATTCGGGTCAACAGCGTCAGCCCGGGCTACATCCTCACCGAGCTCGTGCGGCCGCTCGCGCACTACCACGCGCAGTGGGAACCGAAGATACCGATGGGCCGCTTGGGCCAGCCCGAGGAACTCACCGGCCTCTATGTGTACCTGGCCAGCGCGGCGTCCAGCTACATGACCGGTTCGGACATCGTGATCGACGGCGGCTACTCCTGCCCCTGACCTCCCCCTGACCGAGGGGTCAGCCGACGACGAACGGGCGACCGAACCGGGTCCGCACACCCGGCGAAAAGAGCGGGCGCAGGCGCTCGCCGGCGGGGCGCACCCCGCTCGCGCCGAGCAGGTCGTCGCTGAACTCCACGATCTCCGCGCGGCGAAACGGCCACGGCTCGTGCTCGTTCGGCACCCACCAGGTCCGGCCGGCCTTGCGGGTGTGTGCCCCCCACCGGGCAGTAAGCCATATCTCGACCGGTGTCGGCTCGACCGCGTCCCCGACCGCGACCGTCAGTCGGCTGCGCAGGCCGCGCCGCGGCCAGCGGCGCACGCTGTCGTACGCGATCTGCTCACCGCGTCGCGTCACCCGCATCCGCGACCAGACATAGGGCACGCCGAGGGTCGCCCGGATCACGGGCACGACGGCCAGCCGGGACGTTTCCAGCGACCGGAACACGACGCCGTGCCGGCCGGCGTCATCGATCGAATACAGCCGGACGTTGGTCTCAGCGAAGCCGCCGAAATACGGCACCGGGAACGCGGTGCCGACCTTGGTGCTGGTCAAGACGAACGGGATCAGGCCGACGTAGGTCATCCCGTCGGCGAACACGTCCGGCCGGGTGCCGGGCGGGTAGAAGCGTTCGACGGCCTCGGGCCGCACCGGCCAATGGACGAAGGTCAGGTCCTCCCAGCGCTGCTCGAACGTGACCGGGCCGGGAAGTGGGGGCGGGTAGACGAGGAACCCCACGAGACCCGATTGCGCGTCCGGCAGGTCGGGTATGGCGGCCATCCGCACATCGTTGCACGGGTCGCGTTTGCGGCCTATCCCTCCAACTGACCGGAGATCCCGCGCTCGATGCTGGCCCGGGTCGTGGACGGCAACACCAGGAGGCCGTCGAGTTCTTTGCGGGCTCGGTCGAAGGCCTGCTGGCGTTCCTGCGGCGCCGCGGCGGGGTCCGACGCCACCCGCAACAAGCTCTGAGCGCGCGCGATCCGCTGCTGGGCTTCGCGCGAGAAGTCGCCGCGGCGTTTGCGCATCGCCTCGGCCTCGGCGACGTTGAACGCGGTCACGTAGTCCTCGACCGCCGATTGGTACTGCGCCGCCGCCTCCCGGTCGTCGAGCAGGTCTTCGGCCTTGACGGGGCGCAGGAAGTCGGCCCGGAGCTTGGCTTTGTGGAAGGCGACGGTCAGCGGGTCCCGCATGTCGGTCATCAAAGGGAAGTCGAGAAGTTTGGCCACGTCGAGTTCGTACTCCAGCCATCGGGCGTCGGTGCGGCCGTGCTCATCGATGACGCGCCGCAGCGAACGCCATTGCGCTGCTTGACTATTCACGCTGCGGTCGGTCGGCGGGTTCGCGACTTCGGCCGGTCGATCGAGTTCGGGGCGCGCTTCGGTGCGGCGCCTATTGGCGCCGAACGCCCGCACGGCCGCGATGACCATGCCCGTCAGCGGCAGGATCACGATCAGCAGTTCCGCCAACCGGATGAGCAAACCCACACCGCCAGGATGCCATCTAGCGCACGCCCAATGTGCCGCTGAGGTATTCGGCGCGGCAGGCCCGTCGGGCCAGTTTCCCGCTGGTGGTGCGCGGGATGGCGCCGGCCGGCAGGAAGCGCACGTCGGACACCGCCACACCGTGCCGCCGCGAGACCGTGTCCTCGATCGCCTCGATGGCAGGTTGCGGATCGACGCGGCTGGTGCCGGCGGCGCGTTCGGCGATTACGACGAGGCGTCCTTCGCCGTTCGCGGGGACGGCGAACGCGGCGACGTATCCGCGGCGCACCATCGGCGAGGCTTCCGCGGCGGTCGCCTCGATGTCTTGTGGGTAGTGGTTGCGCCCCGCGATGGTGATCAGGTCCGCGATGCGCCCCGTCACGTAGATCTCGCCGTCGAGGTAAACGGCCAGATCTCCGGTCCGCAGCCAGGTTCGCCCGGCCGACGAGCCTTCGGCGTGACTGCCCTCGGCCAGGCGCGACTGCAGCTTGGCGCCGAAGGCCAGCTGGGTTTCCTCGGGCAGGCCCCAGTAGCCGCGACCGACGTTGTCGCCCTGCAGCCAGACCTCGCCGACCTCACCGTCGGGCAGCTCGGATCCGCTGTCGGGGTCGACGATCACCGCCCAAAGGCTGCGGGCGACCCGGCCGCAGGACACCTGCGCCACGGCGTTGGGCGCGTCGGCGTCGACGCGCACCGCGTGACCGGCGCTCAGTTGTTCGCGGTCGAGATACACGACGGATGCCTCGGCGGAGGCGTCGATGGTGGCGATGAGCAGCGTCGCCTCCGCGATTCCATAGGAGGGTTTGAAGGCGGTGCGCGGCAACCCATACGGGGCGAAGGCCTTGTTGAACGTGCGGATCGCATCGATGCTGACCGGTTCGGAACCGATGATCATCACCACGTTGCGCAGGTCGACGTCGTCACCGGGCGCGGGGAGGCCCCGCTGCGCGGTCCACTCGTAGGCGAAGTTCGGCGCGGCGGTCACCACCCGGCCCTGCTTCGACCCGGCGGACAGCGCGTGGATCCAGCGCAGCGGCCTGCGGACAAAGGCGGTGGGCGCCATCAAGGTCGAGTGCCCGCCGTACACCGCGGGAAAGCCGATCATCGACAGGCCCATGTCGTGGTAGAGCGGTAACCAGCTGACGCCGTGGGTGTTTCGGTCCAGCAGGTCGATCGAGAGGATCATCTGCACCAGGTTGGTGCCGACCGCGCGGTGCGTGATCTCCGCGCCGACCGGCGGCCGCGTCGCGCCCGAGGTGTACTGCAGATGCGACACGCGGTCGATGTCCAGCTCGACGGGGACGAACAGCTCCCCCGCCGAGTCGGGGACCGCATCGATGACGATCAGCTGCGGCGTGCGCAGGTCCGGCAGGCTTTCCAGAAAGTGCTCGACCGCCTCTTTCGCCGCTGCCGTCGTGAGGACCGCGACGGGTTCGGAGTCGCGAAGCGCCCTCTGCAGCCGTTCGGCGTGACCCGGCAGCTCGGGTGCGAACAGCGGGACCGCGATGGCGCCCGCTTTGATCGCGGCGTAGAAGCCGGCGACGTAGTCGATGCCCTGCGGCGCCAAGACCGCAACCCGGTCGCCCTCCGCGGCGAACTTCTGCACTTCGGCGGCGATGGCCCGCAACCGGACCCCCAGTTGGTTCCACGTCACTTCGAAGGTTTGGCCTTCGGAGCGCGCATAGTCAAGGTAGCGATACGCCACGGCGTCACCGACATTGGCGATGTTGCGGTCGATGAGAGAGATCAGCGTGGTGCCCGGCGGCAACGCGACGGCGCCGTCGGCGTCCAGGCAGTCCTCTATCAGCAGCAGGCCTTTTGGAGCCGCGGCGTCGTGGCGGGTACCGCAATCCATAAGCGCAGTCTAGGGGCCCGATGGGGCAACGCCGGGCTGCCGGGTCGGCCCCGGGCGGGCGCCCGAGCGGCGGGGGCGAACCTCGCCCCCGCCTAACGGTGGCCGGCTCGGCGGCCGAACAGGGCGAGTAGCTGCTCGCTTGGCGTGGCGGTGGCGGAAAACGCCAACGGCGCGGCGAACACGTGCCCGGCCACCCCCGCCTGGGCAAGGGGTGGCGAAACGCACAGCAGCGCCGAGGCGACTTCCGGTGGAATGGGGCGGTCGGTTCGGCAGGCCTGGGCGATATCCCACGCGTGCAGCACCATCTCGATCGCCCCAACGTAGACAACGACTTTGGCGGGAATCGAGCGACCCTGGATCTCACACCACCGGCCCGCCGGGCGGGGAGTAGTGGCGTTGTGCAGATGAGTCGCCAGCAGAAGGTCGACGATCCCGGCCCGCAACGCGGCGACGGGATCGGAGGGATCGCCCTCGGCCGGTGCCCGCTCGGGTCCTCGGTGCGGCTCGCGCACCGTGAGCACGTCGGCGACATCCGCCAGCGAGCTGCGCACGTGCCACAGCAGCCGCCGCAGGTCCCAGTCCGTGCAGGGCGTCGGGGCCGACAGGTCGGCCTCGCGAACCAAGAGGAGGTTGCCGAACAGGTACCGGGTTGCCTCGGCTAGGACGGGGAGTTCATCGGTGTCGGACACGGTCCGGGCCCTCACCCCGTTAGTGTCTCGGGCAACCCGAACTTGGCGACCAACGTGGCGTCGTTGAACGCGACGATGCGGGAGATGCGCCCGCCGGCCAGCGACAGCACATCCAGGCCGTGAGCCCGGAAAGAACCGTCCGCCGCCCGCCGGTACATGGCGAACGCCGGGGCACCGTTGGCGCGGGTGTAGGCCAGCCGCCATTGATCCGGCGTATGCAGCACCACCCGGGCCATGAATCCGCGTACCGCGTCGCGCCCCGTGAACCACGTTGGGATGGGCGGCATTTCGAGCTGGACGTCGGCCCGGAGCAGTTCCGCCAGCTGGTCGACGTCGGCGTGTTCGAAGGCGGCCATGTAGCGGTTGAGGACGGCGCGCAGCTCCGGTTCGGCGGGTTCGCCAAGCTCGTCGAGTATCGGGCCGGCCTCGGCCAGTCGCGCCCGGGCGCGTTGCAACGCGCTGTTCACCGCCGGCGTGGAGGTCTCCAAGATCTCGGCGACTTCGCCGGCCTGCCAGCCCAACACGTCGCGCAGCACCAGAACCGCGCGTTGCAACGACGACAAGTGTTGCAGCGCAGCGACGAACGCCAAGCGAACGCTGCTGCGTACGGACACCACCAC
>NZ_LZKK01000352.1 GCF_001672815.1 Mycobacterium sp. E796 | reverse complement strand
AACCTCAACGCCGCCGCGATCTCGGGGGCTACGGCCTCCATGGTGTCGATCGCCCAATCCTCGGTCTCCGCACACCGCGACAACCGGTAGCCTAACAACCGCCCTTCTAGGAAGCGGCGACGGCGAACAGCCGCCTTTCGCCGGGCACACCTCCCACGCATTGCGGCACCGCCTGTTTGCCCTGTGAATGGCAGCCCGCCCGTTGACGTTTCGCAATGGGTAACCGGCGCAAACCCCTAATCGGATTAGGGCTGTCAGAGTTAGCCACGGCATCTAGAATGAGATCCCTTTGATGCTGCCTTGCAGCCCGGTCGGGATGAGGTTTGTCATGAATGTGCGCGGGCGGAGTCGACGCCTGCAGGCGGCAATCGCCTGCGCAAGCGTGGTGCTCGTGGTGGCGGGCTGCAGCACGATGGTCGACGGGCGGGCGCTGTCCATGCTCAACGACCCCTTCCGGGTGGGCGGCCTGCCCGCGACCAGCGGTCCCAGCGGGATTCGCGCGAACGCACCGGATCCCACCGGCACGGTGATCAACACCGACAACGGGCCGATCGACAGGCTGTCCCTGCTGTCCATCAACGACATCGAGGACTACTGGAAGTCGGTGTACAGCGATTCACTGAAAGGGACTTTCATCCCGGTCGCCAAGATGGTGTCCTACGACTCCGACAATCCGAACAGCCCGATCGTTTGCCATAGCGAAACCTATAAGCTCGTCAACGCCTTTTTCACCGCGCGCTGCAACCTGATCGCCTGGGATCGCGGGGTGTTCATGCCCGTCGCGCAACGCTATTTCGGTGACATGTCCGTTAACGGTGTGTTGGCGCACGAATTCGGTCACGCCTTGCAGCAGATGGCGAAATTGGTGACGCGAACGGATCCGACCATCGTCCGCGAACAGCAGGCCGATTGCTTCGCCGGCGTCTACATGTATTGGGTGGCCGACGGCAAGTCGCCGCGCTTCACGCTGAGCACCGCCGACGGCCTCGACCACGTGCTGGCAGGGATCATCACCACCCGCGACCCGGTCCTGGACGCCGACACCACGAACGACGACGAACACGGGTCGGCGCTGGACCGGATCAGCGCCTTCCAGATGGGCTTCATCAACGGCGCCTCGGCGTGCGCGGCGATCAACAAGCAGGAAATCGCACAGCGCCGCGGCGACCTGCCGACCACCTTGCAGGCCGACCCGGACCGGGACCCGGAGACCGGCGGGGTCACGATCAACGAAGACACGTTGTCAACGCTGATGGAGCTGCTCGGAAAGATCTTCTCTCCCAAGAGCCCACCGACACTGTCCTACAAGCCGGCCGATTGCCCCGACGCCAAGCCAAGCCCGCCGGCGTCCTACTGCCCGGCCACCAACACCATCCTGATCGACCTGCCCGGGCTCGCGACGATGGGCAGGGCCGCCGCCGAGAACGAGCACACGCTGCCGCAAGGTGACGACACCGCTCTCTCGGTCGTGATGTCGCGGTACGCCCTGGCGGTGCAGCACGAACGCGGCTTGGCGATGCAGAGCCCGTGGACCGCGCTGCGCACCGCGTGCCTGACCGGTGTCGTGCATCGCAAGATGGCGGAGCCGATCGAGCTGCCGTCCCAGAAGCAACTCGTGCTGACGGCCGGTGATCTCGACGAAGCCGTCTCCGGCCTGCTGATCAACCACCTGGTCGCCAGCGACGCCGACGGCACCAGCGTGCCCGCCGGGTTCACCCGGATCGCGGCCTTCCGCGGCGGCGTCGCCGGCAACATGGACGCCTGCTATTCTCGCTATCCTGGCTAGGCTCAGGCGATTTCGGCGATCCTCGGCGCCACCTCGTCGCCGAATCGGCGGATGAAGCCGACGGGGTCGGGATTGCCGGGCACGGGACCCGTGTTGATCATCTCGAAGCCAAGCTCGGCGTACCGCTCGACCGTCTTCAGGTACGCGTCGGTGTCCGCGAAGGGGTCATCGAAAAAGCCGACCGTTTTGCGGATCTCGCCGGGATCTCTGCCTACCGCGCCGCAGTGACGGTTCAGCACGTCGACCTTGTGCTCGAGTGCCTCGACGTCGCTCGTCGTGCTGTTCCAGACGTCGGCGTATCGTGCCACCAGCCGCAGCGTCTTCTTCTCGCCGTCGCCGCCGATCAGGATCGGGGGCCGCCGAATCGGTTGCGGCACACAGATTGTCTCGGCCAACTGGTAGTGCGTGCCGTCGTAAGGGCCGTCGTTGTCGCTCCACATCTGCAGGCAGATCTGCAGCGTCTCCTCCAGCATCTCGAACCGTGTGCTCAGCGGCGGATACGGAATGCCGAGGGCGCTGTGTTCGCGGTCATACCACGCCGCGCCCAAGCCCAGCATCGACCGGCCCTGCGACAGCACATCCAGCGTCGTCACCACCTTGGCCAACACGCCCGGATAGCGATAGGTGACCCCGGTGACCAGCAGGGTCAGCTCGATCGTCGCGGTCTGCCCGGCCAGGAAGCCCAGCGAGGTATAGCCCTCGAGAAACGGGTCCTCAGCTCGCCCAACAGCTTCCATCTGGAAGAAGTGGTCGGCCAGGGTGAACAGCGTGGCGCCGCCCTGCTCCGCGGCCTTGGCCGCGTCGGCCAGCGTCGGGCCCAGCCTCGCCGGATCGCCCGGCAGGAAGTCGATGAAGTGAACGCCGAATTCCATTGCAGTTTCCCATCTTTTCGTCATTCGGTCAGACGCTCGAGCAGCGACAGCGCATCGAGGATGACGCGGCGTTCCAGTTCGGAATACCGCTCCTGGATGGCGCGCGCCAGCCACTCCTCCCGCACCCGACGATCGCTCTCGGCGCGCCGCCGGCCCGCGGCGGTCAACGAAATCACCTGGCGTCGGCCGTCTTCAGGGTCGGGCGTGCGTTTGATGAGCCCGCGTTGCTCGAGCGCGGCCACGATCGTGGCCATCGACTGCGGTCGCACCCGTTCGGCGCCGGCCAGCACGCTGGCCGACGACGCGCCCTCTTTCCAGAGCCGGGTGAGCACCGCGGTCTGGGACGGCGTGAGGTCCTCGTCGACCCCAAGACTCCGCAGCCGGCGTCGCAGCCGGCTGACCAGTACCCGCAGATCGCGGGCGGCCGCAACGGCCGAGTCACCGATGCCGTCCATGACGCCACCCTAAATTACTCAGTTGAAACTGTCCAGTTTCAACTGACTAAAGGGGCGATCTAGGGATTAAGTTAACCGAACCAGCCGCAGCGCGGCCTCGATCGCGAGCGCGGGCACGTCGAGCGATTTGGAGCGCAGGTCGTGGCGCGCGCCGGTGATCTCGACGACCTCGGTCGGCGCGGTGATCAGCGCGGCGGCGGCGCGCAGTTCGTCGGGCGTGCCGAACGGATCGGACGTCCCGTGGGTGAACACGGTGGGCACCCGGATATCCGGAAGGTGCTCGGTGCGGGCACGTTCCGGCTTTCCCGGGGGATGGACCGGATACGAGAACAGGGTCAGCACGTCCACCGGAACGTCACCCTCGGCCACGACCATGGACGTCTGCCGCCCGCCGTAGGAGTGGCCGCCGGCGACCAGCGGACCGCCGGAAAG
>NZ_LZKK01000351.1 GCF_001672815.1 Mycobacterium sp. E796 | reverse complement strand
CCGCCCGCAGCGCGGCCTCACGCACCAGCGCGGCGAGGTCCGCGACGACGAAACCCGGTGTCCGCCCGGCGATCTCGTCGAGATCGAGATCGCCGGTGGGCACCGGTTTGAGCAGCGCCTCCAGCAGCGCCTTGCGGGTGGCGGCGTCGGGCAGCGGCAGGCCCAGTTCCCGGTCGCACAGGTCGGGGGCGCGCAGCCGGGCGTCGAGCTGGTCCGGGTGGGCGGAGGTGGCGATCAGCGCGACGCCCCCGGTGGCGACGGCGGCGCGCAGCTCGCCGAGGATGAGGGCGGCCACCGGCTCGGCGGTGGCCGGCAGCAGCGCGTCGACGTCGGCGATCAGCAGCACGCCGCCGCCGTCGCGAACCTTCTTCACCGCCGCGGCAACGGTTTTCAGCCGGTCGTCGGCGGCCAGCGCGCCCACCTCCGGGCCGTCGAGCTCGACCAGTCGGCGGCCGTCGCACACCGCGCGCACCAGCGTCACCTTGCCCACGCCGGCCGGGCCCGACACCAGCACACCGAGGTTCGTGCCCGCGCCCAGGCTCTTGAGCAGGTGCGGCTCGTCGAGCGAGAGCTTGAGCCACTCGGCGAGTTTGGCGGCCTGCGGCTGCGAACCCTTGAGCTCCTCGACGAGGATCTCCGGGGTGCCGGTGGGAAGCTGCTCGTGGGCGCCCCCGACGGCCGGGACCCCGGTTCCCCAGCTGACCAACGAGTTCGGCTGCACGCTGACCGGCCCGTCCGGGTCGACCTCGGTGACGGTCAGCAGCTCCGAGGTCCAGCTGATCCCGACGGCCGAGGCCAGCGCCCGGGTAGCGGCCGACGTCGAGGTACCGGGGCCCAAGTCGCGGGGCAGCAGCGACACGGCGTCGCCGACGGTCATCACCTTGCCCAGCAACGCCTGTCGCAGCGTGACGGGCGTGATCGAGGTGGTGGCCATCGACGAGCCGGACAGCGTCACCGACCGCGCGCCGTAGACGGTGACCGCGCTGACGATGACCGCGGTGCCTTCGCGGAGCCCGGCGTTGGACAGCGTGACGTCGTCGAGCAGCACGATGCCGACCGGGGTGTCCGGGCCGGCCAGCCCGACAACGGCCGCCGTCGTTCGTGATCCGGTCAGCGATACCGCATCCCATTCTCGGATGCCAAGGGCGGCAACGGCATTGGGGTGGATGCGGACGACGCCGCGGCGGGAGTCGACGGCGGAGGTGTTCAGCCTGGCGGTGAGCGTGAGCTGACTGCCGGAGGCCGGGATCATCGCAGGCGCCCGCCCGGCTTCCGCAGTCCCAGCCGCGTCGTCGACCGGCGGCTCGGCTGCGCCCGGCGGTCCGCGCGCCGGACGGCGCGGCGCTCCTTGGGCTTGTCGTCCCACACCTCGGGGTGTTTGGCCAGCCAGCTCTTGGTGCGCACCGCGAACGGCACGTGGCACAGGTAGGCGATGATGATCACCCAGATCAGGATGTAGGGCTGCAGCACCGCGGCCGCCGCGACGGCCGCGAGCACCGCCAGCAGCGGAACCGCCCAGTTCGGCGGAATCGCCACAGTGTGCAGCTTCTTCATCGGGATCGCGCTGACCATCAGCATCGACGTCCCGGTGATCCAGATCGCGAGGAACCACACCGACGTCCACCAGCCCTCGCCGAACTGCAACTTGAGGGCGATCGTGCCGATCATGGAGACCGCGCCCGCCGGGGCTGGCATCCCGACGAAGAATTCATGCTGGTAGGCGTGCTGGGTTTCGTCGTCCTGCTGCGCGTTGTACCGGGCCAGGCGCAGCACGACACACACCGCGTACAGCAGCACCACCGCCCAGCCGACCGGCCACTTCGACAGCAGCATCACGTAGACCACCAAGGCGGGTGTCACCCCGAAGTTCACCGCGTCGGCCAGGGAGTCGATCTCGGCGCCGAGCCGCGACTGGGCACCCAGGATGCGGGCCACCCGTCCGTCCAGCGCGTCAAGGATCGCCGCCGCGGCGATCAGCGCCATCGCGGGAATCGGCTTGCCGTCGAGGGCGAACTTGATCGACGTCATGCCGGCGCAGATGGACAGCACCGTCATCGCGCTGGGCAACAGTTGCAGGCTTGCGGTTCGCCTATCCCGGCGCTTTTCGGTCATCTCAGCTCGGCCAGGATGGTCTCGCCGGCCACCGCCCGCTGGCCCACCTTCACCAGCGGCTCCGTGCCGGGTGGGAGATAGGTGTCCAGCCGCGAGCCGAATCGGATCAGGCCGTAGGTCTCGCCGATCGACAGCTTGTCCCCGGCGCGGGCGTCGCAGACGATGCGGCGCGCCAGCAGCCCCGCGACCTGCACGGCCACCACGTCGGCGCCGGCGTCGGTGCGGATGCGCAGGCTGGTGCGCTCGTTCTCGGTGCTCGCCGCGGGCAGGTCGGCCGACCCGAAGTGCCCCGGCCGGTGCTGCACGTCGATCACCTCACCGCTGACGGGGGCCCGCTGCACGTGGGCGTCCAGCAGCGACAGGAAGATGCTGACCCTGGGCAGCGGCGCCTGGCCCATGCCGAGCTCGGCCGGCGGGGCCGCCGCGTCGATCACGCAGATCTCGCCGTCGGCGGGGGCGACGACGGCGCCGGGCCGCGAGGGCGGCACCCGCGGGGGATGGCGGAAGAATCCGGCGCAGGCGCCGGCGGTCAGCAGGCCCGCCCGGCGCAGCCAGCGGTGGTTGCGCCCGACCAGCGCCACGCCCAGGCCGGCGGCGATGAACGGCCGCCCGGCCGGGTGCACCGGCGGAATGGCGGAACGCACCAGCTCGAGGGCGTGCTGGGGGCTGAAGGCCGGGTCCTCGGCGGTCGGGCCGACCGTGGGGGGGCGTCTTGCCACGGCGGCCATCTTACGGACTAGGTGAGGTCCCAGACTTGCAGCTCGGTCCCCGCGGACACCTCGACGACGTCCTCCGGGATGTCCAGCAGCCCGTTCGCCGACGCCAGCCACCGCAAATGGTGGGAGGCCGGCGGTCCGTAGCTGGTGACGGTCCCCGCTTCGCTATCGAGGATTGCCCGCCGGAACTGCCGTTTGCCGCGCGGCGAGGTCAGCGATTCGGCGAGGACCGCGGGCCGGTGCGGCCGCTCGGGGTCGGGCAGGCCCATCGCCCGGCGCAGCGCGGGGCGGATGAACACCTCGAAGGACACCAGCGCGCTGACCGGGTTGCCCGGCAGCGTGACGATCGTCGTGCCGGCCACCCGCCCGATGCCCTGCGGCATGCCCGGCTGCATCGCCACCTTGACGAACTCCACCCCCTGGTCGCCGTCCCGCCCGAACGCGTCCTTGACCACCTCGTAGGCGCCGGCGCTGACGCCGCCGCTGGTGATGATCAGGTCGCAGTCGCCCGCGTAGCGATCGAGGATCGAACTGAACTGTGCGACATCGTCTTCCGCGGTCGCGACGGCGATCACCTTGGCGCCGGCCTCGCGCACGGCCCCGGCCAGCATGATCGAGTTGGACTCGTAGATCTGTCCGGGCCGCAGCGGCGCCCCCGGCGCCACCAGCTCGGACCCCGTCGACATCACCAGAACACGTTGGCGCGGAACCACTTTGAGAGCCGCCATGCCCAGCGCCGACGCCAGGCCGAGCACCGCCGGCGTGACCACCTGTCCCCGGCGCAGCACGGTGGTGCCGGGCGCGACGTCCTCGCCGGCCCGCCGGATGTGCGCGCCCTCCGGACGCGGCGCCCGGATCGCCACCGCCTGCACGCCGCCGTCGGTGTCCTCGACCGGCACCACGGCCGTCGCCCCGGCCGGCAGCGGCGCGCCCGTCATGATGCGGTGCGCGGTTTTCGGTTGCAGCGTCAGCTCGTCGATGCGCCCGGCCGGAATGTCCTCGGCGACTTCCAACATCACCGGCTGCTCGGGCGTGGCGCCCGCGACGTCCTCGGCGCGCACCGCGTATCCGTCCATCGCCGAGTTGTCGAACACCGGCAGCGCCAGCGACGCGACCACGTCGTCGGCCAGCACCAGCCCCTGGGCCTCGGCCAGCCCGACCGCGACCGCCGGGCGGGCACGGATCATCTCCGCTACGACTCGCTGATGCTCCTCGACAGACCGCACCCGGCCATTATCCAAGGCCCAAAAATGCGGGTTGCGGACGTAAGGTTGAGAACGTGATTACCGGGTTGGCTCACACCGGGGTGTGCGTGCCCGACTGCGAGGCCGCGGTCGCGTACTACCGCGACGTGTTGGGCCTGCGTGTGCTCTCGCCGCCGTACGTCATGAGCGGTAACGCCATTCGCGAGGATATGCGAGAGCTGGTCGGTGACCCGAGCATGAAGGCGGCCATCGTCGGGTTCCCCGACGACGGCGACCGGGTGCTCGAGGTCATCGAATACCTCAACGTCGACGGCCTGCCCGCCGAGCGGGCCTTGACCGATCACGGCCTTTCGCACGTCGGCCTAATCTGCGAGGACCTCGACGCCACCCGCGCCGAGCTGGAGGGCAAGGGGGTGCGCTTCCTGGTCAGCGGGATCGCCGACGTCGCGCGGGTGCGCACCACTTGGTTCGTCGACCCCTGGGGCGTGGTGTTCATCCTGGTGGAAAAAAGCCGGCCCGAGCGACCGTACTTCGCGCAATACGGGGCGTGATGCCCCGAAAAATCACAGTCGGGATCATCGGCGCGGGTGCCGGCGGCATCGCGATGGGCATCCAGCTGGCCGACGGCGGCTACGACTTCACCATCTTCGACCGGGCCGACGGGTTCGGCGGGACCTGGCGGCACAACACGTTTCCGGGCGCGGCCTGCGACGTGCCCTCGCACCTGTACTCGTATTCGTTCGCGCCCAACCCGCGGTGGAGCAAGACCTACGCCAACCAGCCCGAGATCCTGGCCTACCTGGAGAAGGTCGCCGCCGACCACGGGCTGGCCGCGCATTTGCGTCCCCACACCGAGATCACCACGGTGCGCTGGTCGGATCGGGAGCGGCGCTGGACGCTGCGCACCGGGGACGGCGCCGAGCACCACTTCGACGTCGTGGTGAGCGCCGTCGGGATGCTCGACGTGCCCAACGTGCCCGACATCCCCGGCGCGGCGAGGTTCCGCGGGCGCCAATTCCATTCGGCGCGTTGGGATCACAGCAAGCCGACGGCCGGGGAGCGGGTCGCGTCCATCGGAACGGGCGCCAGCGCCATCCAGTACGTGCCCGCGATCGCGCGAGAAACCGCGCACCTCACCGTGTTTCAGCGGACACCGATCTGGATCGCGCCGCGGTTCGACTTCCCGTTCACCCCCGAGCAGCACGCGGAGTTCGAGCGCCACCCCGAGACGGCGCGCAAGCTGCGCGACGAGGCCTTCGACGCCTACGAGTCATCCGACTTCGACGTCGACGCCGCGCAGACGCGCGAGGCGACCGAGCTGGCCCACAGCTATCTGATGCGCAAGGTCGCCGACCCCGAGCTGCGCGCGAAGCTGACGCCCGACTACCCCGTCGGCTGCAAGCGGCCGCTGATGTCGCGCGATTGGTACCCCACGTTCGCCCTGCCCAACGTCAGCCTGGAGACGACGGCCATCGCCGAGCTGACCGAGCGCGGGGTGCGCACCGTCGACGGCACCGAGCACCGCGTCGACACCGTCATCTACGGCACCGGGTTCAAGGCCGCCGACTACCTGGCCAGCATCGACGTGTACGGGTCGGGCGGCCGCCACCTGCGCGACGAGTGGAGCGGGGGCGCGGAGGCCTACCTCGGCACGCTGATCGCCGGGTATCCGAACTTCTTCACGCTGTACGGCCCGAATACCAATGGCGTCAACTCGATCCTGTACATCCACGAGGCGCAGACGACGTTCGTCCGCCACATCCTCGACGTCATGGGCGATCGCGGCGCGCGCACGATCGAGGTCACGCCCGCGGCGCAGCGACGCTACAACGACGAGATCCAGGCCGCCATGGTCGGCAAGGTCTGGCTCGCCTGCACCAACTACTTCCGGCACCCCAGCGGCAAGGTCGTCACCCAGTTGCCCTACAGCGGCCGGACGTTCTTCGAGCGGACCCGCGAGCTGGTCGACGGCGATTACCGATTCGCCTGCTAGCGGCCGGCGCGTCCCGATGGCGGTGAACCCTGCGCACCCCGCGCTCGCCCCGGTGTCGGGCCGGCGCTCCAATTCCGGCCTGCTGCAAGGCGTTTGGCGCCGGCGATGCCGGCCGACTGCCCTGCCTTAGCCGCTTGACCCGCTCCGCGGCCCTGATCGGGGCGCTGCGCGCCATCTCGATCTTGGTCCGCGCCCACGCCGCTTCCCGCTTCGACTGCGGCTTCTTAGCCTGCACGGCCAAACCCTACGTCGCGCCCGGGGCCCGCATCGCGGCCCGGCACCGAATGTTCGCCCACCATTAACCCGCCTACTGCACCCAGTAGTTGTCGTGGCGGATGAACCACTCCCGGCGTTCGTCGTCGGTCATGTCGGCCAGCGCCGCGAAGCCCTCGAAGTAGGCCTCGCGCGGCGCGCCGGGCGCGAACAACATCAGGACCGACGCCGGCGCGTCCGCCTCGTTGCGGAAACCGTGGACGCCGCCGGGCGGGACGTAGAGGAAGTCGCCCTGGTGGCCGTCGACCCACTCGTTGCCGTCGAAGAGCTTCATCGTCCCGGACAGGACGAAGAACGCCTCGGACATCGCGCGGTGATAGTGCGCCGGGGGCCCACCGCCGGCCGGCGCGATGTCGACCCGGTACAGGCCGTAGTCGCCGTCGGTGGCCTGCTGATTCGCCAGATAGTGGTACTTGGTCCCGAAGGTCTCGTAGTCCGGCGGCGAGTCGGCTCGCCTGAGCCAGGCGCTGATCTCCGGTTCGTCCTTGGTGTAGCGCGGCGGCGGATACGGGGGCACGACGAGGGACACGTTTTCCAGCTTGCCAGTTAGCATCGCCGGTGTGGAGGGGCGGACTGACGACGAACAACGGCGCGTAGAACGGCTTCTCGACGCCCAGACGAAGGCGTCGCAGCTGTTCGACGAGATCGAACGCCGCACGATGATCCGCCCGGGCGTCGGCGAACGGGAGTTGTCCGACGATATCGCCCGCCTCGCCGCGGACATGCTCGGCGTGACCCGGCACTGGCATCGCCGGATCGTGCGGGCCGGCGTGAACACGTTGCAGCCCTTCAAGGAACACCCGCCGGACCGCGTGATCGCCGAGGACGACATCGTCTTCCTCGATCTGGGACCGATCTTCGAGGAGTGGGAGGCCGACTTCGGGCGCACGTTCGTGCTGGGTGACGATCCGCACAAGACGGCTGTCCGCGATGCGCTGCCCCGGGTGTGGGACGCCGGGCGTCGCTATTTCGACGACCACCCGGACGTCACCGGCGCCCAGTTGTTCGACTACGTCGTCGGGGCGGCCCACGCGGAGGGCTTCGAGTGGGGCAGCCACATCGCGGGCCATCTGCTGGGCGAGTTCCCGCACAAGAAGATCGCCGGGGACGGGGTCGAGTGGTACATCAAGCCCGGCTCGAACACGCCGATGCGGCGCACGGACCCGACCGGCCGCCGTTGCCACTGGATCCTGGAAATCCACCTGGTCGATCGGGTCCGTGGCTTCGGCGGTTTCTACGAGCAGCTGCTCGATCTGCCCTGAACCGGCGGGGCCGGCCGGTCAGTCGAACGGATAGACCACCCCGGTGAGCTCCTCGGAGACGGCCCACAGCCGCCGCTGTGTGTCGACGTCGTGCGACTTCGCGCTGGAGCCAACGATTTTCGGGTAGCCGCGCGTCTCGCCGAAGCCGTCAGGCCCGTAGTACTGGCCGCCGAGCACGCCCGGGTCGGTAGCGGCGCGCAGCGTCGGGAGCGCGCCCATGGCCGCGTCCTGCGCAATCACGTTGAAGAACACGTTGACGAGCGGCCGGAACGCCGCGGGCGTGTAGCGGCCCAGCTCGGTGTTCGACCCGCCGGGGTGGGCGGCGGCGGCGATCGTCGTGCCATGCGGGGCGAGCCGGCGCTGCAGCTCGTAGGTGAACAGCAGGTTGGCCAGCTTGGCCTGTCCGTAAGCCGCCACGCGGTTGTACCGACGCTCCCACTGCAGGTCGTCGAAGTGGATGTCGGCGAGGATGCGGTGGCCCATGCTGCTGACGGTGACCACCCGGGAGCCGGCGACGGGCAGCAGCCGGTCCAGCAACAGGCCGGTGAGCGCAAAGTGGCCGAGGTGGTTGGTGCCGAACTGCATCTCGAAGCCGTCCTTGGTGGTTTCCTTCGGCGTGTACATGACGCCGGCGTTGTTGATCAGCAGGTCGATGCGGTCGTGCGCGGAGCGCAGCTGCTCGGCCGCGGCGCGGACGGAGTCCAGCGATGTCAGGTCGAGCTCTTGCAGCGCGACGTCGGCGTGCGGGCTCTTCGCGGTGATCCGGGCCGCGGCGTCCTTGCCCTTGTCGAGGTTGCGCACCGCCAGCACCACGTGGGCGCCGTGGTCGGCGAGGGCCAGGGCGGTCTCGTAGCCCAGCCCGGTGTTCGCTCCCGTGATGACGGCGACGCGACCGGTCTGGTCGGGAATGTCCGCGGCGGTCCACTTGGCCATGGGAAAGCTCCTAAACTAGTAAGGTAAACGGGGCGAGCGCTCCGGTTGTCCCTCACTATACGGAACGCACGCCCCGTTTTGTCAACCGACTCGAGGTGAACTTATGGCGCAACCCGCACGGCCGCTGCGCGCCGACGCGGCGCGCAACCGCGCGCGCGTGCTGGAGGTCGCCTACGACACGTTCGCGGCCGAGGGCCTGTCGGTGCCGATCGACGAGATCGCCCGCCGCGCCGGGGTCGGGGCCGGCACCGTCTACCGGCACTTCCCCACCAAGGAGGCGCTGTTTCTGGCGGTGATCGAGGATCGGATGCAGCGCCTGGTCGACGACGGGCGCGCCCTGCTGGAGTCCGAGGGTCCGGGGGAAGCGCTCTTCGCGTTCCTGCGCTCCATGGTGCTGCAGTGGGGCGCGGCGGACCGCGGCCTGGCCGACGCGCTGGCCGGCTACGGCATCGACATCGCCTGCGCCGCCCCCGAGGCCGAGGACGCGTTCAAGGCGATGCTCGGCGAGCTGCTGCGTGCCGCCCAGGATGCGGGCGCCGCGCGGCGCGACGTCGACATGCAGGATCTCAAGGCGATCCTGGTCGGCTGCCAGGCGATGGAGGCGTACGACTCGGCGCTGGCCGGGCGGGTGACCGACGTCGTCGTCGACGGTTTACGCGCGCAGCGATAACGCCTGGGCCGTTCTTGCACTCGGCATAGGCGAGTGCTAAGAATGACGTTGGCACTCGCGACCGGTGAGTGCTAGGTCGGGACGGTGAGACCAAGTTGGTCGTCCGTCGCGGGCACTGCACCCGGCCAGGACGTGTCATCCCCTATCCGGAGGAATCACTTCGCAATGGCCAAGACAATTGCGTACGACGAAGAGGCCCGTCGCGGCCTCGAGCGGGGCCTGAACAGCCTTGCCGACGCGGTAAAGGTGACGTTGGGGCCCAAGGGCCGCAACGTCGTCCTGGAGAAGAAGTGGGGTGCCCCCACGATCACCAACGATGGTGTGTCCATCGCCAAGGAGATCGAGCTGGAGGACCCGTACGAGAAGATCGGCGCCGAGCTGGTCAAGGAAGTTGCCAAGAAGACCGACGACGTCGCCGGTGACGGCACGACGACGGCCACGGTGCTGGCCCAGGCCCTGGTGAAAGAGGGCCTGCGCAACGTCGCGGCGGGCGCCAACCCGCTCGGCCTCAAGCGCGGCATCGAGAAGGCCGTCGAGAAGATCACCGAGACCCTGCTGAAGTCGGCCAAGGACGTCGAGACCAAGGAGCAGATCGCGGCCACCGCGGCCATTTCCGCGGGCGACCAGTCGATCGGCGACCTGATCGCCGAGGCGATGGACAAGGTCGGCAACGAGGGCGTCATCACCGTCGAGGAGTCCAACACCTTCGGCCTGCAGCTCGAGCTCACCGAGGGCATGCGGTTCGACAAGGGCTACATCTCGGGCTACTTCGTCACCGACGCCGAGCGTCAGGAAGCGGTCCTGGAGGACCCCTACATCCTGCTGGTCAGCTCCAAGGTGTCGACCGTCAAGGACCTGCTGCCGCTGCTGGAGAAGGTCATCCAGGGTGGTAAGCCGCTGCTGATCATCGCCGAGGACGTCGAGGGCGAGGCTCTCTCCACCCTGGTCGTCAACAAGATCCGCGGCACCTTCAAGTCGGTGGCCGTCAAGGCTCCCGGCTTCGGTGACCGGCGCAAGGCGATGCTGCAGGACATGGCCATCCTCACCGGTGGTCAGGTCATCAGCGAAGAGGTCGGCCTGTCCCTCGAGACCGCCGACATCTCGCTGCTGGGCAAGGCCCGCAAGGTGGTCATCACCAAGGACGAGACCACCATCGTCGAGGGCGCCGGTGACCCGGACGCCATCGCCGGCCGGGTGGCCCAGATCCGCACCGAGATCGAGAACAGCGACTCCGACTACGACCGCGAGAAGCTGCAGGAGCGCCTGGCCAAGCTGGCCGGCGGTGTTGCGGTGATCAAGGCCGGCGCCGCCACCGAGGTGGAGCTCAAGGAGCGCAAGCACCGCATCGAGGACGCGGTCCGCAACGCCAAGGCGGCCGTCGAGGAGGGCATCGTCGCCGGTGGCGGCGTGGCCCTGCTGCAGGCGGCACCGGCCCTGGACGAGCTCAAGCTCAAGGGCGACGAGGCGACTGGCGCCAACATCGTCAAGGTGGCGTTGGAGGCTCCGCTGAAGCAGATCGCCTTCAACTCCGGGCTGGAGCCCGGCGTTGTCGCCGAGAAGGTCCGCAACTCGAAGGCCGGCACCGGCTTGAACGCCGCCACCGGCGAGTACGAGGACCTGCTCAAGGCCGGCGTTGCCGACCCGGTGAAGGTGACCCGTTCGGCGCTGCAGAACGCGGCGTCCATCGCGGGGCTGTTCCTGACGACCGAGGCCGTCGTGGCCGACAAGCCGGAGAAGGCGGCCGCTCCCGCGGGCGACCCGACCGGCGGCATGGGCGGCATGGACTTCTAGTAAGTCAACGAAAAGCCCGGTCCCTCGAAACCCGAGTGGGCCGGGCTTTTTCGTGTTTTGGCGCCGATCGGCGTTGTGTGTGAACCTACGGCTTTGCGTGTGAAGCCAGGGTCGGATTCCGGCGATTTTTCCGCCGTAGTTTCACCCTCAACGCCCTGAGCTCACAATCAATGCGCCCGCGCCAAGAGTCAGGCCGGCAGCGAGAACACCACGCAGTCGTGCAGGCAGCCTTTGGCGACGCTGGGGGAGTCGGCCTCGCGGTGCAGCAGCGCGCGCTCCGGCACGACGCCCAGGCGGACCGTGTCGTCGTCCGACTCGGTCACCTCGGCGCTGCCGTCGACGATCAGCGAGTAGCCACCGGCCTCCCGCGGGGGCCACAGCAGGGTGACGTCGCGGCGGTGCGCGAGGTTGCTGCGCGTGCGGCCGCCGATGAGCCCGACGTCGAGGACCGCGCCGTCACGCAGCCGCGGCTCGACCGTCACGGTGTGCACGCGATAGTCCTCGCCGACGGTGATCAGGTACGCGAACGGGAAGTCCGGGAGCACCGCGGCCAGCCGCTCGACGTCGACCTTTTTCTTCGTGCGCATGGCTTCGAGGATAGGCCGCTAGTCGGTTAGGAGCGGCTCCCTGGTCGCGGGGTCGGGGACGTCGGGGCCGCGCTCGCCCTTGTTGAAGAACCCGGAGCTGGGGATGTTGGACTCCCGGCCGGTCAGGGTCCGCACGCCGGGGTCGGCGTTGCCGGCGGCGAAGAACGGGCCGGTCGCCCCCGTCGTGGTCCGCAGGGCCGGCGGGGTGGGGGTGGGGCCACCCGCCGCGCTGACCGAGGAATTCGCGTGGCCGGCTTCGAGGCCGCTGGCGAGGGCGCTGGCGTCGGCCGGCGCGGCGAAGCCGGCGTTGCTCAGCAGGCTCGATCCGGCGGCCGGGGCCAGGCCGCCGGTCGACGCGCTGACCGAGTTGAGCAGGCCCGAGCTGAGGTTGGCCGCGCTGACGCCGCCGGTCATGTAGTGGCTGGAGTTGAGCGCCTCCGCACTGCCCAGCCCGTTCTCCTGGAAGAAACCGGTGTTGGCCGTGCCGGTGTTCAAAACGCCGGCATTGACCGATCCGGAATTCAGGAAGCCGGTATTCGAAACGCCCGAATTCCCGATTCCGAAGTTGCCGCTGCCGGAGTTGAAAAAGCCGATGTTGCCGGTGCCCGAGTTGAACAACCCGATGTTGCCGCTGCCCGAGTTGAAGCCGCCGAAGCCGATCTGATTGCTCCCGGTCAGCCCGATCCCGAAGTCGTTGCTGCCGCTGTTGCCGAAGCCGAAGTTGTTATTTCCGAGGTTGCCCAAGCCGAAGTTGTTGTTACCCGAATTTCCGGAACCGACATTCAGGCTGCCGCTGTTTCCGAAACCGATGTTCGAATTGCCCATCGTTATGGGGCCGAAACTCATTCGGCCGTTGGCGAAGTTGAAACCGAGCTTCTGCAGGACCTGCTGCCAGGGCGCCAATTGCGCGACGGCCGAGGACGCGTCGGCGTGGTAGCCGAACATCGCGGCGACGTCGGTTGCCCACATCGCCTCGTAGGCCGCCTCGGTGTCCATGATCGCCGGGATGTTGAAACCGAACCAGTCCGTGGCCGCCAGGGCCTGCACCAGGGCGCGATTGGCCGCCACCACCGCGGGCTGCACCGTGGCCGCCACCGCAGTCTCGAACGCGGCCGCAATGGCCGCGGCCTGGCTCGATGCCGCCTCGGCTTGCGCGGCCGCCGCGCTGAGCCAGCTCACGTACTGCGTCGCCACGGCCATCATTGCGGCCGCCGACGCGCCCTGCCACGAACCGTTGGCCAGATCGTTTGTCACCGAAAAGAATGACGAAGCCGAAGACGCCAGATCCTCGGCCAACCCATCCCATGCGGCGGCCGCAGCAAGCAGCGGCGCCGCCCCGGGACCGGCGTAGATAAGTGCCGAGTTGATTTCTGGCGGCAACCACGCAAAATGCGGGCTTGTCACTAACCCAACTTAACCGGGGAGGGCCGCCCTTCGTGGCGTTATCGACCAGGTACCGGAATAGGCTTTCGGCCCCGGACCAACTTCCCTGGCCGCGCGGCGGTCGGAACGCCATTTTCGGCAATTATTTCACCGGAAACCACCGTTGTCACATATCCTTCGGCGGTCTGGTCCAGTCTCCGGCCGCCGGCGGGTAGGTCGTGTCGGATCACGGGTTTGTGCAGCCGCAGGGCGGCGTGATCGATGACGTTGAGATCGGCCTTGTAGCCGACGGCAATGCGGCCGCGGTCGCCCAGACCGGCGACGCGGGCCGGCACGGAGGTCAACTCGCGTACGGCCTCCGGCACCGTGAATCGCCCGGACTTGCGGTCGCGGGCCCAGTGGGCCAGGAAGTACGTCGTGTAGCTGGCGTCGCAGATCATCCCGTAATGCGCACCGCCGTCGCCGAGCCCGAGCACGACGTCGTCGCGGTGCAGCAGCTCGCCGACGGTGTCGAGCGAGTTGCCCTGCAGGTTGCTGGTCGCGACCAGCAGCGTGGCGCGTCCCTCGTCGTCGAGCAGCCGGTCGTAGGCCTCCTCCATCGGATCCACCCCGCGGGCGCGGGCGCGGGCCCCGACGCTGGTCGACGGGTCGGGCTCGTAGTCGGGGTTGTCGCCCAGCGGGAAGATCCAGTCCCACATCTGGGCCACGTACAGGATGGGGTGGCCGACGCCGGGCTTGTCGGCCAGGATGCGGGCGCGGACTTCCGGCTTGCGCATCTCGGCGACCCGCTCGGCCAGCGGCAGGTGCGCGATCTCGCGGTAGCTGGGGTAGAGGACGAACGGGTTGGCGGACAGTTGCAGCCCGATGATCAACCCGATCGGGCGCGGCAGCAGCTGCGCGGTGACCTGCGGCTCGTCCCCGGGCGTCCTCGAGTTGGCCTTCTCGATCATGGTGATGGCGTCCGGCCACGTCGGGTCGCCGGCGTTGGCGACGACCAGGGTGAACGTGACCGGCAGCCCGACGTCCTCGGCCACGTCGAAGACCGTCTGCAGCACCGGCTGATAGCCGCCGGCCGGGATGTCCGGCACGAACTGGAGCAGGCCGCCGCCGCCGTCGACCACGCCCCTGGCGATCTCTTCGATCTCCTCGCGGGCGGCGTCGTAACTCGGTATGGGCGAACCGCTTTCGGTCTTGTGGATCGTCAGCCGCGACGACGCGAAGCCGAGCGCGCCGACCTCGATCGCCTCCTTGGCCAGCGCCCGCATCTTGGCCAGGTCTTCGGCGGTGGCCGGCTCGCGGTCGGCGCCGCGCTGACCCATCACATACACCCGCAGCGGCGAGTGCGGCAGGTAGGCGGCCACGTCGATGTCGCGCTTGCCCGCGTCCAGCGCGTCCATGTATTCGGGGAAGGTCTCCCAATTCCACGGCAGGCCGTCGGTCATGACGACGCCGGGAATGTCCTCGACCCCGGCCATCACGTCGACGAGCACGTCGTGGTCCTCGCGGCGGCACGGCGCAAACCCGACCCCGCAGTTGCCCATCACCACCGTGGTCACCCCGTGCGCCGACGACGGCGTCAGCCGCTCCGACCAGATGGACTGGCCGTCGTAGTGGGTGTGCAGGTCGACGAAACCGGGCGTGACCAGCAGGCCGGTCGCGTCGATCTCCCGCTTGGCGCCATCCCCGTTCACGGACCCGACGGCCGCTATGACGCCGTCTTTCACCGCCACGTCGCCGACGTACGGCTCACCGCCCAGCCCGTCGACGATGCTGCCGTTGCGGATGATCAGGTCGTAGGTCATCTAAATAATCTACGACCGCGCCGGTGGGTCGTGCCAGGATCTCTTCCGTGATCGATCACGTCGGAATCAACTGCGCCGACTATCCGAAATCGCAGGACTTTTACGACAACGTGCTGGGAGTGCTCGGGTTCTCGCGGCAACTGGATTTCGGCCGGGCCATCGGGTACGGCCGCGACGGCAAGCCCGCGTTCTGGATCTCCGACGGGGCGGGGATGGGTCCGGCTCGGGAGGTGCACCTGGCCTTCGCGGCCGCCGACGAGGACGCGGTGCGCGCTTTTCACCGGGCGGCCGTGGAACGGGGCGCCGAGTCGTTGCACGAGCCGCGGCTGTGGCCCGAATACCACCCCGGCTATTTCGGCGCTTTCGTGCGCGATCCCGACGGCAACAACGTCGAGGCGGTCTGGCACGGCGCGTAGTGTCGGCCGTATGGGAGCTGAAAGCGACGCCGCCACACAGGAACTGCTTCGCGACGCGTTCACCCGGTTGATCGAGCACGTCGACGAGCTCACCGACGGGCTGACCGACGAGGTGTCCGACTACCGCCCGACGCCGAACGCCAACAGCATCGCCTGGCTGATCTGGCACAGCGCGCGGGTGCAGGACATACAGCTCGCCCATGTGGCCGGCGTCGAGCAGGTGTGGACTCGCGACGGCTGGGTGGACCGCTTCGGGCTGGACCTGCCGCGCAACGACACCGGCTACGGGCACGGCCCCGACGAGGTGGCGAAGGTCAAGGCGCCGGCGGAGCTGCTGGCCGGCTACTACCACGCGGTGCACAAGCTGACCCTCGAATACATCGCCAGCGTGACCGCCGGCGAGCTGTCCCGCGTCGTCGACACCAACTGGGACCCGCCGGTGACGGCCAGCGCCCGGCTGGTGAGCATCATCGACGACTGTGCCCAGCACCTCGGGCAGGCCGCCTACGTGCGGGGCATTCAGTAGGTTCTAGGGCGTGCGATTCGCCGCGACCGTGCTGCTGTGGCTGGCCGCCACGCTCGCCCTGGCCGTAGCGATCCCGGCGTCGTGGGCGCAGCGCAACCTCGTCAGCGAGGACGGTTACGCCGCGCTGGCGCAGCGCGCCGCCGGCGATCCCGCCCTGCAGTCGGCGATGGCGGCCGAACTCACCACCCGGGCCATGGCGCTGATCGCGGCGCACGGCGGGGGGCGTTACCCGGTGGACGGCTCGGAGGTGCACGACGTCGCCGCCGCGTTCACGGCCGGGCCGGGGTTCCCGCCGCTGTTCGCCCGCGCGAACCGGGCGGCGCATCGCTACCTGTTCACCGCCGACGGGTCCGCGGAATGGGCGATCGACGTGGCCCCGATGCTCAACGACGCCGCTATGCAGCAGGTGCTGGCCCGGCACCACGTGACGGTGCCGGCGAACCTGACGGTGCCGCTCACGGCGTCGATGCCGTCGTCGGTGCGGCCGGGGCGGCTGAGCACGCTGGCCAGGCGGGGGCCCTGGATCAGCGCCGGCGCGGCGGCCCTGAGCGGTCTGTGCGCGCTCCTGACGCTGGCCGCCGCGCGCGGCCGCGGGAAGGCGCTGACCAGCCTGGGCGTCTCGGCGCTGCTCGTCGGCGGGGCGGGATGGGC